>JAGHCW010000051.1 GCA_021160245.1 bacterium | reverse complement strand
GACTCAGATGATAGGGATCGATTATCTTCACCTCAAATATCTGCCTGACGTATCCATACATCTCAGAACGAGTGTCCTTCGCTACGGCCTCAATCTCATAGACACCCGTCCCTAAGAGGGCGCCGGCTATGTATGTGAAGAACCTGTCGTCAGCTATTGTCTCCTTCTCATGCTCCTCGGTAGCAAACCGGCGCCTCACTGTTCCGCCGACCAACGTTCTTTCCGAATCATAGAGGCGCGTGGAGATAATCATCTCGGCCTGGAAAGCGTCATCAATCCGCTCAAACTGAAGATCGGCATTCGGAACGACGAAGTCGAACTCCACCATGTTCGTGCGGCTTTGCGAGCCAAATGTGAGTATGCCCACAGTCAGATCGAGCGTCGACTCTTCGAGCGTTATGGGGACGGCAGCCTTAAATGGATCGGGAACGCCCTGCTCAATGTCGATTATCGTCTCGTCGCCTTTTGTCGTCCCATCCGCCTTCGTCTCCCAAACTCCGCCGCCGACCCTTGTGCTCCTCTGTCGTTCATAGTCCCTTTCTGTGGCCTTCTTCTCGGCGGAACTCGCTGCCAATTCGATGTCTGTGTCCGTACCTTCAACCTGCCCAGCAGAGAACCCGGAGCTCTCAACGATCTTCATCGGATCGTTACTCGTCTCGCCCATGGAGCCAGCCAAAACATATTCGCCGGTCATATAAACATCGACGAAGAGGAAATTTACATCGGTGCCAACGTATGGAATGTAGTCATACCACCACTCGTCGTATGGCTTTGAGCCCCAGCCGCCACCTGCATTGATGTCACCTATCGGCCTGCTATCTATTCGCGTCGGTTTGCCATACTTGATGAAAACCTTGCCGCGGTCTGTTTTCCACCCAGGTTTCCGGCCCCAGCGGAAGTGCTTCTCAGCGTAGGCAAGACGCTTGTAGTGTTCGATCTTGAACTCATTGACAGGCGTATTAGGCGTGGGATCACGTTTTTTCCAAAACTCCTTGAGAAATTCATCTCGCGCATCCGGCGAAGTCTCTAAAAATGCGTTGAGCTCATTCGACGTGGCGACATACCGAATCTCGTCGAATATCCGCTTCCCGTCCTCATCAAGCGTGTCATACGCCCAGTAGGTTATGCAGCTCGAAGTCAAAATCGAAGCGCAGATAAGCGAGATAAGACTAAGTAGTCTTAACCTTGCATTCACGTTGCTCATGCGCCTTCGCTCCTTGTGTTTGGTTGGGCAGGTAAAAGAAAAACTAAGTGCTCCAAAGAGAGCCCCGACCATCTCGCTAGCGGCACTCTGCAATGCGCCGCCTCGGTCCTCGATCCGCCACCTCGAACCACCATTGAAAAGAACATTCTCATTATACGCAGCCGGTCCCCTTGAGTCGAGATGGCGACCGATAGAAACCGACCGCCACCAAAAAGAGGAGGACTCAAAACGTCAATCTACTTCAGTTTCCTGTAACTAACTTTCTTGATCTTCTTTGTAAGAACCGCCTCAAACTCATCGAGCACGAGCTTCTTGGCCGGCCCACGCAGCTTGATCTCGAATTCTTCGATCGGCTTCTCGCCCGTCAAAATTAGAGGCACGCCATAAACGCTGCCGTCCTTCCCGTGAACGAATATCGGGATACGCACCCGGAACTGAACGTCCTTGTGCTTGATCCTGATCTTGGCGAAATACTCGCCGTCTTTCTTGAACGACTTCCATCCGTAATCATAGCTGGGGATGCCTGTACCGTAGAGCCACTGGTCGAAGAACCAGTCCATGTTGTCGGTCCCAAAGAGCTGCTGCGTGCCCTCCTTGCCCAACATGGCCTGAAGAACGTCGAGGACATCGCTTGATGTCGGGTTCTTCCACTCCATTGACTTCAGGAGGTTCTTGCAGAAAATCTGGAAATTCTTGTCCCCAATCGCCTTTCGAATCATGTGAACCATCCAGGGACCCTTGTTGTAGATCATCGGTATGTACGCATCTCCTAGCCTACCGCCTCCCAATGAGATTGACCCTTGGTCGTCCCACTTAATCGCCGTATACTTCCATTCATCTAAGCAAGCCTTATACTCCTTGGGGTCTCTCGACGCCTCGTAATACATGCCGCTCTGATGCTCGGTAAATGCCTCGGATATCCACTGGTCTCTTGGCTGGAACCAGCCAACAACGTGTCCCCAATACTGATGACCGGCCTCATGGTCCCAGAACCGGGCGCCCCAGCCGGAGCCCAGACCACGGAAAAACCCGTCGTATTTCGCCTTGTCACCCTCGGACATGAACGATGTCCCATCCAACGTCAATATAGTGGGAAAGCCCTGGCCATACCAGCTGTAAATCGGCATCATAACAGCCGCTATCTTGTCGTAGGGATACCGGTGATAAATGGCCTGAAGCCAAGCCATAATACTCTCGAACTCTGTGACTACCGACTCCGGGTCCTTGATGGCGAAGTTGATCCGGTGGTACTTCCCGGCCGATCGCCAGCTCTCACTTCTCGTGCCTGTATCCCGGTGGCGATCCGAGAAGCCATAATAATCCCCCTCGGAGCTGTAGTAGGTCATGTTCGGTGTGTAATAGAAGTAGAACTTAAACGTCGAACCGTCGGGTCTTGCAAAATCTCTTTCCAGGATTTGATAGTCACCCATGAGGACTGCGGCGAGCTTGATACATTTGTCCGAGCCCCAATGCGAATACCTATATTTCCCGTCTTCCCACTCCTCTCCCTTCCGCACGCCTACAGTAATTCCTCTATAGCGCTTCGGGACGCCCAACACAACCTGCATCGTCGCGCAGGAAAGATAGCCATAGTTTGGATACCAAGTGCTGTTGCCCGATGTGAACGTATCACCTGTTCGTATTCGAATCATGAGATAGCCGCTATATTCCGCAGTGAACGACTTCATCTGGCCCTTCCTCAGCGGCGGAAAGACCAACGTCATTGAGCTCATGCGCAAGATGTCAAGACCCTTCTCATCAACTACTTTCTTGACATTCATTGGAGTTGCGCGTCTGCGCTGGCCGCCCGCGCCGGAAAGTGAGAATGCTACCACCCTTGTGTTCTGCATTAGAGTCTCAAAATCGCACGTCGCCCGGAACTTGGTTACCATGCCCGACTTGCCAACCATCGACTCGAGCCTCTCATCCTTGCCGGTAACCACAAGATCGACGCGGCGGTTGTACATATTGATCTTGTCAACGGGCTCATACTCCGCCTCGCGACGAGTCAGATTCTCGCGCTGCTCCTTGCGATTGTAACCGCCCCAGGCGCCGCCAGCCCTGTCATCGCCGAACTTCAGCAGGATGTCTCTGTTCGCATAGAGCGAAATCTCTTCCTGATTAGCCGGGCCAGGTGGATAGTCGTAATAGCCCACGTTGAAGTACTTGGGGCTATACATATAGAGATCACAAAGCTCGTCATAATCCGGCAGATAATAGAGCTTCACTACGTGCTTCTCACCATCAGGCTGCCCCTTGTAGGGAAGCTTCACATCCCAATCCGTCTTGGCTAACCAATCGATCTCGCCGTTGATCATGTCCTTGGCATCTTCGAGCTCTTTCTTATCGGAGACCCCAATCTTCTCCAGCCCGTCGAGCTTGACATATCTGTCGAAATTGGTGGGCGTGAAATAGAAGGTAAACTTGGTTATCTTGGCGTTCTTCAATTCCTTTGTGCCACGCTTTTTGCCCAATAGGTTCTTGGTGTGGCGGAGCAACTGGTCAGGCTCCTGCGTCGTCTCCCAATTCTTTGCGAGCTTGGTTGGGGGGAAGTAGTTCATCGTCCCCTTCCCGAAGATCGTTCCGCCGATGATCTTATCGTGACCGGCGTAAAGGGGATAGAACGTGCCCTTCTTCATCGAGATGTGCATACAATCGTGGTCTATCTTGATTTCGTTGAACTTGTAGGCCGACTTGTCCTTTACGGTCATGAAGTGAATCAGGTCAAAACTGTATTCAACCTCCTTGCTCTTCATGATCCACTCATCATCCTCTTTGGCCAGCTTCACCCTCCAAACGTCGATTCGTGGCTTGTCGAAGGTTCCACGAACCACAAAGAGCGTGCCGGTCGGAACGCCATCAATTTTGACGATGTTCAGGTCACCCTTGGAAAGGAAGAAGACATTGGGAGAGCGGTCTGGGTCCTCGTAAACCTGATTCTCCTCCCACTTCTTCTGCTCATCCGTCAGTTCCTTCTCTTTCTTCGCCTCCTCCTCAGGCTCTTCAGCCTCGTCGGGGGCCTGCCAGGGCAAAGTCACAGAGTTGACGCCGTCTTTTTCGAGCTTCTTCTCGAATGCCTTGAAGAGCTTCTCGATCTGGTCCCTGTCATCCTTTGAGACTTCCTGGCTCTCGGGAAGCCACCAAGTGCAGCTCCTATCCTTCGAAATGCCGGTGTAGGTCTCATCGCTTGCCTGCACCTCAGAGCCCATGCACAAAATGCTTGCCGCAAAGACGACGGCAAACAGCACGAGGGCCATTTTCTCCACAAAATTGTGACGCATTGCCTCTTTCCTCCAATCAATGGTCGTGCTCATCTCAAGACGAGAATCACCAAAAATAAATTATTCCAAGATCGTGAATGCTTCTTTCGCCTCCACGGCCTTGTTACCTAGTTCGTCTGTAACCTTAATAAATAACGTGTACTTGCCGGGCTTGAACTTGTCCTTATCCGTGCCCTTGAACTTCGCTAGTAAGTCGTTGGAATAGAGGTGGCCCTGGTTCTCGCCCTTCTTGCGTTCTCCCTTCACAACGTCACGCCACATCTTTTTCTGGCCCTCTCGCTTGAAGACGTAGGAGACCTTGAACCTGGGCTTGCCAGCATTGTCCAGCTTGAGATTATAGATATTGAAATATACGGAGAGCGTGTCGCCAATGCGGTATGTCCGGGTCGGATTGGAAGTCACCACCCAGTCACCCTTCACAAGAGCCGGATCATCTTCCGACTCAGCCTTCCTGACATCGCTGGAGAATAGCACGCTGCTGATTCCGAGCTCGCCTTCGGGGAGCGATTTGAGCGAGAACTTCCTCTCCTTCACCCCAACCGCGCCGCTGACGTTGTCGCAAACTCCGACCTTGAAGACATAATCGCCCGGCTCGAGATTGAAGGAGCTAATGAAATTGCCAGAAAGAGCTGGGTCCTTCGTCTCCTTCTCTGTCTTGACCCTTGTTGAGCCTCTGCTGGCCGTCTCCTTTAGAATCTTGCCGTCCTTATCAAGTATTCTGACGGCAACAACCAGTGACGTGGCAAACTCGTCTGAGACAAGTGGCTTAAAAGCCAATTGTTTATTAGGTATCTCGTAATAGACATCTATCTCGGCGCCCGGAGCGTCATATAGCTTGAACGCGCATATCTCCAAATTGAAGTCGATTGGCGTGCCTTTGAAATTCTTGATCAGAACAAAAGGATTCTCCGAATCGCCTGGCGTCTGCGCGGCGGACGGTGTTTGGGTATCTGCAAATATGGGATAACTCAGCCAAACAGGAATCACGAGAATGGCGAGAAGAAACGAGGCGCACTTTACGCGAGTAGTAAGCATGATCTACCTCCATAGAGTAAAACTACATAATACGTGTTGAGGTTCACGGACACCCGGCAACCCTCAACGAGAATTCGTAACACAGTTTAGCGTTTGTCGGCCTTAGCTCTTGCGTCAGCCCCAGCCGCTAATACTGACCCCAGCTCGCTATCTCTTTTTGAGTTGGGATCGAGATATTCTTCACGCCCGAAAGCCGCAGTTCATCGACAACCGACACCGCGTATTCATACTTGGCCGCCAGGCTGGACTTTATCAGAACGTATTTATTGGGATTACGTGCCAGTTTCGGACGAATGTAAGGTTCGATGTGCTCCAACAAAACTCCGCCACCGTCAATGAAGATGTTGCCATAGTCATCAATCTCGACTAGCACTGCCTCGGTGGTCGAGACTTCTTGGGTGACCTTCTGTTTTTTTGGAAGGGTCATTTCAAGCCCCCTAGTCGTCCCAAAGGCAGTGGTGACCATGAAGAAGATGATCAGCAGAAAAGCGATATCCGCAGTGGACGACGAGGAGACATCTTCCTCAATCTTCAGTCTAGTTCCGAACTTCATTCACCGAGCCCCCCGCCCACTATGCCCAGCGACTTTCTGCATGCTCAGTAACGATATGTTCTTGGCGTTCGCGTCGCGAAGCTGCTCCATTACGCGATCGAAGTATCGGTACTCCGAGTCTCGAGAGGCCTTAATCGTAAACTGCATCTGAGGCTGCATGGCAACTAGGTTCAGCGCAAAAACCAACACGTCATTCAGTCCCGCCGGCTGGGGATTCTTGTCCCCCTCGGAGAGCAATAGCTCCCCATTCTCTTTGATGACGATTATCGCGGCGCCCGGGACCGTAGCCTCTCGCTCAAAGCTCTCTGGGAGATTCACCTTCGACTTGTCAACGCTGAAGGTCGTGGTAACCATAAAGAAGACAATAAGAAGAAACGCGATATCTCCCATCGAGGCAGAGGGGATACCGGCCTGGACATTCGACTTGCGTCTGAATCTCATTTCGCGCGGTCTAGAAGCTGCGAGGTGCTCTCATCCATCTCAAGAGCGGATTTGGCAATCATGCTTGTAAAAAAGTTGAACGCCGCAAGCGCCGGAATGGCTATAATGAGCCCGGACGCGGTCGTTATCAAAGCCTCCGAAATGCCCTGAGCCACAAGTCCCGGATTGGAAAGTCCCGCTTTCGCGATAACGCCAAACGACTTTATCATTCCGGTTACGGTCCCAAGGAACCCAAGAAGAGGAGCGATGTTGGCGATACTTGCCAAAACCGGAAGCCCTCTCTCCATTTTGGACATCGCGCCCGCTCCGGCGGTCTCAATAGCTTTTTCAACCTGCTTCTTGCCCTTGTCCCATCTAAGAAGGCCAGCCTTGATTACCGAGGCGACAGGCCCTCGCGCCTGCTCACAGAGGCCAATCGCGCCTTTCGTATCGCCTTTCTCCAAGGAGTCATCGATCTTGCGCATGAAAGCTCGAACATTCATACGAGCCTTTCCAAAGACAATCCCACGCTCGATTGTGAAGGCAAACGCAATAAGCAGTGCTGCGAAGAGCGGCCACATCACAGGTCCGCCTTTCTGGAAAAGCGAGAGTAGCCCCAATCCAGCAGATGATTTCTTTTCTCCTGACTCCGGCGCCTTTGGCTCGTCCTTTGGCGGAGTATCCGCCGTCCCGCCTGCTCCGTCTGCTGGCAAGTCCTGCACAGATTCGGTGGACAAGGTGGCCCCACCAGGGGATTCCCCTATCGCCGATGTGGACTCTGTCGTTGGTGCCTCACCAGGCATTAGGCTGCCGGACGAGGCCTGCGCAAAAGCTCCTTGCGGCGCGGCGAAGGCTATAGCAAGGGCGATCCCAAATACTACTACGTTAAACGAAAGCAAAGAAACATATTCTCTTCTCACATAGGCTCTCCCTGAATTACCCCCAATCTCTTCGGCGATCAAAAGATGGAACGCGCTGAGGGCCTTCGCATTATGCTCCGGAACAGCTTGGTTCCACCCCTAGCCGAACCTGAACAGGCTGCCTCTAATCTCTCTATATTCGTCGATAAAATGCTCTAGAACTCGAATTGAAGCCCGAACAGCAACCGGCGTCCAGCCTCGTAACTACGTGGTTCGCCCGAAAGCGAGTCCATCCGAGAGACGTTTCGGTGGTCAAAAACATTATAGGATTGAAGCATCACAGTCAGCTTGTAATCCCGGACGTTCATATCCTTCGAAAGTGTCACATCGAAGCTGCTACGATAGGGTTCACGCTCCTCATTTATCTTGTCCTCCTCACGCTCTAGCGCGTCGGTCTCCTCATCGCGAACCAGGTATTCCCGCGTATAAGGGTAGCCGGTGCTAAACGTGTAGATTCCATTGAGATTGAGGTCCCAAGGTAACTCGGCATTGAACGAAGCCGCAAGAGCGTGACGTAGGTCCCAATCAAGCCAGGTCTCATCGCCCGTCATGTTCCCGTACCTGTCAATCCCTATCGACTTCGCCTCCTGATAGGTGTAAGCAATACGGCCTTCAAAGCCCTTAGAAAAAGCCTTCTTAAACTTCACCTCAAAGCCGCGAGCCCAAGCGCCGGCCACATTCATGATCCGCCACTCGTCAACCGCTGGGTCCGGATTGATGTCCACCGTCTCTAGAAGGTCCTGCATGTCCTTGTCGTAATAGGTTACGCCAAGTGATATCTCGGCGAATATCTCACGCTCTATGCCAATCTCGAAGGCCTTATTTATCGGGTTACGGAGGTCCTCAGCCGCGCTATAGGTATTGAACTCAATCGTCTCCCCACGCGTGGATCGCGAAGTGCTCTCATAGAGAATCTGATGGTCCTGGGCGTATGCATCGCCAAGTGGGATCATCTGGAAGAACCAGCCGTAATTCACTCTGAGCTTCGTCCGGTCGTCCGGTGTGTAGGTTATCCCGAGCCGAGGCGATACTTCGTGGCCGTTGTTCGCCTCCTGCCAGTCGAATCTTATTCCATAGTTAAGGAATATAGGCAAGTCATGGTTCTCGTCCAGACTCCACCTGTCTTGAACATAAACGCCACCGTAATGGGTCGTCTCGTCAATTTTGTTCATATTAAACTGTCGCTTCATCACGTATGTCATGTTCTCGGGATTCGGATCCCAGTATTGCCTGTACGAGGTGAAGTACGCTGCTAAATCCACGCTCTCACTCATGTAATCTATGTATTGGATATAACCACCGGCTCTCAACCGATGATCATCCATAATCCAGGTGAGTGTTGACTGGAAGTAGGTTCTATAAACTTCGCGCCAGTACCAAGATGGATAGTCACCCCTGCCGCCGTATTGCTTCTCGGCCGTATAGATCGACTCGTCCATGTTGGCCACATAAACAAACGGCTCGTATTCGGACCAGTCCTTGCCATCAACCTTAGCTTCGAGATACAAACGCCCAAAGCCCAATAACCCCTCGTATATCAACTCGGGCGTAAAAGTATGGGTAAGATTGATCATCGCGAAGTTGTAGTCAAAGCCCATTGTATAGAGTCGCGCACCATCAATCCAATCGGCCCCAGGCCTGGTGTCAACGTGATTGAGGAAATACTGGATTACGGCTTTGTCATCAGCAGTGATAAGCCAGGTGAACTTGAGCATGCCGCCCATCTCAGTCCAGGTGCCGTCGGAATACTCATCCTGTGGCCACTCGGCAGCCGGGAATGCCCGCTTGTTGTTCTCAAACTCAAACGAGAGAAAGAAGTTCAGTTTCTCTGGAACGATGGGCCCCTTTAGCGTGAAGCCCGGGTTATAGGCTCGCCAATCGTAAGGAACACCATCAAGCCTATCATTCTGGTAGTTGTAAAGAACGCTACCATGCAGACTATCCGTTCCGCTTTTTGTAACAACATTGACCATACCAGACATATTGCCGCCATACTCGGCGTCGTAGCCTCCAGTTATGACCTCCATCTTCTCGACAGCATTCATATTGATGTTGGTGCCATAGCCCCCTGTAACAGGGTCCTGAGCGTCCATGCCATCAACCTTGAATCCTACCTCACCTGTCCGACCACCTCTGATATGAATCTGCTGGTCCCTGTCCACAAGAGTACCGGGGAGTATCTTCAACGCATTTTGATACGCTCGGCCCTGAATCGGCATGTCCTCAATGTAATCGCCCTCGATGACGTCCGATGTCCCCGAGACTTCTTTCTCAATTAACGGACTCTGAGCTACTACCTCAATCTCTTTTTCCAGCGCTATCTTCTGCTCCAGAGTGACCTTCACAGTTGACGTTCTATCCATCGTAACTGATACGCCTGTTGTCTTCTTCTTTATGTAGCCAACATAAACCACTTCAACGTTATAGGTTCCAGGAGGCAGTCCTGCCATTACGAACTTGCCGTCCTTGTCAGCTGAAAACGAATATGGCTTCAGAAGCGCCGGACCCGATATCAATATGTCAGCGAAGGGAAGTGGCTCACCGGTCGATGAGTCTTTGACATCGCCCTTAATTGTGCCGGTTATGCCGCCTAGCGCCGGCATGGCGAAAATAAGCAACGCGAATAACAAAGGTATAACTGGCAGAGCAGACCGATATTTCACCTAAACATCTCCTGTTGAGTTGAGTTATTGCTCACCCTCTGAAGCCATATTGGCAAACATCGCCCATACAGCTACTAAAATCACTAGCCTAAACTGGAAGACACCAGAATAACGGCCCCACGAAAAAAGGCCTTTACTACCAATGTTTAGCATTCGGCTAGCGCCGAATTGTAAGAACTAGACAAAGAGCTGTCAATGCTTTTGTTTGGAGCAGCCCTGACCGACCACCAAACTCTCGCTCGAACACTAAGCAACTTTCGGACAAATAAGTCAACTCGCTAGTCCGAGAAGTTTTCGTATTCGTTCCCGGACTTGCTCTGTTGAAAGCGTTTCTTTCTGTATCCCTTCATAGTCACTTTCAGGGAACCAAGACATCGCGTCATGCCGGCCTCAATTCCACTTCTCTATTGACCATAACCAAGCCCCGAAGCCTGCAGCTCAACCAATCACAAACCCAAAATACGAAAACTCCTCGCTAGTCCCTCTTGATCTCTATCCACTCGTCTATCTCCTTCAATCCGTCGGCAGACTCCGGAGCGACGCCGTCGCATCGCCTCTCGGACAGTCTGGAGAACATGCCGAGGCAAACCTCCTCCATCCGCATGACATAACCGTTCACACGTTTGCGGAAGTAGTTGTATGCAACAAGCGTCGGAATCGCGACAACCAGTCCAGCTGCTGTTGTCAACAGCGCCTCAGCTATCCCTCCGGCGAGATCGGAGGGATTCGTAACGCCCTTGATCGAGATAATATCAAATACTTTGATCATCCCTGCTACCGTTCCTAGCAAACCTAAAAGGGGCGAAATGCTCGCGATCGTGGCCAGGACAGTCAGAAATCGAGATAGCCCGTCCGCCTGCCTCTTTCCGGCTGTCTCGATCACATCGCGCAGAATATCTGAAGAAAGACCGCGGGAGCGAACCGCCTCCTCCACAACTCTCGCGATTGGGGCCTGATATTTTGCGCTAAGCTCAAGGAGCGATTCGTCAGAACCCGATCCTAAAAGCCGCTTCGTCTCTCCTAAGAAGGTCAGTGGCATGACCCGAGAACCTCTCAGAGCCAAACTCCTCTCCACAATCACCGCCAGGGAAAGCACCGAGCATAGAACAATCGGGACCATGAAAGGCCCGCCTGCTATCAAGTAATCAATCATCGGTTGACTCCAAAAGTCGCGAAATCTCCATCGACAGCGATTCCCAATCCAACATCAATCATCAATATATATAGTCAATTATATAAGGTCTTGGGCAACAGCGAGCGCTCGTCCCCAAATATCTCTCTCAATCCATCCAAATGCCGCTCTCGCTCAAGTCTGTTATGTCCATGCGCGGCGTTGACCGCCCCATATATAGTGCCTGAATACCAAATCAATTCAACCGATGTTGAGACGCCGCCTGCTGAATAGACTTTCTTGCGGAAACACTCCACCGAGGCAACGGTAAAGGCCGCGTTCAGGACGAATGCCACAACGCCATCCTGATATCGCTCACAGTAAATATGGCCAGTGCCAGGTAGCACAGCGCTCAAAAGCCCCGCAGCGAGCGGTGACTTATGCCCCCGCCCACTGGTGTCCTTAAACGCATCCGACAATGCTTGAAAATCAAGGCCAGCAAGACCGGGTGGAGGCTGCTTAACTGCAAGCGCCGTGAGGTACCTAACCGCAATCTTCGGTTTCCCAAGAATATAGTAATCCCACGCCAAAAAATAGCTGGCATACGCCCTCAGATCATACTTGGCCGCCTCGCGCCAAACGGAATCCCACACGTCCCGCGCCCCGGCGATATTACCATTCCGATATAGGCAAAGACCCTGCCAAAGCCTTGATTCATCCCAAAACGATTCCATCATCTTCTCGCTCAAGATGCAATCAAGCTCCCAAATCGACCTCTCATACTCCCCTAAAAGCAAATGACAGAGCGCAATCTTCATCCGGCACCTCTTGATCTCCCGAAACTCGGGAAAAAGCTCAAGCAATAGCCGATATTGAACCGCCGCCGCCTCATAGTCATCTCTCCCAAAAAGCCCCTCGGCCAAACTATAAAGGGACTCAGGCGAGACTCTTGCATTATATTTTTCGGGATGTCCGGTCAGGGAGATCGAGCTCAGCGTCTGAGATTGGCAGAGAGAGACATTGCAGAGCAGAAGCAATAAGACGACGCTGAATTGACAGAGATGTCCGGCAGAGAGCGCAGACATCCGTTACTCGGCCGCAGAAAGCAATTTGAGGCCTTTTTCCGCCTGACTTCTTATTCTCGCCTCGTCAGGATAATCTCTGATAAGGGCTCGAAAGACTTTTCGCGCCTCGTCCTTCTTCCCCAATTTCTGCAAGCTCTGCCCCGCAAGAAGGAGCGATTTTGCCGCATACGGCGATGAGGGATAGAGATATCTGACGCTCATAAGCGCGGCCGAGGCCTCCTTTAGATTGCCTTGACGCAAAAACGTCTCGCCATACAGGTAATCCGCATAGGCCTTTTTATCTTGGTCGATGGCCGCTTCTTTGGCCTCTTGGAGTCGTTTTCTGGCGCCCGCGTACTGCTCTTTCTCGATCATGATCTCAGCCGCGAGTATATGAGCATTCGCCGATACAGCGGTCTTGGGGAATAACTTCACGGCCCTATTGCAGAGGGATATCGCTCCCTTCTTGGCAGTCGCCCAAAGGAGCTCAGCCTGCTTAACCAACGCGACCCCAGCGGTCTCTACGTCTCGGGGATATTCCTGGACCAATTTGGAGTAAAGAGCGATCGCTGTCTTGGTCTCCCCTAATTGAGCGTGAAGATGAGCCTTTCTAAGCTTGCCCATTCTCGAGTATCTGTTCTCATCGAGCCGAAGAATGAGCTGGTCATACTCACTAATCGCGCCTTTGAGATCGCCTGTCTGTTCCATTATCTGCCCAACCCGGTAAAGCACCTTGGCGAGCTCAGTCTCATTTGCGCCCTGCTTCTTGAGGCTATAGAAGGCCTGATTATACTGCGAGATTGCGGCAAAGAACTGCTCTCTTTGGGCCAACTCCTCCGCAAGCAGCGCCCGCAACATGCCGGCCATTTTCGCATCGCTGAACTGCTTTATGAACTTCTCCACCCGCGTCTTCAGCTCGTCGAGCTTCCCCTCCCGTTGGCTACAGAGTATCAACCCATAGAAGGCGGATTTCTTGTCCGTATCAAAAGCGTCAGATTTCACGACCCGCATATAATAATCGACTGCAGACGCATAATCGCCCAGGTTGTAAAAGGAATTCGCAACGCCCAGCAGACCCTTGTATCTAAGCGGACTCTCAGGAGACGATGACACTAGACTTTTGAATGCCGACGCAGACTCCTTGAACTCGTCGCTCTCAAAGCGAATCGTGGCGATTGCGAACATGGCGTCATCCAGATGATCACAATCGGGAAATTGCGTCGGCAAAGAACGCAGCAGCAAAAGCGCCTCGTCCTTTTTACCCAGCCGGGAGAGGCATTTTCCCTTGATAAGCGCCGCGCCACAGCGGATGGCGTCATCATCGGTCAAGCTCACAGCATTGTTCGCGTACTCGACGCCAGACTCGTAGCGGGCAGAATAAAAGGCGATTTGGCTCATCCGAAGCCATGAAACCGCGCGATCATCACTCTCTCGATTGCTCTCGGCGATCACGCGGAAGTGCTTGAGCGCCTCCTCCCATCTCTCCCTGAGAAAGAATGCGAAGCCAAGTCCAAGATGAGCGTCAAGCGAAATGTCAGGACCTGCCCCTTCCGTGCTCAAGACAGACTGAAAGGACTTCCCGGCCTCTTTCGGCCTTCCGAGCTTGAGGAACGCTTGCCCCGCCCAGAATTGCGACTCGAGCCGAACGTCCGCGCTCTGCGCAAGCGACACGGAACTCTCAAAAAGCGATGCAGCCCTTTTGTATTCCCCCTGCGAGAAGCTGCACCATCCCCCTCCCAAGAGCGAGGCGGCCCTCACGGCGTCGTCATTCGCCAGCTGCGCGGCTTTATCGAACCGTTTACCCGCCTTCACTACTTGCCCTTGCGCGGCGAATATCAGCCCCAAATGATAGTGTATTCTCGATGACAAGTCATCGGACCCCTCACAGGACTGTTCGGCCTGTAAAGACCAATCTCGGGCTGAATCTAAATCACCGACCTTGAATCGGGCGGAGACAAGGCTGACAATGGCATCGCAATACTCCGCAGACGTTCGATACCGTTTGACAATGTCCGCAAATCCCTCGCTTGCCTCCGCAATGCGACCTTGCCGAAACAACATCGTCGAGCGAGCTAGAATGGCAGCCGGGGCAACTTGCGACTCGGGAAACGAACCAGAAATCCGCTTGAAGACATCCACCGCATCATCATCCATCCCAAGTCGCATCTGCGCAAAACCCCAAATATAAAGAAAACGAGCCGCTAATTTACTCGATTCAAAATCAACGCTATGCGAGGCGCACAGCTTCTGCGTCTCTTCGTAATGCCCCGCCATATAGAGCGATTCTATCAGCCAGTATGTATATTCATCTCGAAGAGTCTTGTCGGATGTCGCCCTTGACAGAATCATAAAATCCTCGCCTGCCGCATCAAACTCGCCATCTATGAATCTAAGCGAGGCGCGCGCATGGGTTGCGGCGGAGGCCTTCAAAGAGGTGGGATAGTCGCGCAAGATAGTGCTCAGCGTCTCTTTACATTCCTCAGTCTTGCCCTGCAGATGAAGAGCATAGGCGAGGTTACAGAGCGCGTCGTGCCTCAATGAGTGCGATGGAAAAGTCTCTGCAATCTGCTTGAAATAACCGGACGCAAGCCGGTATTTACGCTGCGTCAGGGCGATCTGACCACGCCAGAAGATCGCCTCGGGAACATGCTCCGAGCGCTGGTATTTGGCGCATAGACGCGCGAGCCGCTCGTCCGCCGCGGATAGATTCCCTTTTCTATAGAGGACGAGAGAATATCGAAATAGAGATTCCTCCGGTGAAAATAGCATTGAGACCGCCGCTGAGAGTCCGGCGCCATAGAGACAGCCGCCAGATTGGGGTTTATGAATGGACGCCTCAAGCGCAGCCTGTGGATATACACGAAGTCTATTCACATCCTGCGTTAGCGTTTTGCCATCGCGAATGAGGGCCAAATTCTCCCGAACGACGGGTGGCCGCTGTGGCAGTATCAGATATCTGGCTTGCCCCGTAATCGTCAGAGAGGGAAGCTCTATGCCGGTATCTCGCTCCACAGCAATTGCACAAAATCGCAACAGCAAGAGTATTGTGAAAACAACAAGCGCCCAATTCCTCACAGTGCAAACTCTCCCCATAGAAAGCCGAGTCGCAGAATGCTCAGCTATCTCATCCACTATTTATCCTCGACCCAAATCATAAGATAAACTACTAACTGCAGAATGCAAAGTTGAAGAAGCAAGGCCAGGTCTTGCCAAGTGACTGGGTGGATGATTACCGGACTAATCCTATTGCCCTAATGTGCCGATAAAAGGGCTATGAACTGCGAATGAAGTGACCGGAATCCCTGAGAAGTCGCTTCTTGATAGCTAGATTTTTAGCGAGGCGGATAACGTTCATGGCCAAGCGTCATTTGACGATAAGAATGAAGCTGCTGATAGTCCTGCTGCTTTGTTCCCTCTTACCCACATCAATAGCGGGTCTCGTGGGCTATGAAATCCTGCAGAGCACAATCTCGTTACTCGTATCGAATCACCTTCGTTGGCGGACCGAGATCATTGCCGAGAGGCTTCGCTCTTGGCTCTCAGAGCTCGAGGTCTCTGTCTCCTCAGTCGCCGGCGAGATTGTGAGTTCCCAGGAAGAGGCGAGTGGCCATACTGAGAGCACGAGCCAGCCGGGACCGCAAAATATGCCCCTACTTGAGCTCATTCTGAAGAAATTCGCCGACCAAAACGACTCCATCAGGACAGCCAGCCTCGCTGATCTGGATGATAGCACTACCTTTGTGTCGTCCGAAGAATCATCTATGAACATTAACTTCGAAGGGCTACTGGTCTTTGAGGAAGCCAGATTGGGTAAGCCCGGCTTCTCAGCGGCAATGCGCCCAAGAGTGCGAGATGCGCTGGAAGACAATCAGAATGAGGATTCTGTCATCTACTTCGCTCATCGGATTAACAGCTCGACCATATCCGCCATTCTCTTGCTTGAGATACCAACGAGCAGCATCACAAGAAGCGTTCTGCCATCGGACTGCCCTCCAGGACTCTCTGCATACCTTCTCGACAAGAGCGGGAGAATACTCGTAACAAATGAGCCCCATGATTCCATCTGGATGGAAACTCCTGAGGATAAACATAGGACATATTCGCTCCCTGAGGCACAATCAGCTCTTTCCGGAGCGAACAAGCCTCCGGAGACTGTTCCATTTGATGGCGGTATCAGTGGCCCTTTGAACTACGAATCCGGATTCAACACTGAAGGCTACAGAAATCATAAAGGCAAGCTAGTTATCGGCGCCTGGAAACGACTTGGGCAGCCAGCCAGATGGAGCATTATTGTTGAGGAGGATAGGTCGATACTGATGGGGCCTCTTGATGACCTCCAGCTGTTCCTTCTTGTTCTCTTACTAGCTCTGTGCGCTCTCGCGTCGTTGATTTCATTTCACATATCCGACAGAATAACGAGGCCTTTGTCCAACGTTCTGGCCGACATACGGAGCTTCTCCGACGGAGAGCTGTCGAGGAGAGCAGAGGTCAGGACATCCGATGAAATCGGAGGACTAGCATCGACATTCAATGAGATGGCTCACCGCCTGCAACGCGCGATCTCGCAGCTCAGAAGGCGCAACCTGCAGGCGAATCGCGCAAACGAGGAGCTGCAGGACTTTATCCATATCGTCTCACATGACCTACGGGCGCCGCTCATCAATATTCGGGGATTCTCCAAACAACTGGCCGAAAGCGCCATTGAGGCTGTTCAGCTCGGAGAGAAGCTGCTTCAGAAGACCAAAGACGATGATCATTCAGTCGAGACCGTTGACGGCTACTTTCGGGCAATTCGAGAGAAATCGGAAAAATCGGTCGGTTTTATCACCGCGAGTATAAACAATATCGCCTCAATGAACGATGCGTTACTTAGGATATTCCGGGTTGATGCCAGCCGGAATCACAGGGAGATCACGGACCTCAAAGGCTGTATAGACAAGGTTATAGCTGGTTTTGAATACGTGATTGCACAAAAACGTATTGAAGTTCAGGTGGGACCGATGCCGACGGTTTTATGTGATCCTGCTCGAATAAGTCAGGTATTTTTCAACCTGATTTCGAATGCGATCAACTACATTGGTGACGAGAGCAGGCGACAAATTGAGATATCGTCAGAAGAGCTCCCCCACGAACACTTATTCCGCATATCCGACACGGGAATCGGCATCCCAAAGAAGGACCAGCAGAAAGTTTTTCGAGTATTCGCGAGGCTCTCCAAGGAGAGATGCCCCGGACAGGGAGTGGGACTCACTCTTACAAAAAAGATAATTGACAGGGAGAATGGCCGTATATGGCTGGAATCCGAGGGTGGAGAGGGAACTCGCTTTTTCTTCACAATACCCAAAACTGTCCCAAGCCCAAAGAACTCGGTTCGAGAGATAAGAGGACAGTCTGCGTGAGCAAGTGCACCCCGATATCAGTTCCTTTTTCCGAGAATACTCCGCGCATTCATTCAGACGGGCCGGAACTCGATGAGAATATCAACGTGGATACTATGGCGGTTCATTCTGTGCTTATGGTTGAGGACGATGAGGGGCACGCCGCCCTATTGAAAGATGCCGTCCAGAACACCTTCGAAAGCGCCACGGTCCAAATCGCCAGAACAGGAGCGGATTGTTTCTCAGCTATCGCCACGAAGTCATTTGACTGCATCCTTCTTGACCAGGGCCTGCCCGATATGGACGGTGTGTCGCTGCTTTGCCGAATACGAGAGAAAGACCCACATCTTCCTGTAGTGATGGTTACCAGCTGCGGTTCCGAGGCCGTCGCTGTCGAGGCGATGAAGTGCGGCGCCACGGATTACATAGCGAAGAGTGTTGACCTCAGTTACTTGGATTTGCTGCCCAACGTCATAAAGAAATCCGTGGAAATGATGAGAGCTGAGGCGGAGCGAGCCGCTCTTAGAAAGGCACTATTGGAATCGGAGTCCAGGTACAGGGACTTGATTGAGAGCTCGCCGGAGATGATTCATCAGATCGATTCGGATAGGCGCTTCCTGCATGTCAACCGCACGGAGCTTCAGAAATTGGGCTACTCGCTCCATGAGATGATTCAGATGCAGCTGGAGGACATCATTCCGGATGATGAAATCGACCGTGTCCTCAATGATTTCGAGCAGATGAAGCAGTCCGGCGCGTCTGAGATTGAGACGGCATTTGTTGCTAAGGACGGTCACCTAGTTCACGTCGAGGTCACAGCAACGGCGGTCCGCAACGCCTCGGGCGATTTTGTGCAGGCAAGGGTTTTTGCGAGAGACGTTACGAACAAGAAGCAACTCGAAGCGCAGCTCTTTCAGTCACAAAAGATGGAAAGCGTGGGGACACTCGCAGCCGGCGTTGCGCATGATTTCAACAACATCCTCGCCACTGTTCTCTTAGCAGCCCAGATGATTCGGATGAAGACGGCCAAGAACGCAGTCCTTCAAAAACATGCCGAGAGCATTCAGAGCTGCGCCGAGAGTGGAGGCGAATTGGCCAGTCAGCTGCTCTCTTTTGCCAGATCAGGACATTGTGACACCAAATCAGTTCAGCCAAACAACCTCATCAGGGATGTGATGAGCCTAATGAAGCCGTCCATCAGTAAGGATATTGAGCTTAGATTTGAGTTTGACCCCGATGTGAAGTGCATTCTGGCTGATCGAAATCAGATTGCTCAGGTTCTTCTCAACATCTCACTCAACGCGATGGATGCCACGGACGACGGCGGAACACTCACCTTCCGCACCAGCAACGTCGAGATCGACCATGATAAAGCCATCGAGAAGAAAATCACCCCAGGCAAATATGTCCAACTCTCAGTCAGCGATACGGGAACGGGAATCGAAGAGCGAGTGCTGACAAGGATATTTGATCCATTCTTCACGACCAAGGAGGTCAACAAGGGAACCGGGCTCGGACTCTCCGTTGCCCAGGGCATAGTCAAAAAGCATGAAGGGGCGATTGAAGTTGACAGCGTGGTCGGAAAGGGCACGCGCTTCGACATATATATAAGGGCCGTCGATGATCCTGAGGAAATCAAGAAAGACGATACTGACGTCTGCAACTGCTCCGGCTCAGAAAGCATCCTCGTCGTTGATGACAAGGACAATGTTCGTGATTCGGTCGCACAGATGCTAACGCTGATAGGCTATCAAATATCGGTCGCGGCCGATGGCTACTCCGCAATACAGATTTACAAGAGCAAGATGCAGGAGATCGATCTAGTCCTTCTTGACCTTCACATGCCGGGCCTAAACGGACTCGACACATTCGGACGGCTTAAGGAAATCAATCCCTCCGTCAAGGTCATTCTAACCAGCGGCTACGAACGTGACAAAGCTGTGGCCGAGGCCTCCCAGCAGGGCGTTGCCGGGTTCATAAAAAAACCATACAAGATGGAGAGTCTCCACGAGCTCTTAAGAGAGGTCTTGGATGAGCCGGCCTCCGATGAGGCACCATCTAAATAGAACCTGGATTCTACCGCCTCACTAGCTCGCCCGGATCCGCTCAAGAAACATAGCCGCTACACCTCTCAATCGAAGTGAGCAGAGCTCTCATCGAGGATGATCTTGGCCTCTCGTCCGGGACCCGTAGTAACCATCCCGATACTGACGCCAGTTTGCTCCTCTATGAAACGAAGGAAAGCTAACGCAGCCCCCGGAAGGTCCTTGGCATCCGTGGCGCCTGCGGTGTGCGACCTCCAGCCGGCGCATTTTGTGTAGATGGGCTTACAGTCCTGAAGAATATCGATCTCTGCGGGAAATCGATTGAGCCGTCTTCCCTGATACTCGTACTCAGTGCAGACAGGTATCTCATCGAAATCGTCCAGCACATCGAGCTTAGTCAATGCTAACGAACTGACTCCGTTTATCCTGATTGCATACCGAAGCGCAACGAGGTCCAGCCAACCACAGCGCCTCATTCGGCCAGTAGTCGCGCCTCGTTCATCCCCGCGCTTTGAGAGGACGTTGCCGTCATTATTGGTGTCCTCAGTTGGGAACGGGCCGGCGCCGACTCTTGTGCAATAGCCCTTTGTGACGCCGATTACGCGGTCTATCTTAGTCGGAGGGATGCCGGAACCCACGCTGACGCCGCCGCTTGTGGGATACGAACTTGTAACGTAAGGGTAAGTGCCAAACTCGACGTCCAGAAGAGCGCCCTGTGCTCCTTCAAAGAGGACATTCTCGCCCTCATCAATCTTCGCAGAAAGCACAAGCTCCGTCTCCGCGACGAAGGGCTTAAGCAGGACGGCTTGGGCCATTAGCTTCTCATGGATACTCTCTGCGTCAAATCGCGCGGCAGAGCCGCCAGCCGCAAGCTGCGAATTCATCCGTTGGACATTTCGCTCCAGTTTCCGCATCAGTAATGACTCACGAAAGAGGTCACAAACCATGATCCCCTCTCTGGCGCATTTATCAACAAAAGTAGGCCCAACGCCTCGCCCAGTTGTCCCGATCGCCTTCTGGCCCAAAGATTCCTCGCTCAATTGCTCGATCGCTTTGTGATAGGGCTGTGTGAGGTGACATCGGCCGCTGACCATCAAGTTGTCGCCGATGTATATTCCATTTGACCTCAAGTCCTCTATCTCCTCAAAAAGGAAATCGAGATCAACTACGACGCCTCCGGCTATAACGCAGAGTTTATCCTTCCGGAGAATGCCCACCGGGACAAGATGAAATACGAACTTCTTGCCATCAACAACTACGGTGTGTCCGGCGTTGTCGCCGCCCGAATACCGGACAACGGCATCCGCCTCTTCGGACAAGATGTCAATGACCTTCGCCTTGCCCTCGTCTCCCCATTGCAGGCCCACTACGACCAGTGTGCTCATGAACTCCCCTCACGAAGCTTGTCAGACCGACTTGAGATGCGGTCATAAAAGTAATCGAATACCGATACGACGCTGAAACCGCCGCCGACAACTGCAACAAGAAATGGGACAACCGGCGCCTTGTCGATTACGAAATATGTGAACAGACCAAGAACTAGAAGAACCGCCCACAACACGAGATTCACAATGATGTAATCCCGACCGCCATATCTCTGCGATGCGCTGGGGCCATCATCAGGTCGTGCGCCCGAACCGATCATCTCTGCCAATTCAATCACCTCTTATAGACTTACTATTGCATTTGCTGTCTTGTTTGTATGGGGCTTGTCTCCGCCTATCGATATATTCTGGCAGACGTAAGGCCCGCCCATCCAAGCGGTCCGACCCGTTGCGCTATCCCGTGCCATCTTCGCCGAAAACCACCATGTCAAAGCACATAGCCCAGACTTATTAACTGATCAGCCGACTAATAGTTGCGACCAACCCCCAAAACCTGCTAAATCTAGAACAACTTGATGAGTCAAGTCAACTCTTTTCACTGGCTATCGATAGCGAGGAGCAATGGATGACTGACCTTTTTCAGACGCCCCCGGGTGACGATGAGGAGATGACGCCGCTTGCGGCAAGAATGCGTCCCAAGAGCTTGGACGACATCGTCGGCCAGGAACACCTGATTGGCCCAGGAAAGGTCCTCCGGGTCCAGATCGAGAGAGACCGAATCTTCTCTTCGATATTCTGGGGACCCCCAGGAAGCGGAAAGACAACGCTCGCAATGCTCATGGCAAAGCACACTAAATCGCGGTTCATAAGATTGAGCGCCGTTGGCTCCGGCGTCGCTGACGTGAGAAAGGTCATAGAGGCCGCCAAAGGGGAACGTGATCTCTACAGGAGGCGGACGATTCTATTCATCGATGAGATACACCGCTTCAACAAGGCCCAACAGGACGTGCTATTGCCGGCGGTCGAGAGAGGTCTCGTCATTCTCATAGGCGCCACGACGGAGAATCCCTCATACGAGGTGATCCCGCCGCTACGTTCCCGAACGAGAACGTTGAGGCTGCTTGGGCTAGAAGAGGAGCAGGTTCTTGAAGTTATTGACCGCGCGCTTAGTCGCGATGTGGTGCTCAAGCGGAGGGAAGTTGAGCTCGACGAGGATGCCGGCTCTCTAATTGCCGATCTCGCGGGCGGTGACGCCAGACGAGCGCTCAATATCCTTGAGATGTCGGCCGCCCTGGCTCCCCAAAACAAAAACGCTGGCATAACAGTAACGCTCGAGGACGTTCGCAACGCCGCTCAAAGCAGGGGAGGCTCCTACGACAAAGCCGGCGACCGGCACTACGACATCATATCGGCATTCATAAAAAGCGTGCGAGGAAGCGATCCTGACGCCGCCCTTATATGGCTGGCAAAAATGCTCACATCCGGCGAATCGCCCATCTTCATCGCGAGACGCCTCTTGATCCTCGCCTCGGAGGACATTGGCAACGCCGATCCAATGGGCCTTCTCGTTGCCGCCAGCGGCGCAAAGGCCATAGAAATCGTCGGAATGCCCGAGGCGAATCTCATACTGTCGCAGATGACGACATACTTGGCGTGCGCCAAAAAGAGCAACGCATCGTGTTTGGCAATTGGCCGGGCAGAGAAGCTGGTTGTGGATGAGGGCGAGCGACTTCAGGTCCCGCCTCATCTTCGCAGCAGCTCATTTGCGGCGGCCGAGGCGTTCGGTCATGGCGTGGGCTATAAGTATCCGCACAGCTTTGAGGACCACATCGTAAGGCAAGATTATTTGCCTGAACATCTCTTAAGCGAGCGTATCTATCAGCCTACGGAGATGGGTCACGAGGCGAAGATTGGGAAATGGCTTGAGGATATGCGTAACAAGCTTGAAAAGAGGGAGGAGACCCGTCGAGAAGCTGAACAGTCAGAGCGTCAAGAAAGCGGCAGTTCCGGCAGTGGCAATTGCGAATAAGAATATCTGAGATGCCTTGTAGGGCTTTGCCCTGTTTGCCTTTGCCCAACCATCAGGTCCCGGATAGCCTCGAGTTGATAACCGACCCAATATGTCGTCCGAGCCCAGATAGAGCCTCCGAAGAGCAAATCCTGCAAAGGTCGATAGGTTTCTGAGACTTGGCCCCGGCCTTCTCAGAGACAAGGCCCCTCCCCGGCGCCTCGATGCCGCGCGAGCAGCGGATAGCGTCTCGAGGCAGAGCGGAAACACGATGAGGCTCGTCCCGATCAAGGCAATCAGAGAAGCGGCCGGCGAGCCCTTGCGATAGGATGTGGGCACGATGCTAGCAAGCCCCGCGACGATCTCCCCTGGCCTTGCCGACCGGAAGAGGAGCATGGACGCCGTCCAGAGCAGGATAATCGTCAAAGCGAGGGCAGTTCCCTTCTCTAGTCCGCTTCTTGTCACTGTGTCGCATCTCTCGCCCGCCATCTCCAAAGCACCACCTGCGCTCGGGGATATGTGGCCCTCGAATCCCTGCTGATCCTGACCGCCGGTAGGCAGCAAAACGTGAACCAGGAAGACCGAGAGAGCGATCAGGCCAATTGGGAAGACCGAGCGAGGCCGAATGGCTATTCTCTTCCGGCAAACCACCAGCAGAGACAAACAGCAACGTCAAGGCGCCCAGTCGCAGAAGCTGCTCTGTCCAGAACAACGAGGCGGCAAGAACAACGAAATAGATGAGCTTCAGTCTCGTGTCAAAACTGGAGAGAATGATGAAAGCGCGCTCGCCCAATGACGAGTTCATGGCATATCCCTATGCAGGGGCAAATCCGCGCATCTGCCCGAGTATATAGATGGTGTAGGGGCAGGCCTTGTGTCTGCCCAAATATAGATAGGCGGATACAATCCCCTACAAAACAGCAAATACCAATCATGAGACAGGCTGGAAAGCCCGCCCCACGCAGATCGGCTCATTTAACAGTAAAATTCGTTACCCAGATGTCCGTTACCGGTGAGAGCGTGAATGGCAAGCAGAATGCGGTGTAAATTGTGTACTGACCCGGTGCGGTAGGCGCCACGAGCTCGACGTCGAGAACGTTGAACGGCTCTGGGCAGTAGTACCCCGGAAGCGGTCGCCACTCAAAGGGAATCATGACCGGACCCAAATCCGGCAGGTTGAGCATCGTCCCATCGGGCATTACGATCACAGCATAGAGGTCCAGATCAACCGCCTCGCCCGCGTTGTAGCATAGAAAATCCGCCCGCAGGTTATCGCCCACCTGAAACTCGTCCGCATTGACCATGATCGCCGCGGTCGGTGAACCGTCGCACGGCCGCGAGAGCACGCAGTTGGAGACGTCAGAATAGTTGCCGCAATCGTCAAATACTTTTAGCGCGATGTAGTAATCAAAGCCCGTGGCGAGATTCTCCAGCACGAATTCCTCGGGCGAGCCGCTCTTCTGAGGCGCCCAGACAAGCGATGGCGTGTAAATCGTCCCGGCCGCCCAGTTTTCATCGCCGATAGGCTCCGTGAAGAGCCGTAGCTCATATCCATTGGCTGTGCCGAATCGCCCATTATCGCCCGAGGCAGTAAAGCTGATGCGTATCTCGCCGGCGTCAAGCCAACTCCGGGCAGCTAGGTCTAGCACGGGCGAAGGAGGCGTCGTCTCCCCCGTTGGCATCGCAGACGCGCAATTGGAGACGCCAGATGCGTTCTGCGCCTCGTCAAAGACCTTGATCGCAAAATAATGCAGCACGTTAACTGTGAGCCCCTTAACCTGGAAGGTCTCTTGGGAGCCTGCTGGCTGAGGAGAATAGTAACGAGAGGGCTCATAGACTGTGGCGTCCGACCAGTTGGCGGCGCTTATCTCCGAAAGCGAATGACGAAGCTCATAAGACGTAGCCTGCCCCACGATGCCATTGTCGCCGGTTGCGGTGAATCTGAGCGTTACAAGGCCGTCGCCGGGGCTCGCGGAGAGATTCGTAACCGACGATGGCGCAACCAGGTCTTGACCCGCAGTCGCGGATGGGCTGTTGGATATGCCCGACTCGTTCTGGCTGTCGTCAAAAGCCTTGAGCGCAAAATAATATGTCCGTCCCGCCACGAGCCCCTCAACGGTCTTCATCTCCATCTGGCCGGACTCTCTCGGGCTCCAGGACAGGGACGGTTGATACGTTGAGGCTAACGTCCAATTAACAACAGAGATTTCAGAGTCGTAGAACTTGAGCAGATAGCGAGTGGCCGTGCCCGCATCGCCGTCATCGCCCGTCGCGGTGAAAGACAGCATCACTCTGCCCTCCACCTCGCTCTCTAAGGCGACCAGATCGTCTATCGCCTTCGGGGGGACCTTATCGACGCCCCCACCGGCCGCGGCGTTATTTGAGACCCCGGACCAGTTGCCAACATCATCAACAGACTTGATCGCGAAGTAGTATGTGGTCCCCGCGTCGAAGCCTGTAATGACCTTCGATTCGGGGTCCCCGGAGGTCCTGGGCTGCCATTGAAGGGATGGCTGATATACATCAAGAGCATCCCAGTTGGTCTCGTTGATATAGGACTCGGAATATCTGAGCTCGTAGCCCACAACGGTTCCTACCGTACCGTCGTCCCCCGGCGCCGTAAAGAGCAGCGTTATCTGGCCCTCAAGTGGGCCCTCCTGAGCAACAAGGTCTGCGATGTTCGATGGCGGTATCTCGTCGGGCTGAGCAGCCGTGGACGCCAAATTCGACATGGCCGACGCGTTATCCGCCTCGTCAAAGGCCTTCAACGCAAAGTAATAGGTCGTCTCAGCATCAAGACCCGTTACCGTCTTCTGCTCCTTCGTTCCAGCCTGCCCGGGCGTCCAAGTGACAGATTGCGAATAGAGCGTTGCATCCTCAAAAGACGAGGCGTAAAAAGGCTCGACGCCGTATCTGAGTTCATATCGCTCCGCCTGACCGGCAAACGCATCGTCGCCCGGCGCGGTGAAACTGATGTCACAGGCTGTGGGGTCATCGTCATTCCTTTGGGCAAAGAGGTCCTTAACCTTGCCCGGAGCCTGCACATCATCGCCTATTCCCCGGACGAGTAGCGAAATCGACGAATCGGCAAGATTGCCATCGCTGTCCCGCGCTTGGACGCTGATCTCAACAACGCCTTGACTATCGGACGATATTGGCGTCTGAAGCGAGAAGATGAAGTCGCCGGCCCGAATGTCGCCGTGCGTGCCGTCATCATAGAGCGCCACCGACTCGGCGCCGCCAAGCGGGGAGAGATTTGCTACGACAGAACTGATGCTATCTAACCCGTCCCGATGAACCGCGCAGACGCAGAATAAAAGATCCTGATCCCCGTCCTTCGCTCCGCCTTGTCCCGAGTCAATGAGGCTCGGGTAGCAGACTGCCCACGGAATCTCGACCATTGCGCTACCACCGCTCTCTCGCACCGAGCTCTGACCAGTCCCGGTATCCTGAGTCACCTGGACGAATTCGCCAGTCGATATAGCGAAACTTCCCTCGCCTTGATTCGGTGAGAAGAACGTCTGCGAATCGCCACCCTCGTAGTCCTCGATCATCAGCTTGTAGGAACCCGGCGCCGCAAAGAAACTAACCACGCCGGACGCGCCGAGCCCGAAGTCGGGCCTACTGCCAAAGTAAAGCCCGTCGCTGGCATAGAGATACGCCCGAGCTTCCGAGAGTGGAACGCCATTCTTGCGAACGGTTATCTCAATCTCGTTCTTTGTGAATCGCTTCTCAACATTCCGCATCTCTCCGGACGCAAGAACCACCGAGTGCTCGGTCATTGACCACCTTGCGTCAGTCCCAGCCGAGAACTCCAACCGAAAGTCCCCCGGAGGCACGCGCAACGTGTAGTCTCCATCGGCACCAATGCCAGTCGCCGGCGTCTCGCCAACTGAGGCGCCTGAGGACTCGTCAAAGACCGTGACGCGGCCATCGCATGAACCGTAGCTATCGGAGATACTCACGGAAATAAACGACTTCTCCACGAATATGGTCCGCGAAACTGTCTGATAATCGCCTATCGAGGCGCTCGCGTTGAGCATTTGCACATATCTTGGCCCGTCAAAGCCCTGATATAGCAGCTGCGCCTGATATTGACCGGCATAGACAGTATATGAGCGCTCGCCGACGGCCATCGATTGTGCGCCCAAAAGTGCCTCGTCATCCCCGCCCACGCCCTTCATTTGCAGACTGTTAAAACTCACATACCCGCCCGAGTCCGGATCGAGAACGTAGAGAGTCAGATTGGGTGATACGGGGCCGGAGCAATCCTCCGTCGTGATATTGAACGAGCCTTGCTGAATTGGCCGATTCTGCGTCTTCCTTTGGCCGGACGCCAGCTGGATGCTGTTGTCTATAGGGTGCGACGGTATCCCATTCGGATCTACATATTGATACCTAGCGGAATACGTCCCCGGCAGAAGGTTGAACGTGTGGTCTGCCTCGGCCACCAGGGCATAGCCCCCCTCGTCCGTGAGCAGCAGACCGTCCTCATCATAAAGCCATAGCCACCCCTCACACGAGCCACCGAGGTCCCGAATATCGAACCAGACGGTACCATTGCCAACCGCTAGGTCAGTCTGCCCCGGATTCCCGGGTGATATATCGATGTCGCGCAAGATTGAGGACCAGTGTGGGCTCGATTCCTCGTATATATACTTGACTATGTAAGTCCCCTGCGGGACATCCCACTGCTCATATCCGTCCTCGCCAAGACCATAGCGGCTTGTCTCCGCAACAGGCGCGCCGGTTGCCTGATCATAAAGCCCAACAAAACCGTTGCAGGTCCCAGTCACGTCGGTCAAGCTCGCAGTAAACGTGCAGTCATCCGCCCCACGCTCGTAATCTGCGAGGCTCAACGTCTCTGCGTTCTCGCCTGAGTCGCCGACGTCGATATCGAAGAAGAAACGCTCAACCGGATCTCCGACCGCGGGCGCGTAATAGACCTGAGCGAAATAGACGCCCGGCATTATGCCCGAAATCGAGCAAACGCCCGCATCATCCGTCAAGACGTTGGCCGACGCCTCTCCCGTTGTCTGGTCGAAGAGGTATGTCGTGGCCAAACCAGCGGGGACCGCCTGCCCATCATGGCGAATGGAAAGCGATAGATCGCAACCCCGGTAAATCGATACAGGAACAGTCGAAATCTCACCCGCTGGGGCAGACTGGCCGATGAGGAATCGCACACGAGGCGTCTGTAATAGGGAGTTCTCAATCTTTACCGTCACAGTTCCCGCCGGAACATAGCCAAAATCGACAATTCCCGAGTCATTCGGCGCCAAGTTCTCGGCCACAACGCTAAAGTTAGAATCGTCTATCAAAGAGAGCCGCACCGAGTCGCTTGTGACCCGTGCCCCACCCATATCTCGAACATCGCAGCGAATGCGGGCGACATTGTCCAATAGAATCGGAACATCGACACTCTCCCCCGAGGCCGCGTCAATATCGAAATAGAATCTCTCCAACTGAACCGCGCCTCGGCTATACGTAATCCTGGCCCTGTATCTGCCGGCAATGACCTCACCAAAATCGACCTCGCCAAGCGAATCACAATAATTCGTCTTGAGGTTCTCTCCAGAATGCGCCGAATTCCGCGACAACCGGACCGCTACGGAACTAAGAGGCGCATTCCCAAATGAATCGGAGATTTCGAATCTCAGCCGAGAGCAGAGCGGAATCTCTATCAGCCTCGTCTGGGCGTCCCCCGGCTGAACAACGATGTCAAACGAGTGATAGGCGCCATCCTGCTCCATCGACCAGTGCTTCACCCTCGCGGAATAGATGCCGGGCGCAATTTCCCCAAAATCCGCCTCGCCCAGAGCGTCGCAGTTCATACTCGAGACGGGCATCCCGGTCAGCTGATTCGTCAAATAAACGGTCATGCCAGCATCCGGTACCGCGCCTGACAATGACCTGACTCGCACCTTGAGACGGCCCCCAGAGCGGAAGCTCACACTCTCCTTGAGAACTCCGGAGCCAACAACGAGGTGGTGCAAAAACTTCGTTACAACCGGCTGGGTCCGCACATACTTTATCCTGACGGAATAGGTGTTGGCAGTAAGCCCAGAGAAGACAAGCTTGCCGTCAACATCAGACGTAGCCTCCTTCCCAACCAGATACTCATTGCTCGCCTCAATATAAATGGCGCCCTCCGCCGCGCCCGCGGACACAGCCCCCAGATCGTTCGTAATTGCTATCTCAATGCTGCCGGCCAAAGCGTCGGAAGCGAGACTAAACAAGCACAAGGCAAGCGTGGCAAAAAACGCGATGAGTAACCGACGCAAGGCCGGCCAATTATGATTCTTCATCTCATATCCCTCAAATTGCAGACCAGGTTACTGTTTGCGCGAATAGCGGCAATATACTACATACGCCTCGTCAGACCAGTACTTTGATCCGATTCGGCAGAGCTTGTTAGCTTACTTACGGCTTGTCAAGCACGTTGCCGTCAGATGCGCACCGCAGAAGGTGTGATCGCTCCTTCACGAGTGCTTCCTAAATTCTTCGATAGTGAGCCCCGCATCCTTCACAATGCCTGCCATTGTGAAGGAGTTAATCGGATTTGCTCTGGGAATCGTGACGATGCGCTCTCCAATGGTCATTGTGACGCGCTTGCCTTGCCTCGCTATTAAGAAGCCAGCCTTCTTAAGGGCTCTTACGGCTTGCAGATGGCTGGCGTCCGGCAACCTCCCCACAACTACCCCACCTCAACGTGGAGAGACTCCTTGCCCTCGCTCAGTTCCTCGACAGTCGCCAAGCAAGCCTCTATAGCATCCTTTATGTTCTCAAGAGCCTCGTCTTGCGTCTTGCCTTGTGACCAACAACCAGGCAGCCCAGTGACCGATACCGCACAACCTTCTTCAGTTTTCTTGAGATTCACCTTGTATCTCATAGTGTCTCCATTGCTATCTTAAACATCTCGCTCATTGACTTCCGAAGACTCAACTTACTTCTGCGCTTCGTGCCGAGCGATCAGGCTACGGACCTTCACTTCGAATCGAGTATCTCCAGTCTCACTTTGGCCACACCTTGACCGATCATGTCGATCTTCTTGGCCGCCGCGTAAGACAGGTCGATTACCCGCTTGTGTTTATCTACGAAAGGCCCCCTGTCGGTGATGCGAACGATAACGCTCTTTCCGTTTGACAGATTCGTCACCTTGACTCGCGTGCCAAACGGTAACGTCCGATGCGCAGCAGTCAACGCATACATGTTGTACGTCTCGCCATTGGCAGTCTTGCGCCCGTGGAACTTGCCGCCATACCACGAGGCATAGCCAATCTGGTCCTTATCAGATTTGCCCCACCTGTTACAGCAGCATCCGCTCGTAACGAAAAGCGCAAGGAAAACCAGCACGGTCGCGCGACACACCACGCCTCTTGCCCTCATTCCCATCCTCCTGCCGAAAGTTACGCATCGAGCTTCATGCTAATAATATGAACTATCGACTCAGATGATGCAACTTAGCAGGCCGAGATGGGGGCATCTCACCACTACAGTCCCCAGATGGCGAGTGTAAAACGGGCTGTCTAACCTGTCCACCGACGACTTATTCGTTGAACAGGAATCGAAAGACCTTGGAGCCGACCTTGTCCTTCTTCTCTTCCAGCTTATCCTGCTCAGCAGACGTCAACTCCGCATCGTCCAGAAGTATATGAGGCGTTATGAATATGACGACCTCGGTCTCAACGAACTCAGTGCTCTTCTTCGTAAAGAGCATCCCAACCAAAGGAATGTGCCCCAGAATGGGAACCTTGGTGATGTTGCGGGACTTGCGTTTCTGATATAGGCCACCCATGACTATCGTCTGCCCGTCGCGAACCTTCAGCGTTGTGCTAACAGAACGCTTGGCGATCTCGGGCAAATCCTCCGTGCCTCTACCAGTTACGTCACTAACTTCCGGGGCCACATCAAGCTTGATCATATCAACACCCGAAATCTTCGGGCGAACCCGGAGCGTTACGCCGCTCTTGATCGCCTCGAGCCGAGTAGTCTGATAAACCTCAGAGCCGGTGAGAATCCGGTAATATCCCTCTGTCCCGATGTATATCTCGGCCGTCGAATTGTCCAACGCGGTGACCCGAGGATTGGCTCGAACCGTGGCTTTACCTCTCTCCATCAAGTAGCCCAGCTTCGCTCCTATTGCCTTAATATCATCCGCGCTGCTCGTATAAGCGATATTCCCAAGAAGGGTCGTCCAATCAACACCAAGCGACCTCAAAGTGGCCGCCTGCCCAGTGTCCTCACCGTGATACTCCTTGTCGCCGCTTATGCTCCAATCCACGCCCAACGTCATTCCCTTGACCATCTTGATCTCAACTACCAACAGCTCGATCATCACTTGCTTCTGCGGAACGTCCAATTCATTTATCCGGGTCAAAGCATCCACCAGAACGCTCTTCGGGGCGGAAACAACGAGAATGTTCTTCTCATTGTTCGTCGCAATGAACTGCCCATAGAACTTCGGCATCAGCGCCGGTATCTCGCTCGCATCCAGGTTCCTCGGACGATAGATCTTCGTCATCGCAAGCCGTGGAAACAGCGGGCTCTCCGGATTCGGCGTCCCAACAACAACCAGATTCTCCTCCGCCTTATAGACAAAACCATAAGGTGAGAGCATCGCCTCGAGCGCCTCGTCAAGCGGCGTCTCCTCAAACTCGAGGCTCGTCGCCCCGCCGACCGACGGGTCGATTATGAACCGAATCCCCGTCTCCTGCCGAATCTCGCCAAGCGCCTCGGCCAGGGGAGTATTGCTGAAAACATTGCTGACTGTTATGCCATGCAGTTCGATCGCCGCGCCTGATGGGCCGTGGATAGCCCCGATTGCCTTTGGCTTCTCCTTCTCTTCCGGAGGCATCTCCTCCTTGGGCTTCGGCTTTATGCCCAACTCATCCATCTTTTTGCGCGTCTGCTCAGCCATGTTTGTTGCGTTCGCAAAGCTCGGCGACCTCGGATACTGCTCGACAATCGTCTCGAATATCGGCAACGCCTTCTCATACTTGCCGAGCCGAAAATAGCAGACCCCCGCCGCATAAAGCGCCTCGATCCCCTCGTCCGTCTCCGTGGCCATCGCAACTACCTCAAAGCAGCATTCCAGCGACAAGATGTAGTTGGCGCCCGCAAACAGCTCCTTGCACTCCGCGAGGCGCTCCTTCTGCGTCTTCTCATCTTGAGTCGCCTCCTCCGCGCCGAACGACAAGACAGAACTCAGAATTATGATTGAGGCAAAAAGGAGCAGCAAAGCCGCTTGGCAAGTTGCTTGAGAACGACGCTTAACGCGAACCGCATTGGCAAAAGGAAGCATAACTGTCTCCCAGTTAATTATCACAAAGTCAATTCACGACTTCTCGTGTTCATTGTCGTTATAGGAATAGGCGACTTCGCGATGGGCACTACTTAGCGACCGCGAAATCAAACTCGCCGCTCGCCGTTATCGCCTCGTCATCTGGGTTGAGGACGATCTTCGCCTTGTATTTCCCCGGCTCCGGCTTAGCGCTCCAGTAGGCAGTGAGATAGG
>JAGHCW010000134.1 GCA_021160245.1 bacterium | reverse complement strand
TTATGATGTTGCGTCATTCCGTAATTAGTATCTAGCAAAGGGGCGAAATGCCCTACAAAAAGGCGCTCGGCAGCAAAATGGGAATGCTATGCTCTGAGCTTCCGGGCAATCATTGCGGCGAGAAAGATGACGAACTGAACGAGGACGATGGTTGCGCCGGACGGCATCTCGAGTTCGTTGGACAGGTAGAGGCCGGAAAGAACAGAGAGCGTGCCGACTGTGATGGAGATCAGGATCATCTTCCTGAAGTTGCCGGTTAATAGCCTTGCGACGGAGCCGGGGACAACTAGGAACGCCGAGACGAGTATTATGCCGACTATCTTGATGGAGATGACGATCGTCAGTGCGAGCAGAATCAACAGAAGATAGTGAAGAAAACGCACCGGTAGGCCGCTCACGCCGGCCAGGTTCTCGTCAAAGCAGAAGAAGAAGAGCTCTTTGTAAAATGCGATGACGATGCCGATCACGACCGCTCCGACAATCGCGATTAGAATGACATCGCCGGAGCTCACCCCGAGTATATCGCCGAATAGATAGCTGAAGACGGCGCCTGTGTATCGCCTCCTTAGGCTGATGAATATCACGCCCGAGGCCATTGACACCGCGAAGAATATGCCGATGGCAGAATCCGACGAGATGCGCCTGCCGCGGCTAACGATGCCGATGAGTATCGCCACAATGGTGCAGAAGACGAGCGATGTCGCATCGATCTTCAGGCTGGCGGACGCGGTCTCCTCAAAGAGATAGAGGGCGAGGGCCACGCCCCCGAACGCCGAGTGTGAAATGCCCTGGCCGATGAATGCGAGTCGTTTGAGCACAACATATACCGACAGAATGGAGCAGGTTAGCCCGACCAGCAGCCCAGCTAGAAGCGCGTGTCGCATGAACTGAAATGCTTCAAGCGATGCCCAGAATGACGTGTCCGGCTCCATGATCAGTCTCCGTTATGCGAAGTGCGGTCGTAGGGCTTCCTTACAAGACTTCATGAGTTCTGCCCACCCCCGCCGTGGAATTCGTCTATGTGCCGCAGATGTTCCGTGAGATAGGCGTCTAGCTCGCAGGCATAGACCTTATTGAGGGTCTTTTCATCCATAAGTTCCGACCTGCTGTGCCAGTGCATTGTCCTTGCGAGGCAGGCCACCTCGTCAACATGCTCGGTCAGCTGGGCGATGTCGTGAGATACAATTAGAACAGTGATCCCAAAATCTCGCTTCAGCCCGGCCATTTGCTCATAGAAGCGATTCCGTCCTTCCGTGTCAATGCCCACTGTCGGCTCATCAAGCAGCAGAAGCTCGGGTGAGCTCATCATAGCCCTTGCTATCAAAGCCCTCTGCTGCTGACCGACTGACAGCTTTCCGATCTGCTTCTCAGCCAGGTCTTCAACACCAAGACGCTGCATCAGCGAGAGCGCCAAATCCCTCTTTTCCTTCGGTACCCTCCGAAATAGGCCGACCTCGAAATAGGCGCCCATTAGAACAACGTCCAATGTTGACGCCGGGAACGATAGATCAAAGTGCGCCTTTTGTGGTACGTAGCCGAGCTTTGCCCTCAATCTACCCAAGCTCGTCGGCGCCCTCCCGAAAACCTCGACTTCGCCCGTATTCGGCAGAATCTCTCCAAGAAGCAGCTTCAAGAAGGTCGTTTTACCCCCACCATTCGGCCCGATCAGACCCAGGATAACGCCCTTCTTCAGAGTGAAATCAATGTCTTGAAGGACATTGACCTCACCGTAAGAGAAACAGAGCTTTCTCGTGGTGATGACTACTTCCGCATCAGCATGAGGCGTCGAATTGTCGGAAGGCTTCTCCGTGGCTCGAGCCTGCTCGATTCTTGGTTCGGACATCTATCGAAGGCTCCCTACTATGGCTTTTAGGTTGAGCTCCATAAGCGAGATATACGTATTCATAGATGGGATCGTCGGATCGCCGAGTGGATCAACCATGACTATGGTCGCCTGCGCCTCGCGCGCGATAGTATGAGCGGTTTTCTCAGAGAGCTGAGGTCCCATCAGGATGATGCGAACCGGCTCCTTGCGAAGGGCCCCAATGATGCGACTGAGATGCTTGCTGGTCGGTTTCTTGCCCGGATGCGGCTCAATGACGGCGAGCTCACCCAGATGGTATCGCTTCAGCAGGTATGAGAAAGCGGGATGAAACTGAACGACTTTCTTACCCTTGAAGGGCGCCAGCTGCTTGACGTAGTGGCTATGCAGGGCCTGAAGTCGCCTCGTGTATTCGCTAGCGTTTTTGAGAAAGGCGCTAGATGCGGCCGGGGCAAGCGCCGAAAGCGACTCGGCTATCTTCGCTATCATTCGTTGCGCAAGAACAGGATCGAGCCATATATGCGGGTTGTCCCCGCCCTTATAGCCAAGCGACTCACCGAGCTTAAGGACTTTCAGGTTCTTCTGCGCAGCTGCCGCCACGAAATCATCAGCCCATTCCTCAAGGCCGATGCCGATGGTTACGAAGAGGTCGGAGCGTGCTAGCTTCTTAACGTCGGCGGGCGATGGCGTGAATGTATGTGGGCTTGAGCCAGCCGCCAGAACGCAGCTTACTTTGACGTGTTCTCGACCGACGTTTTTGACAAAATCAGCGAGCGGGAGTATCGACGCGGTGACATTTAGCTGCTTGGCCTGTGCGCCACCAATGGTAGCGATCAAAATGACCAGAGCCGCAATTGCGAGCCAGAATTTCATCTGTGCCTCCCCTTAATAATATGATCTATCTAAGCCATTCTCCTCTATACTATACTAGACTTGTCAAGCACGCTGAAATTAATTTTTGTTTTAATGCAGGAGATTGTCTTGGATTCTGTTGTTCTAAGGGCTGTCTATTGTTGGATGAGGAGAGAGCTCGTCGGCGGAAAGGTCTTCTCGGTGGAGGCTCGAGATGCAAAAAGCGTATTCCTCACCGTCCGCAAGAGCGGCATCGGAATAACTTACATTGTCATCTCTTGGGACGCCGCATTTTACAGGCTCTATCCGACCAGCACCAAGCCGCCCAAGTCGTCCATGAAGAGCAATTTCGTCGCCATCCTGCGCCGACATATCCTCGGTTCTGAGATAGCCAGCATACTCATGAAATCGCTGGAGCGTGTCGTGATTTTTGAGCTTGTGAATCGCGGTCTTCGGGGCGAGCCTCTGCATTTCACCCTCATTGCAGAATTGATGGGTAAAAACAGCAACCTCGTGCTACTTGATCACGATGCCCAGACCGTGCTTGAGGCGGGCAAACACGTAACAGACGCGATGTCCCGACTAAGGCCCATTTTGCCCGGCGCTCGATATATCGCCCCGCCCTTACCGGAGGCCCCACCGGCGCTTTCTGCGACAGAGGATGAGATGCGAAATGCTATTGAGAAGAGCAGCCTGCCTAGACTATCAAAGCTCCTGCTCTCGGAGTTTTCTGGCATATCGCCCACAATCGCCAGGGAGATCGAGGCGCGAGCGGAGGCGGCAGGCAAGGAAGCCCGCCCTGCACAAGCGGCGGTCAAGGTCTTCCACTCGCTCATGACTCGAATTGGCGACGAGCGCTTTGAGCCTTGCATAATGACGGAATCCCTTGAAGATCGGGATGGCGAAGCCCCCGGCGACCAGGTCTCGCGCCGAATTGCGCCTCAAACGCCGAAGTCCATGCTCTGCGCGTTCCCATTTGTGTCAAAGTCCGACTGGAGCGTGGAGCGCTTTGAGACGATGGCCGAGGCGGCTGAGGTCTTCTATGCAAGAGCTGAGCATGCGCTTCAGTTTGAGAGGCTCCGCAGTCGGCTGTATCAAATGCTGAAGGTGAAGATCACTCGGGCGAGGCGCCGTCTGGAGAAGATCGAGGGTGAGGCTGCGGACGAGGCGGAAGTTGAGAAGGCCTTTCGCAAGGGGGAGCTTTTGAAGATGAACGTTCAGAACATGCGGCCGGGGGCCGAGTTCATCGATGTGCAGGACGTGTTCTCTTCATCGGATGTGATGATCAGCATACCCCTCGACCCATCGAAATCGGCCTGGGCGAACGTTGATTTGATATTCAAGAAAGCCAAGCGGGCGAGGCGGCGGCTTCAGCATAGCGACAAATTAACTGCCGTCGCGCTGGATGAGATCGCCTATCTGGAGGGCATTCTTGTGCAAATTGAGAGCGGCGAGACGATGGATTGCCTCATCCAGATTGCCGACGAGCTCCTGCGCCGAGCCATAATATCCAAGCACAAGCACGGGGAGGTGGTTTTGGGCCTTCCAATCTCAAGAGCGAAGGACGAGGCGCGTAAGTTTCGGCGGTTCACATCGTCCGAGGGCTTCCAGATACTCGTCGGGCGCAACAACGCCGAGAACGACGAGCTGACGTTGAAAGTGGCGAGGCAACACGATCTCTTCGTCCATGCCCAGGGCGTGCCGGGCTCCCACGTGATTGTCCGAAGGGGAAACCGCAACGCTGTTATTCCGAAACGGACGGTTGAGGAGGCGGCGATCATCGCGGCGCATTTCTCCAAATCTCGTTTCTCGCAGAATGTCCCTGTAGCCTTCACGCGAAGGTTGAACGTCAAAAAGCCGAAAGGGGCGCTGCCCGGCAAGGTGATCTACCCGAGCTTTGAGACGGTCTTTGTCAATCCCGATCCCGAGCTCGTCGCGAGATTGGCAGACAAAGCCGTGCGAGATTGATTATGATGAATGAATGAGAAAGAGCTGGGGTTTGGATGATGTCGAGCTATAGCCCGTCCGTGAGGTTGAAGGCGCTATTTTCACCCGCGAAGTGGATGCACGGCTTCCGCCGCGAAATTCTAATAATCCTCTTCCTGACGGCATTCGCAATCGCCGTCACCTGGCCGGTTGCGCCTCGGATAGCTACCCACGTCTTCGGCAGTTGGGGCGATGTAAACCTGAACTTCTGGAACTACTGGTGGTTCCACCATGCGATATTCGAGCTGAAGCAAAGCCCGTTTTTTTGCCCCATTCAACTCTATCCGCACGGGGCAGACCTGTCGTTCCATACCATGTGCCCATTGAACCAGGTCATCGCGCTGCCAATTCATATTCTGTTCGGGATACGCGTTGCCTACAACTTCATTGTCTTCTTCTCGCTTATCTTGGCCGCATATACCGCCTACAGGCTTGCGTTCGACGTTTGCGGCCACCGGGTTGCCGCCGTGGCAGCCGGCGTGATGTTCGGCTTTTCGCCCTATATGCTTGTGCGAGCAACCGGGCACATCAATCTGATCGGCGCTTGGCCCTTGCCCCTAGTTGTCATGTTCTCAATGCGAGCTTTTAGGAGCGGCAAGTTCAAGTGGGCTGCTCTCGCTGGGCTATTCGCCGGCCTTCAGCTGGGGATATCCATGTACTACACGCTGTTTGCGGCTATCGTGTTCGTTCTACTTTGGATTCA
>JAGHCW010000079.1 GCA_021160245.1 bacterium | reverse complement strand
GCTAGAAACAGCTATATATTCTTTTACAGTAACATCCTCGACCGGGCAATGCTGAGGCAGCATCTCCTTTGGAGCCTATACTTTTTTGCAAAAGACGCGCTTAAGACGGATTTCCGATTCCACAGAGCTTTTCTCATGGCGCTTTCGCGAACTTTCCAGATACTCAAAAGGAGAGCTAGCGAGAGACGTGCGCGTTTGATTGGGGACCGCGAGGTAATCAAGACGATTCAAAGCGGCGATGCTCTGTTGTTTCTGGCAGACTGAATTAAGACCTGACAGCCGGGGTGTTGGCGTGCCTGAACGCCTTCATCAGGCACGTCCAACTGGCCGGAAACCCGAATTTATCAGCCCTCTTTGAAAATCCTTCTCCCGAGGCGCCCGGCCGTTGGCTGAAATGGCATGCGGCAGCTTTGCTATTATTGCCGAACCAAGCGCCTCGAGTTGACACAAGAGGGCCAACTTCTATTGGAGATAATAGCAGATTCTGTGCCATTGAGCGAAAGACTTTTGAGAAAAGGAAGCCTTTCGGCTCCTGAAGGTCAAAGCCAGCGACTCCCTCCTAGAACCCTACTCAAGGAGAAGACGAGAATGAGCCGCAAGGTGGCTCTAAATTGATCCACATCCATGCCAGTAAATCGTAACCCAGGCTAAACAGGCCGCATTCAGTGGGTCAATTCTTGACCCACCCCCATTTGAGCCATCTCAGAAGCACAGATCATGGCAATCCCATGCTTTACACGAATTGAGACGATACGCGGCAAGTGATGTTCCGGAATGCAGGTAAAAATGCTTGGGGGATGCGCCGGACCACGGCCACATCCCCCATCTTCAACATCTATGGTTGAGATTTCAGCGTGAACTAGATCACCTCATCCCCCGACGCCCGTTTGGCCCTTTTCTCATCTGCCCAGGGCCTGGTCCGTCACCGCCACGCTCGCGCATTCTCTCACCTCGGATGTGCTCTCTTATTCTCTGAACCTTCTGGATCCATTTGATGTGAAAGAGAATAAACTTCGCCTGCTGTTGGACGGAGAGCTTTGAGAGTATTTTGTCTCTGACGATGCGCGCGCGCTCCTGCATCTCGTCGCGAGCGGCCTTGGCGCTTTCGATGAGATTCTTGAGTTTCTTCTTACTGGGTTTATCGTTGCCCAGCTCGTGCCTCAGCTCGCGGATCGTCTTGCGGATCGTATCTTGACGCTTCTCCTTGGCCTTCTCTTCCTTGCTAAGAACGGCCGCTATCTCCACGGCCTTCGTCTTGTCAAGCGCAAGCTCCTTTGTGAGCTCCATCAAATAGACCGTCGAGAGAAGCTCCCTCGTCTCTCTTCTCTTGGCCTTGCCTTTCTCCGCCCAGTCATCACCAAAGAAACCGAAGGGTTGGCCAAACGAGAGTCCAACACAAACTAGGGTTGTGATGGCGACCAAAATCATAATCGCGCTTTTGCTTCTAGTCATATCGTTTCTCCTTTCTGTGTTACCTATTTTCAATGTTGCATTTGATCTGTTGGTTGTATCAACTGCGCTTTAATCATGCTCCGTTTCCCGTCTCTGAAAATACAGATTCTATTGCCGATTCGAGCTCTTTCCTTGAGGCATTGAGCAAATCACTCTCTATGAAATCACCCGCGTCAAGTAGGACCGAGGGCATTGGCGAGGCCTCCAAATCTCCGGGCTCAAGTCCCTCCTCGTTCATCTCCGAGGCGATCGATTTCAACATCGCATCCGTGTCAATTGAATACGCATCGTAGCCGTTGTCCTCGGCGAGTATTCGTTCCACGCCAGTCATAATAGAAGCAATCTGCGTCCCGTTCTCCAAGCCTAAGGTTCCCTCATCGCACCAGAATTGAATGAGATTCGTGTTGTCCCAGGCGATTCTCTCCTGCGATGTTGAGAGCCAGAATAGCCCCAAGACCAGCGTGCCAACTACTACCAGACCCATCGAAACACCAAACGCAAAAGCCGGACGCGGCGCAAATTGTGGGAACAAAACGTCGAGTATTCGTTTGAGCCACCCCTCATTGGCGGGCGATTCCAGCTCATTCTTCAACCGTGCCCAAATCCTGTTCTCTATCGCTTGCCAATCGCCCGCGACAGTCGAAGCCGGCTCATCAACTGTGGCCAACACCTTGTGCAAGCGACTCGCAGCCTCAAGCTCTTCCCTGCAATCCTCACAGCTCTTTGCGTGGGCCTCGATCGCGATACTCTCTGATTCCGAAAGCGAGCCCAGAAGATAATCGTCCAGAACCTTTCTGAATCTTCTGCAATTCATTCCCATCACCTACCTATAGTCCTTCAAATAATTCCGAAGCTTCTGCATCGCGAAGTGAAAATTCGCCTTTGCCGCTCCCACTGAACTGCCAAGAGTTCCAGCAATTGAGGCATAATCCATGTCGTCATAGATGCGCATTACCAGCACCGCCCGCTGCCTTGGCGGGACCTTTTGTATTGCCGCGAGCGTAGCCTCCTTCAAAAAGACGTTGTCCTTGTCGTCCTTCCTGCCGGAGGGGATAGCATCCCACGCCTCGGGCGGAAGCTTGGTCTCACGGCGCGATTTACTCGATTTCAAATGATTTAGAGACATGTTTATCGCAATCCTATAGACCCAAGTGTAGAAGCTCGAGCGATAGTTGAATGAGCAGATCTTCCGAAACGTCTTAAGGAACAGCTCCTGCACCAGCTCCTCGGCGGTCTCAGCATCACCCACGATTCTCGCAATCGTGTTGTAAAGCGGTCTGCTAAACTGCCTGTAAAGAGTCTCAAACGCATCATTGTCGCCGCCCTGCGCCTTCTTTACAATCTGGTTGATCTCGTCGCCACTTAGTTCGCTCATGCTGCTTCTCTAATGAAACCTACTCTATATGGACAGCGCATATTCAAAAGAAGTTTAACCGGACTTACCACCTACTGTAAATGATCTCCGGCCGGCGGGCGTGACCCTAGATTGTAGGTAGCGATTCGTTGTCAGCTCGACCGCGTTTCAACGCGGGCACATAGATGGCTCTCATCATACTAACACCCGAATTCATTCGGGTGGCCTGTAGAGGCGAGGCGCGCCCTCCTCCCTCCCCGGATCTCCCATCTGAAGGGCATATAGGGGAGGTGTCGGCAGCACATCCCCCGAATGAATTCGGGGCTTAGGATCATAGGAACCCTTTGCATCGCCTCGGCTAAAGCCGGGCGATGAGGTGGGTGTCGTGGGATTCAAGGGCGTATGCAATACGCCCCTACGAATCACCGTATTTTAATATGGCAATATAGATGGCTAAGAACTCTACTTTCAATCTAGGGTCACACCCCTGCCAAACTCCCATAAGCATAAAAAAGGCACGCCCAAATCGGGCGCGCCCTTAAATAAGATGCGGTTGTGAGATACCCTATTAAGGGGTCTGATCAAACCGGCTGCTGCTAGCCAATATCTATTGGGCTGTCTTCCGGCGGCATCTCTCTATGTCTCCCCATAGGACCTCTCGCGCGGCGAGCGGCGTGAAAGAGAATGAACTTCGCCTGCTGCTCAGTTGTCAACGAGGAGACGAACTCCTCGATCTTGGTTCTCAGCGCCTCGGCATTCACCCGCATCTGGTCACGAAGCGACTTAATCGCTGCGATGTACTGCTCAAGCAGCTCCTCATCAGGATCATCCTTGGCCATCTCCTCACGAAGCGTCTTCATCGCGTCACGAAGCTGATCACGTAGCTCCTTCTGCGACTCATGATGCTCAGTGAAAATCGCCTCGTATTCCTGCATCTGCTCTTCGCTCAATCCGACAAACTCAGCCAACCTCTCGAGGTGGCGCTCAAACCGATCACGTCGGGCGTCCTCTCTGTCCGGCCTGTCTATGTTGGCATTGCCATTGCCCTTCATAAGACCACGGAAACCGCACTGAGAAAAGGCTGCGCCTGCCAAAAGCAGGCACACAAGCGACACCGCCACAATCAGAGTCCTCTTGGTCTTCATCTTCTCCCTCTCCGTTTTTTTGTCCGGCCATATCGGTCGCGGGTCATAACTGGCCCTATTCATCAACCGAAGACCGTCTTACTGATAAGTGAAACAACCAACACACGTAAGACAGACAATCAGGCCAGAAGGTTTAATCGATTGTCTCCGGGAATCAGGCCGATGGCTGAGCAGCCCGCTAATCCGCTACGACGTGCTCGATCGGGGCATTGGATGAGCAGACAATTGTCAATCTGCATTCAGAGAAGAACGGAAGCCGCGTGCGAAGGAAGATGAGTCTATCGGCGTCGTCATCAGATACTATGAGGTCGCACCCGCAAGGCCCCGAGGCAGAGGCCGCCTCAACTACTTTGGGATTTACGCCGAGCTTGCCATCCCTACCGGCGGTCTCGAGGTCCGACACGTAGGAACAAAGCCCATGCTGCATGAACCGGAGTCGCCTTGCGAATCGGCGTCCAAAGACAAGTCTGCCGTCCTCCGCATATATGGCCGGGAGTATAGCCTGGGAGGCGCAGACATTCCTGGCGTCAATGATGAGCCCGGTTGGCTGGCGTATCTCGGCGAGCAGTTTTGCGTTGGCATCTGTTTGTGGAGGAGTCGGTTTCGGCAGACTGCTTTGATATTGACCTATGTCCATACCCTCAACCAAAAGCGGAACGGCGCCTGATTCTGAGAGATTGAGCGCAAGCATCACCCCAGCAATCCCACGCTCGCGCTCAACACCTTGGGCAAAAACCTGAGCGTTGTCAACGAGGCTGTGAATTAGAAAGAAGAGAGAGGGACGCCGCGCACAAAGATCATCAACGGTTAAGAAAGACGTCACTGCTAGCCCTGTCAACGCTTTGATGAGCGATCTTTTCGCGCCGCTATATGCCGAGGCGAGGCAATGTGGCTCTTCTTTTTTTCTCAAGGCGTCGCAGAAGCCCACGGCGTAGATCGTTCGGCTTGTCCAGTCGATCAAGACATTCTCGTGACGCTCGATCAGATGCGATGCGGCCAACTTCAAAACGGGCGCATTTCGCTCGGTACCCTCAATGGCGATTGAGCCCAAAGATGAGGCTACCGCAACGAGAATGACCGCAACGAGACTAAAGAAGCCGACGAAATAGGAGCCTGTCGAATGAGGACAGAGCGAGGTTCGATGAAAAGCCCCAGCTATTGCTGGCAGACTCACCGGCTGCCCCGGCTGGAAAACCGGGACCCTGACCGGGCTGCTCAAGGTCCTACTCCTCTTCTTCCTCCTTTTGCGACTCGGCTATAACCTTCTCGCTGATTATTGCGGGAACTTCCTCGTATGTGGCAAACTTCATAGTGTAGCTGCCCCTTCCCCCCGTAATCGAGCGCAAGTCTGGAGCATATCGGGATATCTCCGAGAGCGGAACGGTGACTTTAAGCGTCTGGCGGCCAGCCTTGGTTTCTGTGCCCAAAACCTTGCCTCTCCGCGAGCTGATGTCGCCTATTACGTCGCCCATGCACTCTTCGGGGAAGAATATCTCCATCTCCATAATCGGTTCCAGTAGGACTGGTTTAGCATTGGCCGCAGCGTTTTTGAACGCCATTGACCCGGCGATCTTGAAAGCCATTTCCGATGAATCGACTGCATGGAATGAGCCGTCGTAAACCGTAACGCGAGTGTCCACGACTGGATAGCCAGCCAACACACCCTTTTCCATCGCCCCAATCACGCCCTTCTCAACCGCCGGAACAAACTGGCGAGGAATCACGCCGCCGACGATCTTGTTCACGAATTCGAAGCCCGCGCCGTGCGGCAGAGGCTCGATCTCTATCTTGCAGTCGCCAAATTGCCCTCGGCCACCTGTCTGCTTTTTATACTTGCCCTGGGCCTTTGACTTCCGTCGCATGGTCTCGTGATATGGAATTTTGGGAGCCTTCAGGTTCACTTCCACGCCAAACTTGCGCTTCATTTTGCCAACTATGACCTCGACGTGGAGCTGACCTGAGCCAGAGACTATGAGCTCCTTGGTCTCCGGGTCGCGCCTCGACCTCATTGTCGGGTCCTCCTCCTGCAACCTTGCCACGGCTGTCGTGATCTTGTCCTCGTCGCCCTTTGCTTTCGGCTCTATGGCAAATGAGATCATCGGCTCGGGGTAATCCACTCGTTTGAAGCGCACCTTAAAGCCATCATCACAGAGCGTGTCGCCCGTGGTCGTCTCCTTTAACTTGGCGACAGCAACCATTTCGCCGGCCTTGGCCAACGGGCAGATGGAATGCGTCTTACCCTCCAAGTATATCAGCTGCCCAATGCGTTCCTTGCGGCGCTGTGTCGCATTGTGAACCGTGCTATCCGACGAAATCTCGCCGGAATAGACCTTGATCACCGATATCTTGCCGGCGTAGGGATCGGCGATAGTCTTGAAAACGAACGCTCCGAGCTTGCCTGATGGGTCCATCTTGAACTCAATATCTTTCTCGCCCGACTCGTCGGTCGCCATGACAGGAGGCGCATCCTCGGGACTAGGCAAAAGAGCAGTTGTCATCTTGCTGAGAATATCTATCCCGATATTCTGCTTTGCAGACCCGCAGAACACCGGAATCAATGCGCCACTCTTCACTGCTGAGGACAAGGCCGCCATTAGCTCCTTCTCAGAGATCTTCTCTTCCGCAAAATAGCGCTCCAAAAGACTATCATCCGTTGAGACAATCGCCTCGATCATCGCCTCACGATGCTCCGCGACCTTTTCGGCATATTCGTCCGGAATCTCGATGGATTCGCTCTTGCCGGAAGCGTCGCCCTCATAGACGAAGGCCTTCTTGCGAAGCAGGTCTATAATGCCCTTGAAGTTCGCCTCAGTGCCCAACGGAAGGTTCATGACGACTATCTTATCGGTGAGGCGATTCTTTATCGACGCGACTGCGCCCTCAAGGCTTGCTCGCTCGCGACCCATCTTGTTGAGGAAAATTATCCGACGCGTATCGAATTGCTCGCAGAAATCCCAGACCTGTTCTGTCTGTACCTCCGCTCCCCCAACACCGCAGAGCACCATAATGGCGCCCTCGCAAGCTCTGATGCAGGTCTTGGCGTCCATCACGAAGTCTGCATACCCGGGCGTGTCGATCAGGTTCACCCGTGTGTAGCCCGACTCGAAGAAGGCGAAGGAGCTCGTGATCGAAATCCCCCGCTCTATCTCGTCAGGATCGTAGTCCATGACCGTCGTCCCGTCCTCAACTCTGCCGAGTCGAGTCGTCTTTTTATTATTGAAGAGCAGCGCCTCGGCCGTCGTTGTCTTGCCGCTGTCACCGTGGCCACAAATGACGACATTGCGGACGTTTTCCAGATCATAATCCCTCATAGATGGTATTCCTCATAATATATGGTGGTCTGCGATAACTACCGCATATTAGGCGTTCAAAAGCGCCACTGTCAAGCGGCGCTTGAGGGGCTGCCGTTTGGGGAAACTCTGGGATTGGCCGGGTCGCTTAAACCTTGTATCGGCGCCGCTGTGATACAGATCACAATGTCCGGCAGTATCCTCAAAACTGGGCTTCATATATAGGGAGGATTGAAGATGAAGCGACTTGCCCCGTTTTTCTGGTTTTCTGCGCCTTCTGCGCCTTCGGCAGCTATGAGGCGGATGCCCAAGAGGCGTTCCTCGTTGAGGTCTGCCTGAACAAGAACATCTTCTACGCCGGGGATTATATGAACATCAACATCAACGTTAAGAATGGCGGGCAAGAGATAAACGTCGATGAAGCTCCCGCTTTATGAGTCCGGCGAACATACGATTTCATTCTGGCTTTGCGCGGCCGGTGCGTCGGACCAGATTATGCAGAAGAGCTCTCAGACGTTCCAAATCATCCCATGCCAGCTCGACAACTGGGTTAATGATAATTACACATACGATGTCGAGGCGGGTGAGAATGGCCTTTGGGTCGGGCTCTCCAATGGCGTTCAATATATCCCCTATGACGGCTCGGATAGGCTGACCTGGGCCAAAGAGAATCGCCCTTGGACGGACAGCACGCGGCTCTTCAAAGGTCCCGGCCGCTCATTCGCAAAGTATGGCACGCTTTGGTACAAGGGACACCGGCCAACGCGACTCAACCTCGCGCCTCAGTCGCGCATCATGGTGGATAATGTCAGGGACGTCTATATCGCGGGGGACCCGGCGAAGACCAAGGTCCATTTTACGAATTACGCTGGCAGCATCGCCGTCGATTGGTACGCCGCGCTCCAGTTTGGGACCGGCCCATACTTCTATTGGGTCCCGAATCCTGAGACGGGCGAATCCAATTGGACCGCAGAGGAGACACCAGCACTCCGCAATATCACCATCCCAACCGATACATCGTTTATCTACGACTTGGGCGAGATAATCATCCCCGAGTACGCATCGGACGGTCACTACAGATGGCGCTCCGGCTTCAAGCGCGCCGGCGAGGAAGAGTGGCTCGGTTTGGGATTCCCATCTTATGACGAGTTCTGCATACTCGTTGAACTGCCAAAATAACTGCTTTTGTAGCGTTCGTTGGCGGGACATGCGGCTCAAAGACCAAAACATAGAATTCTTTCCTTCGTGTGCCTTCGTGCTCTTCGTGGACGAAATATCTAATTGAATCGGGAATCCACAAAGAACAGCAAGAAGCACGAAGAAGTTTAGAAAATGGAGCCATCGCCTCGCTCGTGTGCGTTCCGGGTTTTGATCATTTGGCGAAATGCCAGGCAAGAAATAGCTTGACATACTCTATATGTTGTATATATTTTAAAGGCAGACACAAAATGATGTTAATAAAGGTGCACCACTCGGATGCGCCTTGATCTAATTTTAGGGAATGGTGGGGATAGTATGGAAAGGGCAGAAATAGCGCAGAGTGATCGGGATCGAGGGTCTTATTTGAGCCCGCCGTCTTTGGGCGGCGAGGCCACAGACATTGCGATGTTCGTCCGGACGTCGAGTGAGGAAGTCGAAAAATGGAGCCGCGAACGAATAGTTCAGGCTCTAACTACGGAGACCAATATCGACTTGGGAACGGCCGAGCGAATTGGCCTTGAGGTCGAGGAGCAGCTGGTGCGCTCGTCGATCAAGACGGTTACCGCGCCTCTTGTGCGTGAGATGGTCAACGCCAAGCTGATCGAGCACGGGCTTGAGGAGGCGAGGCGCTATCATACAAGGCTTGGCGTTCCGCTCTTTGACGTGAATCAGTTGATCCTTCATGCGAACAAGGAGAATGCGAACGTTCCGCACGGGCCTGAGGGGACGAACCTGACGCTTGCGGAAAGTATCAAGAAGGAGTTCGCGCTGCTGACGGTTTTCTCGCAGCGGGTGGCGGACGCGCATCTTGCGGGCGACATTCACCTTCATGATTTGGGTTTCATTGACAGGCCATATTGCTCTGGCCAGTCCCTGGAGTATGTGAAGAAGTTCGGCCTATCGCTGCCGAATGCTCTCTCGATAGCCAAGCCTGCGAAGCATCCGGAGGTTCTCCTTGCACACATGTTAAAATTCTCGGCGGCGTTGCAGGGGCATTTTGCGGGCGCAATCGGTTGGGATGCCGTGAACTTGTTTTTCGCTCCTTACATCGTTGGGATGCCTGACCGGGAGCTTCATCAGCTGGCGCAGATACTGATCTTCGAGTTTTCGCAGCAGGCCGTGGCGCGTGGGGGTCAGGCGATATTCTCGGACCTCAATCTGTACTGGGAGGTTCCCAAGCACTTTAGGGATGTTGATGCGATTGGCCCTGGCGGCAAATATACGGGCAAAAAGTATAAGGAGTATGAGAAGGACGCTCAGCGTTTTGTCTGGGCACTCTTTGATATTTACCTCGAGGGTGACGGGTCGGGGCGGCCATTCTTTTTCCCCAAGCCGCTTGTGCATATCACCGAGGAGCTCTTCAAGACAGAGGGTCACGAGAAGTTCCTGCTGCATATATGCGAGGTTGCCAGCAAAATGGGGAACACTTATTTTGTCTTTGACAGAGGCGAGACGGCCAAGATTTCTGAGTGCTGTCGGCTATCCTTCAAGCTGACGTCGGAGGACATTGAGGACGCCAAGCAGCCCTGGAGAATGCGCTTCTCCGCGCTTCAGAATGTTACAACTAATCTGCCGAGAATAGCATACGAGGCGGAGGGTAACGACACGGTGCTGTTTGCGAGGCTGTCGGAGCTTATGGAGCTTGCAGCCGAGGCGCACATGCAGAAGAGGATATTCATCGAGAAGCTCCTGGCTCTCGACAGCGAAGGGCCGCTTGCGTTGCTGACGATGAAGAAGGACGGCACGCCTTACTTGCGGTTTGAGAAAGCGTCGTACTTGATGGGCATGGTTGGCTTGGATGATATGATTTACGCTCACATTGGCGAGCGTCTGCACGAGACGACGCGGGCCCTCAAATTCGGTCTCCAGGTAATCGCCCACATGAAGATAATGTCCGAGCGCCTAGGCAAGAAGCACAACATGAAGTTTGTCTTGGAGCAGACGCCCGCGGAATCGACCGCCTATCGGTTTGCCAAACTAGACATGAAGCACTTCCCAGAGCGCGCCTCAAGCATTGTCAAGGGCGATGCGAATAACGGAGGCGTCTATTACTCCAACTCAACGCTGTTTGACGTAGGCTCCGTGACCAACCCAATCGAGCGCGTGCGCCTCGAGGGGATGTTTCATCCGCTCATCGAGGCGGGAGCGATCTCGCATCTCTGGCTGGGTGAGCAGCGTCCGAGCGGGGAATCGCTTGCGAACTTCGTGATTAAGACCTTCAAACACACCAACAACGATCAGATAGCTTTTTCGCCCGAGTTCACGACCTGCAACGACTGCCACAAGACGTCGCGCGGCCTTACCGCCGAATGCCCGTATTGCCATTCCAAGAACGTGGACGGCATCACGCGCATCACGGGCTACTTCACGAAGCTCTCGAGCTGGAATCTAGGCAAGATAGCAGAGCTAAAGGACCGCTATCGCAACAGCAATCTCTTCAATGCGAGCGGCTCAGCCAGCTGAGCTTCACCATTTGAAAAAACTCCAGACCGTAGGCTGGAAGACGAAGAGCATAAGCACAGAATTCGCCCGCGCCCTGAGGCGGTTCTCATCAGGTGCGGGCACTATAACAGCCGCTTGCGGACCTTTGTGTCTGCGACAAATCCGGACGGGCTTGCTGTATTTGCGTCCTCTCGACTCTAGCCTTCTGTGTCTTCCGCGTCCCATGAAGTATGAGGTCTTTCTCGTAAACAGACGGCCCGACGATCTTGAAGTCGCTTATCAGACCAGTCAAGCTCTCAGCGTGCCCAACCATCAAGTAGCCATCTGATCTAAGAAGCCGATACATATCAGCCAGTAATCGGCTCTTCACCTCTTTATCGAAATATATCATAACGTTGCGGCAAAAAATAATGTCGAATGGGCCGTGCATGGGAAATGGCGGCTGAGAGAGATTGAGTCGCTCAAATACAATCATGTTTCTCAGAAGAGGCTTGGCCCGGTATTTTCTGGGAGCGCCATGGGGCGTCTTAATTCGCGTGAAGTACTTCTCCCTGTGGGCGGCGGTGACCTTCTCAAGCGTCTTGCCCTCGTAGATACCCTCTTCAGCTATTTTCAGCATACGGGTAGAGATGTCCGTGGCGAGTATCTTTACATCCACGTTCTTGCCACGAAGAGCTTCCAGGACGCTTATCGCAATGGAATAAGGCTCTTCGCCGCTAGAGGAGGCCGCCGACCAGATGCGCAAGCGTCTCTGCCCATTTGATGCCCAGTCGGAGACCTTTGCCTTAAGAAAGTCGAAGTGGCCCGACTCCCGGAAGAAGTGCGTGACATTCGTTGAAATAGCGTCCAGCAGATGCACAATTTCGCTGCTGTTATCATCGTCCTGCACATAATTCAAGTAATCATCGGCGCTTTTGATGTCAAGCGCCCGCATCCTCTTGTTCACTCGGCAGGAAACCAGTGTCTCCTTGTTCTCGCTAAGCGAGATGCCACTCAAATCGTAAATGAGGCCCCTGAAGTCGTTAAAGGTTCTACGATCCATTTCTCTTCCTGAATATCTGGTTCTTAGATGAAATACTCTCAAAACAGTCAGCAAAACAGTCGGGCATTTTCTGCGTCTGTTCCAGCGCAAGGAACCCGTTGTCGTCCAGTGCCTCGTAAAACATCCTCATAACTTTGATACGTTCTTCTGGTGTGAAATGCAGAAGTACGTTCTTGCACACGATGAGCGAGAACCCCTGCCGGACAGGCTGCAAGCACAAAAGGTCATGCTTCTGGAAGCGAACGGAATGTTTTATCTCGTCCGATATCTTGAAGTTCTGCTTGTCATCGTCCGCCGAGAAGTACTTCTGAAGAATCCCTCCGTCAATTCGCTTCACCTGATCATGAGGATAGAGGCCTTTGTATATGATCTCGCCGAATTTATTAGTATTGTCAATGTCCGTCGCAAATATCTTCACGTTGCGGAATACGAAGGCGCCCATGTGCTCGCGGAACATCATCGCGATGGAGTAGGGCTCAGGACCCATCGCGCATCCAGCGTCCCAAATGTTTATGAATCTCTTGGCCTTCAGCGTAGGCACTATCTCTTCGCCAATGAAATCAAGCGTCGTCTTGTCCCTGAAGAAGTATGTAAATGCCATCTTCGGCCATCGCCTCCTTACCGAACTTGATAGGCGCGCTCACAGAGGCGCCCTTGCCATATAATCTATTGCCGTTTCGTAGAGGTGGTGCTTGCCCCACCCTTCATACGTTCGTCCATCTTAGAAAAGGGTTGGGGGAGCCGTGAACGGCTCCCCCACAAAATCATTCTAACCAATAGCCTAGAACTCACTCAGCTCATTCTGATCAAGCGGGATGACCTTCGCAGGGCTCCGGACGGCTGCCCCAGCCTGTGGCTTGTTCACAGCACGCGGCGCGGCTGGCGCTATAGGTCGAGCCTGACGCTGCACAGACCGTGAACCACGACCGTTGCCGTTGCTGCTGGTGATCTGGAACATCCCAACCAAGTTGCCAAGCTCAACCGCCTGGCCGTTCAGCTCCTCGGCAGCGCTTGCCGATTCCTCGGAATTGGCCGCATTCTGCTGAGTCACCTTGTCCATCTGCGCGACCGCGATGTTGACCTGCTCAATGCCCTGCGACTGCTCCTGGCTGGCAGCTGCGATCTCGGTGATAATGTCTGTGACCTTCTGCGTCGAGCCTGCTATCTCATCTAGCATCTTGGTAACCTCCTCACCGATCTTGACGCCCTCTCCCACGTTCATCACCGACTCCTCGATCATGTCGGTCGTGTTCTTGGCGGCCTCGGCGCTGCGCTGTGCAAGATTCCGAACCTCCTCTGCGACCACTGCGAAGCCCTTACCGGCCTCTCCAGCACGCGCCGCCTCAACTGCCGCGTTGAGAGCGAGTAGGTTGGTCTGGAAGGCTATCTCATCAATCGTCTTGAT
>JAGHCW010000167.1 GCA_021160245.1 bacterium | reverse complement strand
GTTGACCGGATAAGGCGGCCGTTTCACGTCAATTCGCTCGCGCAGGTTGCGGCGCTTGCTGCTCTTGAGGACGAGGAGCACGTTCACAAGAGCCAGGAGATCAACGAGGCCGGCAAGAAGTATCTCTATGGAGCATTCATGGAGATGGGTCTTGGTTACGTGCCAACGAGCGCCAACTTCATCCTGTTCGACGTTGAGCAGGGCAGCACAGAGATATACGACGAGCTCTTAAAGATGGGGGTTATTGTCCGGCCGATGGCCGCCTGGGGCTACAATACAAAGCTTCGAGTCACGATTGGGACGAGGGAGCAGAACGAGAGGCTAGTCGAGGCGCTGAAGCATCTCATGGCGTGAGGTCGCGCTTAGTAAATAGCCGGATTGTTGCACTCAGGGGCTCGCACTTGACGTCCGCAAATGCCTGATATCCGCGCGGAACCAGCAATGATTCTGGGCAGATGTCTCGCAGTAGAGACTGCGAATGGAAGTTTGATTTGATCGAAATTCAATGGATGCACCGTGATGCTTGAATCCACTAAGGCTGCCGCCAGCAAATTTGGCCTGGACGCTCAATTCATTGAGACAAAGGCGAATACCGAAAAGAACATTCGTGTTCTGGGGAACGACCTAACCTTCCTTGACATTCGGGAGTCGGAGAGAACCAAGCACGTTCATCGCCTCCACCCCTATCTTGGCAAGTTCATTCCTCAACTCGTTCATGTCTTCCTGAAGAAATACTTCAGAAAAGGTCAGACGATATTGGACCCGTTCGCCGGTTCCGGAACGATGCTAGTCGAGGCGAACGTCCTGGGGATGAACTCGGTGGGTGTGGAGCTATCGCCCTTCAACGTTTTGATCCAGAAGGTTAAGACCCAAGAATATGACATTCCGAAGTTGGAGGCCGAGGTCAGAGATGCGCTAACAAGAGTCCGATCTTTCAGTAGAGAACTAACGAACGGCTCATGCTCTTTGCTGCCGGAGGGCAGAGAGCGGTTTGAAACAAGCAGTGATTATCTCAAGACTTGGTTTGCGGCTCGGGCTCTGCAGGAGATGCTGTTCTACCGGAGCATCATCGACAACTATGAAAACAGTGATGTCCTGAGAGTCATCCTGTCCCGGTCCGCTCGGTCCGCGAGGCTGATTCCACATTACGACCTAGCTCGTCCTAAGAAGCCGGTTAGAGAGAGGTACTGGTGCATCAAACACAAGAGATACTGTCAGCCGATCGACGAGGCGCTGAAGTTCATCAACCGATATAGCCTTGACACTGTGAAGCGAATAAAGCAGTTCGCATCCCTTCGGACGGACGCGACCATCAAGATTTGTCAAGGAGATGGGAGAAATGTGCAGCTGCCGGAGGACATGGTGATAGATGGCGTTTTTACCTCTCCTCCTTACGTGGGCATTATCGATTATCATGAGCAACACAAATATGCCTACGAACTGTTTGGCTTTCCGCGACTTGACAAACATGAGATTGGCCCCGCGAAAAACGGTCAGAGCCGGAACAGAAAGAACGAATACGTTGATGGCATCGCCGGGGTTTTCCGGAATTCTTTCCGTCAGGTCAGAAGGGCGGGGCTTGTCTTCGTAGTGGCAAATGACAGATTCAACTTATACCCGAAGATTGCAGAACTGAGCGGGCTTCATCAAATAGACGTTTTCCAGAGGCCCGTTCTAATGAGAACCGAGCGCGATTCAAACAAGTACTTCGAGTCCATCTTCTGCTTTATGAAAGTGTAGGTGCATTATGACGATATCAGAGGGCACGGCAGCGAGTATTCACAACTTGTTGACAAGAGTTGTGAGAGGAAAACTGAAGAAATACAATCCCGAGACGAAACACATGCCTTTCCACTTCAGGCTTCTTGGAAGAGATAGATATGCCATGTTCTCGTTCATGCAATCCATGAACACGACTTTTGGCATTAGCGTCTGGGAGCAGGTCGCAGTTCTCCTTGCGCAGGGAGCTGGGAATCATGCCGAAAGTCAATTCACGTTGATGGGCGAGGTTGATTCTGCAACAGAAGAGATGATTCAGGATATGTACTACGGCTTGCGGAAGGCGGAGATTGCCCCTTCTAAGTCCGGCGAGACCGAGCAAATCAGGAATGCAATCGCGGAAGGCAGGGAGCTAAATGACCCTGATTCGAGGGTTGATGTGATGGTTCGGATTGGGAGGCAAGAGAACTATTTCGACATCACGAGCGCAAAGCCAAACAAGAAGGAATTCGTAGCGCTGAAGCTCAAGCTATTGCGATGGACGGCTCTGAGATTGAGCCAAGGCACAGATGCCGAAGTGTTCACCAGGATAGGGATCCCGTATAATCCATATCATCCGGAGCCCTACGAGAGATGGACGCTTAGGGGGCTATTCGATCTCGACAGTAAAGAGGTAATGGTTGGCGCCGGCTTTTGGAACTTCGTAGCTTCGGGTGACGTATATGACGAGCTGTTGGACGTGTTTGAGCACGCTGGCAACGAGCTCAGAGAGGAGATCGACGCCCGGTTTGCGGAGCTAAGAGACAGATGAGCGTGATCGTCCGGACCAAGCGATTACTGACTTTACCTTGCATATTGAGATGATTAGAATGTAGTCGGGTTCGCAGATTCGTCCATTGCTGGCTTTCGGATTCATAAACAGCCCTTTGCCGTAAGGATTCGCCATTTGGCAGTCGTCCAATCGGCGCGTCGGAATGAGGATTTATAGGGGACAAGTTGATTGAAAAAAATTATTGCTAGTGGAAATCGGGCATCGGGAAGGCTGCACATTGGTCATCTGAAGCTTCTGGAGCATTGGGCATCATTGCAGGACGAATATGATTGCTACTTCTTCATCGCCGACCTTCATGCTCTTACTACAGAGTATCAGGACACAGGCAAGGTTGCAGAATATAGCCGCGACATATTCATAGACTGGTTGAGCGTTGGCCTTGACCCCAAGAAGAGTCATCTTTTTGTACAGTCGCACGTTCCGGCGCACTCGGAGCTTTTTGTTCTCTTCTCGATGTTCACAAAGCTCGGTCGGCTCTATCGTGTGCCGACTTACAAAGAGCGGCTGAGGGAAGATGAGACTCATTCTCTCGTAACGCTCGGTTTTCTAGGGTATCCCGTGCTCCAGGCGGCGGATATTCTGATGTATCGGGCAAATTATGTTCCTGTTGGGCTAGATCAGGTCTCGCACGTTGAGCTGACGCGCGAGGTGGCGCGTGATTTCAATCGACTATATGGCGATGTCTTCCCAGTGCCGGACGTGCTCCTGAACAAAACGCCGAATCTCCCCGGAACCGACGGGCGCAAGATGAGCAAGTCTTATGGCAACTGCATTTACATATCCGACGGGCCGGATACTCTTCGCAAAAAGATAGCGACGATGTTCTCGAATCCAGAACGCAAGCGGCGGTCTGACCCCGGTGACGCCGAGAAGTGCAACGTTTACGCTTTCCACAAGGCATTCACGGACGATGAGACCTTGGCGAGGATAAAGGCCAAGTGTAAAGACGCCTCGATCGGCTGCGTTGAGTGCAAGAGGATATTGCTTGAGAATCTTGTTGAGGCGCTTTCGGGCCCGCAGGAGATGAGGCGGAGAATAGAGGGCGATCCCGGTTATCTTGATGATGTGCTGCGTAAGGGTCGTGAGGGGGCCAGCGCGGCTGCTGATATGACGATGAGCAATGTTAGGAAGGCCTTGGGTTTATGGTAGATAGAGCCGACGCGCGAGCAAGCTCGGGCTTTGAGGTCCAGCTTGATGATTACTCGGGCCCGCTAGACCTCTTTGTGTATCTAGTCAAGCAGGAGGAGCAGGATTTGCTTGGCGTCTCGGTGTTGAAGATCGTAAAGAGCCTGGCGAGGTTTCTAGCTGAAGGCGCCGGCTCCGATCTTGACGCTGCTGGTGAGGCGGTCCTCTTGAGCGCGGAGCTTTTGTTTCTCAAGTCGCGGATGCTATTGCCGATTCCTCTTCTGGATGATGAGGATGATGACGGGATGGCTCAGCCGGCTGCCGTTTTAGTTCAGCGCATTCTGGAATATGAGAGGGCAAGAGCGATGGCCGAGAGTCTGCGGGAGAAGGAGCAGATGCGGCGGTCTCTCTGGTTTTCTGGCGATTCTGAGGGCTATGCCGAGAAGGAGGAGCAGGAGATAGTCGGCGCGAGCGTCGTTGACCTTGCGCTGGCATTTGTTGGGCTTTTAAGCAGCGATGAGATGGCGCAGGTTCAGTGCATCGAGCGGGAGAAGTATCCTATTGGCGACGCGGTTGTGAGGATGGCTGGAGTTCTAAAGCAGAAATCGCCCGCCTCAATGAGCGACGTCTTCTCACACGCTCAGAGCTTGCGGGAGAAGCTGGTCTTCTTTCTCGCGCTTTTGGAGCTTGTTAAGTTCTCTCATGTCGTCGTTTTTCAGCGGAGGGATTCGTTCAATATCAAGCTCAAGCTGGTTCATGATGTGGACTTGCTCAGACTTAGAGCGGAGATGGGCCTTGAGGCGGATGGCGGAACGTCGCCGGATTCTCAAGGTGAGGAGATGCGTTGAGCGCCCCCGAAAACCCGATTGACCCACAGACCATTCGGATGGTGATCGAGGCGGTCTTGTTTGCCGCAACGGAGCCTGTCTCCGCTGAGCAGCTAGTTGGTCTTTTCGGGGCAAATGTCTCGGAGGAAGAGATACAGGAGTCGTTATCGATGCTCTGGGAGCATTATGAGAAGATGCAGAGCTCGCTTCAGATAGTGAAAATTGGCGGCGGCTTCAAGATGACGACGCGGGGCCAGTATTCGAGTTGGATTGAGAAATTCTTCACCAAGCGCCGCAAGGTCTCGCTTTCAAAGGCCAGTCTTGAGGTCTTGTCGCTCATCGCTTACCACCAGCCGACGACAATTGCGGAGATCGATCACGTTCGTGGTGTGGATTCCGCCGGCGTTGCGCGAGGTCTCTTGAAGCGAGGTATGATTGCGGTGAAGGGGCGCAAGAAGACCCCCGGTAGGCCGCTACTCTATGTAACAACGGACAAGTTCTTGGACCGTTTTGGTCTTGACGGTTTGGAGAGTCTTGTGAGGCCCGACGAGATAGATGAGCGAGCGATTCTGAAAGGGTTTCCGGCAGAGGAGGATGAAGGCGGGGCATGACCGATACGGAAAAGGAGATGATTGAGGAATACAATAGACTCGTCGATCGCTTTTCGGAGCTCAGCATAATGGTCGTTGGCGATCTAATGGTTGACGAGTATATGTGGGGCGAGGTGTCGCGAGTCTCACAAGAGGCGCCGGTGCCGATTGTGGCGATAGGCAAGCGCAGTTTTCGGCTTGGCGGGGCATGCAACGTGGCGACGAACATCGCGGCGGTGGGCGCTAGGGCCTTGTTAGTTGGCGTTGTTGGCGACGATTATCGTGCTGGTGTTCTTCGCGGGATGCTTAACGAGCGAGGCATCTCGACCGATGGCCTGATTCACGATGCCGATAGAGCCACGACGACCAAGACGAGAGTGATTGCTCGCGGCCAGCAGATCGTTCGATGCGATGAGGAGAGCACGGAAGAGCTCAGCAAGGGACCGCGTGAGCAGGTTATTGAGTTTGTTGAAAAGCATATAGATGAAGTTGACGGTATTGCGATAGAGGACTATGGAAAGGGCGTTATCTGCCCTGACGTTACAAGGGAGGTTCTCAAGATTGCCCGCAGTCGCGGAAAGATAATCACAGTGGACCCCAAGGACGAGAACTTCCTGCTATACAAAGACGTTACCGTTATGACGCCGAATCAGCATGAGGTGGCGACGTTTTTGGGAAAGCGTATCGAGACGCTCGATGAGCTGATCACGGCCACTCGCAAGCTGCGGGATGAGACTCGTTCCAAGGCAATACTCGCCACTCGTGGCGAGCACGGGATGCTCCTTCTAATGGGGGAAGGCGCCCCAATCAACATCGACACGGTCGCAAAGGATGTCTATGACGTCACGGGCGCAGGTGACACGGTGATCGCTCTAATGACACTCGCGCTCTCTGCCGGCGCCTCGATGGAGCGTTCAGCTCGCCTATCGAACATGGCTGCCGGGATTGTCGTGACTGAGATTGGCGCGGCGACGGTTTCTGTGGATGAGCTCAAGGCGTCTATCCGCGATAACCTATCAGGATGATTTGATCTGCAAGGGAGGCATAGATGCCGAGAACGGTTGTGATAATTCCAGCTAGATATTCTTCAAGTAGGTTCCCCGGGAAGGTCCTTCATGAGATACTCGGTAAGCCGATGATAATGTGGGTTTACGAGCGGGCGGGCCTGATTTCTCTTGCTGACGATGTGATTGTTGCGACGGACAATTTGAACGTTTTTAACGCCGTCAAAGACTTTGGTGGACGGGCGTTGATGACATCTGAGCACCACCAGAGCGGCTCGGATCGGATTGCCGAGGCGGCGCTCAGCTTGGATTGCGATATTGTTGTGAACGTTCAGGGCGACGAGCCAATGCTCGATCCTGAGGCGGTTGACCGTTGCATTCAGGAGCTTTTGCAGGACCCTGGTCAAGAGGTTGTCACTCTTTCGGCGCCAATTCGCAAAGTGTCCGAGTTGTTCGACCCGAATACCGTCAAACTCATCTCATCCCTCGACGATTACGCGCTCTATTTTTCTCGCTCTCCCATTCCCTATTCGAAGGAGATCATGGATGCTGAACGGGATGGCACGTTGACTCAGGAGCAGTTTGACAGAAGCGATGTGCAATTCAAAAAACATGTGGGCGTTTACATCTATAGGAAGGACTTTCTGATACGCTTCTCTCAGATGGATTCGACCCCTCTTCAGGGCATTGAGCGGCTGGAGCAGCTTCGGATTCTGGAGAATGGCTATCCAATCAAGGCGATTAAGACTGACGCGATTTTGAAGAATGTGGACGTTCCGGAGGACGTTCCGGAGGTTGAGAGATTGCTTGAGGAGCTTCACTTTAGTGGCCTAAGGCCGAGGCAATAAGAATGGTTCGGAAAATACAGACTAAGTACATTGTTATCACGGGCGGAGTGATTTCGTCCTTAGGAAAAGGGCTTGCCTCAGCATCCATCGGGAGGATACTCGAGGCGCGGGGCTTGAGAGTCACTATCATCAAACTCGATCCCTATATCAACGTTGATCCTGGGACGATGAACCCATTTCAACACGGCGAGGTTTATGTAACCGACGACGGTGCGGAGACCGATCTCGATCTTGGGCACTATACCCGCTTTACGAACGCCAGATTCACAAGAAAGAACAACGCGACCGCTGGGCAGATTTACAACACTGTTATAGGCAAGGAGCGTAAGGGCGAGTATCTGGGTGGGACGATTCAGGTTATTCCTCACATAACGGACGAGATCCAGTCGAGGATATGCGCTCTTGCTCGTGGGCATGATGTTGTCATCGTCGAGATTGGTGGCACAGTGGGCGATATCGAGAGCTTGCCATTTCTGGAGGCGGCTCGCCAATTGAAGTTCAAGCTCAGCGGCGAGAACGTGCTCTATGTCCACCTGACGCTCGTGCCCTATATCGCGGCGTCGGGGGAGTTGAAGACCAAGCCCACACAGCACAGCGTGAAGGCTCTTAGCCAAATCGGGATACAACCTGACATCATTCTCTGCCGGACTGAGACGTTTTTGCCCAAGGAGCTTAAGAGCAAAATAGCGCTGTTTTGCAATGTCTCTGAAAAACACGTGATAACGGCCAAGGATGTTGAGTCTATCTACGAGGTGCCGTTAGTCTTTGAGAAAGAGGGATTGGGCAACGCGATAATCTCGCATCTTGGTCTGCCGAAGCGGAAGCCCGACCTCTCGGAGTGGGGCGCAATGGTGTCGGTTATGAAGTCGGCTGAATTTGGGCCCACTGTTGGCGTTGTTGGCAAATATGTCGCGCTCAACGATTCGTACAAGAGCTTGCTCGAGGCGTTTGCTCACGGAGGCTATGCAAACGACTGCAGAGTCCGTCTGAAGTTGATTGATGCGGAGGAGGTTTTGGAAAAGGGCCCAGAGGAAGCTCTCCGCGATGTGGATGGCCTCATGGTGCCAGGGGGATTCGGCATGCGGGGCATTGAGGGGATGGTTGCCGCCGTACATTATGCCCGGACCGCGAATCTTCCGTTCTTCGGCATCTGCCTCGGCCTCCAGTGCGCAGTGATAGAGTTCGCAAGGTCTGTATGTGGCCTCGAGGGAGCTGACAGCACGGAGTTCAACCAAGAGACGCCGCATCCGGTCATATACTACATGTTAAAGCAACGCAATTTGAGGAGGCGCGGAGCGACGATGAGATTGGGTGGGCTTGGGTGCGACCTGCTTGAGGGCTCGCTCGCTCGGAAAGTCTATGGTTCTGATGTTATCAGGGAACGACACCGCCATCGATGCGAATTTAACTCGCGCTACACTGACATCTTCCGGAAGAATGGGATGTCTTTCTCGGGCCTATTCACGAAGAAGAAACTGGTTGAGATCATTGAGCTGCCAGAGCATCCCTGGTTTCTCGCCACGCAGTTCCACCCGGAGTGGCGCTCAAAGCCGATGGAGCCGCATCCTCTCTTCGCCTCATTTGTGGAGGCGATGATACATTACCGGGCAAGCAGACAATCAGGCAGCTATTGATTTTGGGATGATTCGTGGTCCGCGGCAATGCACGCATAGACTCGATATGACAAGAAGGCGCAGAAACCGCGCTGCATAGGTTTGAATACGTTCATCATATCCGGGAATTGTCGAGCTATCTCCTCCCGGATGCAAGCGATGTCATTCTCATCAAGACCATAGCGACATGCCAGGTCCTCCGAGGTTAGAGTGAGTGTCGGCGCCCGGGAGATTGACCTTGTGCGCCATCCGGCGGCTGCTATGCAATCGCCCAGCTCATCTAGCGTGGGATACCACTTGTCAGTTTTCATCCTCTCGTAGAGCATATTCATACAGTCGGCCTCTCTCTTGCTCTCAAAGCAGGCCGCCTGATGAATGAAGAACTCGCCAACCCTCGCCTGAGCGCGGAGATGACGTAGTAAGGGCATTAGACCATCGCGTCCAAAGTAATGGAGTACAGAACGCATCATGAAGAGGAACCGCATTTGCTCTTGGTCCACGAGATCGCGCCAAATGTCGGTTATAGCGCCGCGAAGACAGCATATCCCCTTGTCGTTAGCCACGGCGAGTTGCCTCTCGGAGCAATCGAGGTTTACGAGCCGGAGACCGGCGTCCACAAAGCCTCGATTAACCAGCTCAGCAAGCAGGAAACCAGTCCCACCACCAAGATCAATGAGTATGTCAGGCCGCGATGTTATTGCGACCTCGGCGACCCTTTCAAGGAGGAAACTCGCGATCGATGGGTCTGAGAAGTAGCAGCCATGCAGAGCGTGCCAGCGGGCTCCATGTATGCCCATCTCTTTGCCGATTTGCCCGATCATCTCGCTAACTTCCGCATTATTGATCTTTGTGATAGCGCCCTATCTGTCATCGCTACCGCATAACATATATGGTTGCGTGTCGCTTCCGCAATTTATTCCTGGATGATGAGTTTCCGATGAGCAAAAACTCAGCCCTTGAATCTACCTCATCGCCCGACTTCAGTCGAGGCGATGCAAAAGGCTCATATTGTCATAACCCCCGAATTCATTCGGGGGTATGTGTCGTGCCGGCGCCCTCCTCAAGACCGGCGATTGACCCGGCAACTGTTTGATGTCAGGCTTCCCCCTTGTTATTTCGCTCGTTGATGAGCATTGAATTTAGTGGTGAATGTAAAGTTGTCGTGTCGCGTTGCGTGGCCGTAGGCTGGGCCTGCCAACTGATTTCGGAGGAGAATTATGGCTAAGCATAAAATCGCCTGGCTTCCGGGCGACGGCATTGGTAAGGACGTTCTTAATGCGGCGAGGGTTTCCCTGGATGCGCTCGGGCTGGATGCTGAGTACATTCATGGTGATGTCGGCTGGGAGTTTTGGCGCAAGGAGGGCAATCCACTTCCAGATAGAACTATCGAACTGCTCAAACGGACCGATTGCTGCCTATTTGGCGCGATAACGTCCAAGCCGAGAGACGAGGCGGCGATGGAACTTGCTCCGGAGCTCAGGGACAAGGGCTTTGTCTATTTCAGCCCGATCGTCAAGCTGCGCCAGCTCTTCAATTTGCACACGAACATGAGGCCGTGCAGGGCTTTTGCGGGCAATCCGCTCAACTTTCGTGATGACGTCGATATTGTAGTATTCCGCGAGAATACTGAGGGCCTATATAGCGGCGTGGAGTTTCATCCCGTGCCAAAGGATGTGATGGACGCTTTCGTGAAGCACGAGCCAAAGTCCAAACGCTTTGCGAGTGTCCCATCCGATGACCTCGCCGTAACGGTTCGACTATATACGAGAAAGGCCTGCCGCTCGATCGTGACGCAGTCTTTTGAATACGCCAAGAAGCACAACCTTAAGAGCGTTACGGTTGTTGAGAAACCGAACGTGCTGCGGGAGACGGGCGGCCTGCTCGTCGGCGAGGCGCGGAAAATCGCGGCGAACTATCCCGGAATCGAGCTTTGGGAGACGAACATCGACGCGATGTGCATGTGGCTGGTGAAGAACCCTCAGATTTATAGTGTGCTGTGCGCGGGCAATATGTTCGGGGACATCATCTCGGACCTCGCGGCGCAGCTCGTTGGTGGCCTCGGCTTTGCATCGAGCGCGAATATCGGCGACGACTATGCGCTTTTTGAGCCAACACACGGCTCTGCGCCGAAGTATGTGGGCATGAACAAGGTCAATCCGATGGCGGCGCTTATGAGCGCGAAGCTGATGCTTGAGTATCTGGGAGAGGATACCATGGCCAAGACGCTTGAGGCGGCCGTAGCCCGAGTGATTGCAGACGGCAAGGTTCGCACTTACGATATGGGTGGCAGCGACAAGACCACGGACGTTGCGGATGAGGTTGCCAGGTTTTGCAGATAAAGGGCGCCGTTCCCGGGATTTTAGAGCTTGGCCAATCGGTCAGAAGCGTCATACTCGAATCACAGAGCGATGCGGCCATGCGCGAGGTTTCTGGCCTAACAGATAGCGGCGATGCCTCGTTCAACGTTGATCTTATGGCCGAGCGGATCGTCCAGATGTGGCTTGAAGATAGTCCAATGCGGCTCGCGGCCTATACTGAGGACTTGGGCTTTGTGTCCGAGTACGAGAACCCCGAATATGTTCTGGTCGTTGACCCACTTGATGGCTCTCGAGCCTTCAGGGCTGGGCTTGAGACATGCTGCGTCTCCATCGCGGTCGCGAGGTTTAATGGGAAGGCGGAGACGAGATTCTCGGACATCGTTGAGGGCTACCTGTGGGAGGTCAAGGGCGACGCCGTCTTTGCCGCAAGGGCGGGGCAGGGCGTCGAAATAACGATGGCTGGCCGCGCCATTCAGCCCCAGCCGGCGCCTATGCCTGAGCTCAAGGACATGGCATGGGCGTTTGAGGTCTGCGCAAGGCCGGCGAAGGAGCTCTTTGAGGTGCTCGGCGATCTGATCAACGGCTCAGCCGTTCGAGGAGGTTGCTTTCTCTTCAACAGCACGACCTTTGCCCTGACGAGAATCGTCCTGGGCAACTTGAATGCCTTCATTGATGTGGGCGTTCGGATTGTTGAAGAACTACCCGGCTCAGTCGCCGGTCTGATTGAGGCAGGACAGCTGCAGGTTCTTGGGCTTTTCCCTTACGACATCGCGGCAGCCTATATCATCGCCCAGGAGTTCGGCCTAACGATGACTGACGGATATGGCCGGTCGCTAGACGAGAGGCCGTTGCTGGGCTCGGGCCCGGAGACTAGGCTCTCCTGCATCGCCGCGCAGAACAGCTTGCTACATGAGCAGATAATGCGATATATTGACGGACAATTCGCAAATCTATTACACCGGCAAGATGCCTAACGGGAAGGGGCTTCCGAGGAGGAGGGAACGTCTGGCCATTTGATACGATAAGTCATTGCCGCAATGGACTGTCTGAGATTCGACAGGGCTAACGAGCGATTGCGAGGCTCGGGCCTTTAGTTCTGATTGGGTAGGAGAGAAGTGGGTTACATTCTTGGAATAAACGAACTACTGCACGACACATCAGCCGTCCTGGTGAAGGATGGCAAGATACTGGGCGCAGTCGAGGAGGAGCGGCTTTCTGGCGAGAAGCACGCCCTGGGACTGTGCCTCATGGGCAAACCGCCCGACTATTCAATAAACTGGTGTCTCGACTATTTCGGCATTCAAGAGCGTGAGATAGACGCCGTGGCAATCAGTTTTGACGTTTCGCCTGCCAGGATGATGAAGATGCTCTTCGACATTTTCTCCGAGGCGAGCCAGAAGATGTCGGTCAAAAGCGCCTTTGCACAGAAATCGAAGAACGACCCCGGCATGAACATCATACCGGGGGCAACGTATGGGTATTTCTGGAAGCGGCGGAGGTATCTTGCCAATCTTGCGAAGCGTTTTGGGGAGGTTGTCTTCGTCAAGCATCACATCGCCCATGCGGCGAGCGCCTATTACTGCTCGGGGTTTGGCAGAGCGAATGTCTTTGTTACCGATGGCGTCGGCGACGAGTCGCCCACATCGCTGTTTTATGGCAAGGATGGCGAGCTGATTCCCATCAAGCAATGGCACCCCCATCAGTCCCTGGGCACGCTCTATCGCACTGTGTCGCAGATATGCGGCTTTGTCTATTTTGACGCGGGCAAAACGATGGGCTTATCTGCTTACGGCACTCCTCGGGAGGAGCTCGGGAAGTACCTCAAATCGTATCCATATTCTTATGACGTTGACTTCAAAGAGCTGAGAAAGCTCTGGAAATTTGCAAGAGATACCCAGCCGATCATGGATATCCACAAGGACATTGCCGCCACACTTCAGGAAAGGCTCGAGTCCACAGCACTTGAACTGACCAAGTTCATGCACGCAAAGACCGGCTGTCCGAATCTCTGCCTCGGCGGAGGAGTCTCGCTTAACTGCGTGATGAACTCGCATCTTTTGAACTCAGAGTTCGTGGATGACATCTTCGTCCAGCCGGCCGCAATGGACATGGGCGCTGCCCTCGGCGCTGCCCTATGGGTAGCCCATAAGAGAGGCCAGCCACCACCGGGCGTCATGGAGGACGCATTCCTCGGGCCGGAATACTCGAACGGGGAGATCAAGATGACCCTCGATGATGAGCCGAACATCGAGTTCACGTTTCATGATAACATTGAGAAGCCGACCGCTGAGCTTCTAGCCGCGAACAAGCCCGTAGGATGGTTCCAGGGCCGGATGGAGTTTGGCCCCAGGGCACTTGGCGCACGGAGCATCCTTGCCAGCCCAATAAACGACGACATGAAAGACATCGTCAACGACATCAAGGCCCGGGAGCGATGGCGACCATTGGCGCCGGTAATCCTTGAGGAGCGGATGGCCGACTGGTTTGTTAATCCTTACCCAACGCCATTTATGACGCTGAATCTGCAATTTAAGGATGAGATGAGGAATAAGGTCCCATCTGTCGTTCATGCCGATGCCAGCGCGAGGGTTCAGTCCGTTGCCCCGAATTCAAGGGCAAAACGCTACAGACGATTGCTGCTGGAGTTTGAGAAGATCACCGGTGTCCCAATCCTTATGAACACGTCGTTTAACGAGCGAGGCGTTCCGATCGCCTGTGCGCCAAAGAACGCGCTGTCAACCTTCAGGAACACGGCTCTCAAATACCTTGCGATTGGCAATTTTATGGTCGTCAAGAAAGAGGTGTAGGGGCAATTGTGTTACGCGGTGATATGTAATTACTTCTCGCGTCGCGCGCTTGAAGGGGGGGTTGTTCCCAATGAAGCCCGCGATCATGTTCGGACTACCGCGAGTAGCCGTTGATGACGCGCGCGGGGCCGGTGAGAAGACTGTCAAAGATGCTCCGGGTCGGGGATGTGGTGATATTTCTAGTGCTTGGCGCGTCCGCATTATCCATGATCTGGGCGGGTTCAAGCAGACCCTGCACGACCATGGACGTTGAGATAATCGCCGCCGGGGAGTGCGCCTATCGTGCGCCCTTAAGTAAGGACTTCACGTTCGAGGCAATTGGCCCTCTTGGCCCGACCACTGTTGTCTGTCAGGATGGCAGCGTTTTTGTGTCGGAGTCCTGCTGCCCAAACAAGACCTGCGTGAAGATGGGCAAGGCGTCAACTTGTGGTCAGATCATCGTTTGCGTTCCCAACCAGATCGTTGTGAGAATCGTTGGCGCAGGCGAATTAGACGCTGTGTCAATGTGAGTCAGCTTGTCTTTGTAAGCACGAGGGCATTTGATTGAAGGTGCTCATAGTGAGGCCGCCCAGAATAATGGGTGGACTTGAGAAGAGCTCGGTTCAGCATCCTATAAATATCGCAAGCCTAGCTGCTTATCTGCTCCAAGTCGGCATCGAGACGCGAATAATCGACTTTGAGGTCGAGCATCTCTCCGATGAGGATTTCGCAGAAAGGCTCATCGATTATAGTCCCGATCTCGTCGGATTCACTTGCCTCTCGCCGACCGTCGTGGCCGCAAACCGCCTCGCCAAAATCGTGAAAGAACAGTTGCCGGAGGCGACGACCGTTGCTGGCGGACCCCACATCAGCGCTCTGCCAGAGCGTTCGCTTGATGAGTTTAGGGCGTTCGATATCGCCGTTCTGGGGGAGGGTGAGGTGACTCTGCTTGAGGTCTGCGAGCGGCGATCAGAGAGCGCAAAACCAAAACTCGACGGCATTCTCGGCATTGCATATCGAAACGGCTCCGAGACGATAGTCGAGCCCAGGCGTCCGCTAATCAGGGACCTCGATACCATGCCGCAGCCCGCGAGGCATCTTCTTGACCTCGAACTATACAAGGGTGGCACAACGCCAGGTGTAGGGGATTCCGCAAGCAACTCAACCGTCCTATTCACATCAAGAGGCTGCGCCGAAGACTGCACTTTCTGCGCCTCAAAGATCACGTTCTCCCGCAAGCTCCGCTTCCGTTCCGCAGAGCACGTTTTGGCCGAGGTCAAAGAATGCAAAGAGCGCCATGGATTCGACCATTTTACGATCGACGACGACACGTTCACGCTCAACAAGAAGCGACTCTATGAGATACTCGATGGCTTCTCATCACTCGGCGTTAGCTGGGACTGCGACACGCGGGTCAACGCCGTCGATGAGAAAATGCTTGTCCGGATGAAGGCCGCCGGCTGCAAGAAGGTCGCGTTCGGCGTCGAATCGGGAAGCGAGCGAGTTCGCAGACTGATCAAGAAGAGAACCACGCAGGAGGAAATCGTCACGGCGTTTGACGCTGCCAAACGCGTCGGCCTCGTTACTCAGGCCTTCTTCATCATTGGGAGCCACCCGACCGAGACGCTCGAAGAGGTGAAGATGACGCTGAAACTGGCGAGGCGCATCGCGCCCGATTTCATCGTGGTCAACGTCGTAACGCCCTTCCCGGGAACAGAGCTGAACGAGATGATGCAGGCTGGTGGCTATATGCCAGATGAGATCGATTGGGAGAAGTTCGACTGCACACATACGCAGCCCTCATGGCACACCGAGCACTTCTCGGCCGACGACCTGGTCAAGCTCCAGCGTTGGTTCTACCTTCGCTATTCCCTATCGCCCAGCTTCATCCTCGCAACGCTTAAACGCATAAAAAGCCCCCAGGCCCTCAAATACTACGCCTCAACCGCTTATGGCTTTTTCAAATACCTGCTTTTTGAGAAGAGGCGCTGAGATCAGGCTTTGGAAGGAGTTCCTTTGTGCAGATGGGCTGCTCTTGAGGTGGCGTGTCCGGCGTAACGGATTGCCTCGAGGATGCCCTCCCTTTGAAGGTGCTTATAGTCATCCAGAATCTCATCAATGCTCATCCCCGAAGCGAGTAGCTCCATTATGATCTCGACGCTCATCCTCGAACCCTTGATGACGGGTTTTCCGCCCAATACCCCTTCTTTGCACTCAATTCTCTCAAACATAATTTACTCCTCCTGCTTACGAGCAGGCTATATCTTCACTTTGGGATTACGATGGAGTCAACTCACAAAGTCAAGAAAGACGTTAGCCTCTATCTCCCCGAAGATGATCGTGAGTCAAGATGCCATTTGATTGCTAGACATGGCTCCTCCTGCAGTTTGGCGCATTGTGCAGTCTCTCGTCTTCGGCGACTAGAGAATACCCGCTACTATATGTGGCGCCGGGGGAGGCTCTTTGAGAATTGCTCAAAACACAACAACACGTCAAGTGAAATATCGGGCGTCATATCTGATTAAGGGTTTCTTGCTCACCGGCTGCGACTTGCTCAGGACCTTGTCGTGAAGCTCTTGCCCCTATTTCATGATCTCGGCCATGAAACGCTTGAAAGCAGGATGCTTGCTGGATGTGAGCGTCTCATACATGAACGCCTCGAGCGTTGTGATAACGGCGCCGGCAGTGCGCATTTTTTGAATCGCGATTGTGTGGTCTATCTCAGACCTTGAGCCGATGCAGTCTGCGAGGACGTGAACGACGTGGGACGCGGCGCGAAGGTCACAGACCGTTTGGCTGACGCAGATGTGCGATTCTATTCCTGCGACGATGATGTTCGAGTGGTTTGAGTTGGCGATGAATTCGGCAATCTCGCTGTCTTTGAGGCACGAGAAGGTCGTCTTCGTGATAATGGGTGTGCCCGTCTTGAGCTCGGCTTTTATCTCGCCGACGGTTGGGCCGAGGCCTTCTGGGTATTGCTCAGTAACGAGGATTGGTAACGAGGCGATCTCGCAGAATCTGGTCAATTTCACCACATTCTCTAAGAGCGCCTGGCTATTTGCGATGTGTGGCAGCAGTTTATGCTGAAGGTCTATAAGCATAATAAGGGCTTTGGGAAGGGCATTGTGGGTTGGCTCTGCGATGAGATTCACATTCTGTCTCCGTCTTGCAGGTGAAAAATTAGCAGTTTGAGTAGCGGCTGTAGTGTGTTAGATTACATATATTGTGATCGAATGAGGCGAGTGTCAATATATAGGGCAGATTCGAGATGAGGGTTGAATATCTGGCGGTGCGCAATCTGAGTTGCCAATATATCCGCCTCGGGGTATGCTTTTGGTGGAAATAGGTTATGAAAAAAGAGTTGACTCAAGTGAAGAGTCTGTTATAGCCTTTGCTACAACCTGACATGATTACATTTTTGGGGAGTTGGAATATTCGAACATTATTGGAACTGTCACTCGAAGAGCTAGGCCAAGCGTGGCGAGAGAGTGACACCAAATGCAGAGTAAGGGAGGTGAAATGATGAGCAAAAAAGGATTTACGTTGATTGAGGTGGTTGTGGTTGTCGCCATTATTGCTTTGTTGGCTGGTATCCTAACCCCATTGATTTTCAAGTATATCGATGAGGCGAATGAGACCAGGGCACTCGGCGATTGCCGTAACATTTCCACCGCTTTGCTGCTGTTCCACAAGGATACAGGAACGTGGCCCTACTGCAACGAGACGCGGAAAGCGTATTTCGACTATATCTACGGTAATATGGGCGACCTGCCAGACTTTAAAAGCGAGGCTGCCAGTTGCTGGGGTTCTAAGGCAAGCGATATGTACTTCCATTTAGTAACGAATGGTGAGGATGCGAATCCGACCTACTATAGGACGCCGAGAGTGCGTGCTGGGACTGGGTCTGACCGTGTCATGATGGGTGTTCTGGCGCATGGCTGGAAGGGACCGTATCTGCCGTATGTTACCGATGATCCGTGGGCGTACAAGTATGTTGTGTCGGTGGGCTGTTTCGACTATGGCGTAAACCAGGGTCCGAACTATCATGTTTGGTGCCTGAGTGCAGGTCCGGGTTTTGAGCTTGACACCCCGGTCTGGGCAACTGAGCCACACTTCGACGATATAGGTTATCGAACCAAGTAGGAACGCGCAAGATACTATAGAAGGCGCATATTGCCGGCGCTCTTGGGTTGCGATGCTTGGACGTAGCTCGGGCGCCGGCTGGACTCATATTTTTTATTGGATTTTATAATTGGACAATAGGCAGTGTGGTTCTGATAACCTTAAGTTGTGGTCAGTGATTTGGCAAGTGGGGTCGCGGCAATTTAGAGCTTGAAACGAAGGGTGTTCAGCAAATGGCGTTATTAGGTGAGAAGCTAAAAGAGATCGGGCTCATAGACGAGCAGCAGCTCGATCTTGCCTTGAGCGAGCAGAGGCGAACCGGCGAGCTTTTGGGCCAGATACTCTTTGACCTCGGGTTTATATCCGAGGGCGATTTGGTGAATGCATTATCCGGCCGCGAGGGCTCGCAGTCAGAGGTGGACTTAGAAGAGGCTGATATTGAGGACGATGTGCTGAAGCTTATCCCCAGCGACTTCTGTCGTGAGAAGAGCGTTTTACCTCTTCAGAAAGAAGAATTTACCTTAACAGTCGCTATGGTTAACGCTTACGACGTCAACGTGGTTGACGCGTTAGAGCGCCGGACAGGTCTGCAGATACGCCCCTTGAGTGTCACTGATGCCGAGATGGAGAAGGCGTTAGAGAAGTTTTACGGCTCAGACGAGGACGTTGAGGATATAATCGACGAAGGAATGCGGATGGCTGAGGAAACCCAGAAGAAGCGCGCAGGCGCCGGTCTGGGTGACATAGAGGAAGCAGCAGCGCAAGCGCCGATTATCAAGCTTGTGGACAGGATAATTGTCCAGGCGATCCACGAGCGGACGACGGACATCCATTTTGAGCCAGACGAGAAGCTGATGAGAGTGAGGTTCAGGATTGACGGCATGCTGCATCAGCGGAAGACCGTGCCTTTGGACCTCAGAGAACCAATCATATCAAGAATCAAAATCATGGCGGCCTTGAATATCGCCGAACGTCGTATCCCCCAGGACGGTAAGATCGAGTTTAGCGCCGGCAGGCGCCGCATAGATATTCGCGTGTCGGTCTTCCCGACGGTTACTGGGGAGAACGCGGTACTCAGGTTGCTCGATCGCGCCTCGTTGCAGCTCGATCTAACAAAGCTCGGTTTTCCCGTGAAGGAGAGGGACGAGTTTGAGAAGCTGCTTGATATGCCTTATGGGATTATTCTAGTAACTGGTCCTACTGGTAGTGGTAAGACAACGACATTGTATTCGGCGATTTCTCATGTAAATACGCTAGCGAGAAAAGTATGTACTCTTGAGGACCCTGTCGAGTACCAGTTGCCGATAATCCAGCAATCAGAGATAAACGAAAAAGCCGGGTTCACATTTGCCCTGGGGTTGCGTTCGATGCTCCGGCAGGATCCGGACGTTATTCTTGTCGGAGAGATTAGAGACCCGGAGACTGCGGAGCTTGCGGTAAGGGCCGCGCTTACAGGGCATTTGGTGTTGTCCACGCTCCATACGAACGATGCCGCGGGCGCCCTACCTCGTCTTATGGATATGGGTATTGAGCCGTTCCTTGTGGCATCATCTATTTTGGGGATTATGGCTCAAAGGCTGGTTCGAGTTATTTGCCCCAACTGCAAGGAGGCGTATGAGCCGACTGCCGATGACGCGAGAATCCTCGAGATGCATAGGGAGGCTATGGAGGGGACGCTTGGCCTGGATGCGCTGGAGTCGATTGTCCAGGACAAGGAGTCGATTCAGCGGAAGGACGAGGTGCTGACTCTCTACAAGGGCAAGGGTTGCTCATATTGCAATCAAACGGGTTACAAGGGCCGAGTCGCGATATTTGAGCTCATTGTGATGAACAGGAAGCTGCAGTCCCTGGCGGAGAAAAAGGGCACGTCTATTGAGGATATCAGGCGGCTAGCTCGAAAGATGGGCATGTTATCAATGTTTAACGATGGCATGAGCAAGGTTTTGGCGGGCGTATCAACGATCGATGAGGTGCGTCGAGTGACGCTGCTATCAGCTGAGGTCGAGATCTGATTATGATGAGATCGAGTTAGGACGAGGGAGTAGCTTTGCCAGTCTTTGCTTACAAAGCGAGAGATGCAAGCGGGCGCATGACCGACGGCGTGCTGGAGGCTGAGAACTCCGGCGTACTAGTCGAGCGGCTTGGTGAGCTGGGTTATGTGGTCACGAAAGTTACACGCTCGCGAGGCGCAAAGGGCAAGCCCAAGAAAAGTCGAGTAAAGGTCAAGCCGCGCGAGCTGATTACGTTCACAATCCATCTTGGCACGGTATTATCCGCCGGCGTTCCGCTTCTGACAGGCCTTCAGGACTTAACTAGGGAGACTGAGAAACCTGGGTTTAGAAAGGTCATAGCGGATATCACCTCTCAGGTTGAGAATGGCGCTACGATCGCCGATGCCATGGCTAGCCATCCCGCAATTTTCAGTCAGCTCTATGTGAGTATGGTTAGGGCTGGTGAGGCGACAGGTCGTGTGGATGAGGTTATGGAGAGACTCGTTCCTTATATGGAGTGGCAGGAGCAGTTGAAGGCCAGTATTCGCGAAGCGATAGCCTACCCCGCGGTTGTTATGACCGTAATCTCCGGTGTTATTGTCTTCCTGTTTGTTTTTCCTATTCCTCGATTTGCAAAGATTTTCAAGAAATATGACATGGAATTGCCTCTACCGACTAGGATTGTAATCGGTATTAGTGAGTTCATGCTCCATTACGGATTTTATGCGCTGGGCCTCCTGATAGTGCTCTTCATCGTCTCTAAGGTGCTAGTGAAGAGGTCGAAGGCAGCTAGGCGGATTTGGGACGGCATGAAGTTGAAAATGCCACTCTTCGGTCCCCTAATAAGAAAGGTTGCGCTTTCTCGTTTTGCGCACACCATGTCCTCGCTATATCGAGCAGGTGTCGAGATTACCGAGTGCCTCAGGATTGTCGAGCAGGTAATTGGTAACGTTATTCTCGGCAGAGTCATAAGAGAGGCGCACGATAGGATCCGGGCTGGTGGCTCCATGCCAGAAGCTCTAGCAGAGAGCGGCGAGTTTCCCTCGCTTGTCCTTCGGATGGTTGCAATTGGAGATGAGACGGGCGAGCTAGACATGACTTTAGAGAAGGTCAGCGAGTACTACGACCGGGAAGTGCCATACACCATCAGGCGCATTTTTGCAATTGTTGAGCCGCTGATGATCGTCTCAATGGGGATGATTGTTGGCACCGTTGCGATGTCGGTCTTTCTGCCACTCTACGGCATGATATCGTTTATTAAGAAATAGCAGTTATTTATCTGTTTTAGGATTGTCGGGCACCGCAGACTCATAGGCAAGATTCACAGGTGAAAGTGGAGACGCGGTGTAATGACAGGAGCGAGGATGACTAGAGACCAGGGTTTTACGTTGATTGAGATGGTGGTTGTCATTGCGATAATCGCCCTTCTCGCGGGCGTGCTGACACCATTGATATTTAATGTACTTGACGACGCTAACGAGGCGGCCACTAGAGAAGAGATGGCGAACATGCGTACGGCGATCTTGCGCTATTATGAGCACATGAATCAGTGGCCTCCAACTTGGGTCTCGGATGGCCGGAATGTATATACGGGCCTTAAGGTTCTTGCGGCGACGATGACTGAACACGGGTATTTGTATCCGTCGGATTCGAGTGGCAAGGCTTATTCCCATGTTCGGCACTTCGAGCCTTATGATCCAGCCTATGGGGTTGGCTGGAACGGTCCATATATCGCGGAGAGCGGTGACGACACAGGCTACTATTACGATGCTTGGGACCATAAATACTCATTCGTTGCGGCCCCGGATTATTATGCAGTGCGACTGGATGTTGGCGAGGGAGCATCTTTGCCGGGCACCGGAAGCCCTAGGTATGACGAGGGATATGAGGCGGTACCTGTTCAGCCGGCAAGGGTCTTCATTGCGAGTCCGGGACGTGATGGCGCCCACACAGACGTGATGTCGTCGGGGCGCCCGTCGGTAAAGACTAATGATGATCTTTATCCTGAGAATATAGACGACATTGTTCTGATGATAGGTGGAACTGACTATCAGAAGGATTGGTGGTTTCCGCTGGCGGGAACCGATCCATATAAATAGACTAATCTGAAAGAGGACCCAGGTTGGGTAATAACCGAGGTCATTCGATATGGCGAAGACAGTAATTGGACTAGATATTAACCCGAGTTCGGTCAAGATTATCGAGATCGAGGGTGGGAAAGAACTAAACGTCAAGGCCTTTGGGGTCTCCAACATGGATTTCAAGGAGACGCCTTCCCCGGATGAATTGATTGCCAAGCAGACTGAGGCGCTCTCGGAGGCCATCGCCAGCCTTCCGCCTCGCAAGAAGTTTGAGAATGTCGTTGTGTCGGTTTCTGGTCGAGAGGTTCGGACGCGGGTTCTGTCATTACCTCCGATGCCTCGTAAGGAGATTGCGGCGGTTGTGGAGCGAGAGGTTCGCAAGGATGCTGCCGTCCCGATGGAAGACCTGACTTATGATTTCTCGATGTTGCGGATGCTTCAGGAGCGTGGGCAGGATAAGCAGCAGGTGATGATTGTAAACGTGAACCGGGACATGGTTTACGAGAAGATCGGCGTTCTGAGGACGTTCGGCATAGTCCCGGCCGCGATTGCAACGCTTTCCGGTTCGCTTTATTCGCTGTTGGAGAGAAACTCTTTGTGGCGGATTCCCGAGGCTGTTGGTCTGATTGAGATCGGAGCGACGATAAGCACGCTATTTATTCTGGGGAATGAGACGCTCTATTTCCAAAGAGAGATATTTACCGGCTACGTGGACATGAAGAAGGCCTTCGAGGAAGGCGAGGAAGAGGGCGAGATGGACTTTGGGCCGGGCGTTGTGGGCGGTCCGAGTTCGATTGAGGAGATTCCTGCTCTGCAGCGTGTTGCCACGGAGCTCAAGAGGTCTTTTCTCTATTACAAGCAGCAGTTCAGGGGCAATATAATTAAGAATGTCTATGTCTGTGGCGAGGGAGTCAGGCTTCCGCGTATTGACGAGTTCCTTGCTGAGGGGCTTGAGGACGTAGAAATAAAGTACTTCAATCCCCTTGAGGGGGTGAATCTTGACGCGCTTGGGGCGACGGCGGCTGAGCTGGAGACGCTTGGTCCAAGATTCTCCGGCTGCATCGGCATGGCAATCACGCCTCCGAAGGAGGCGAGGATAAACCTGCTGCCATCGGAGATAAAGGCGCAGCAGTACATGGCGATCAAACGGGTCGTCTATGCCGCGATTGTTGTTCTAGTATTAGGCCTTATCACCCTGGCGTACTGGTGGATGAATGATAAGCTCAAGGATGCAAAGAATCTCTATGAGAGGGAAGTCGTCATTTACGATGGGCTCAAGCCCGATTTGAATGAACTCAAGGCCGTGAACACTGAGATTGGAAGATACCAGAGTTATTCTGACCTTCTTGCGAAGTTGACAAAGACGGAGCCTCTATGGGCGGACGTCTTTGCCAACCTGGGCTCGCAGATTTCCGATAATATGTACATCCAGAGCATTGATGTCCGGCGCGAGGGCGAGGGCCCGTCATCCCGGCGCGGAAGAGGGCGGAATAGAGGCGCCCGGCAGATGAGTATTAGCGAAGCTAGGTGGGAGGTGGAGTTTGAGGGCTATGCCTACGATGATTCCCAGGTCGCATTGCAGGAGCGAATAAGTAGATTTCAGAGGCGGCTAGATGAATCGCCTTTTTTTGATAGCGTCTATTTACAGCCTGACAAGGAGCCGATAACGCGCGTAGAGGCATCACGCCCATACGTGGGAGCGTCAAAAGGTGGGGAAGAGCGGTTGCTGAATGCGCTAACCACAATTTACTCGGACATAGTCCCGGGCACATACAAGAAGGAATTCCGGATAATCTGCAAGCTTGAAGGCCAGCAGTTCTGGGAGGCAGTTAGGCGACGGGGCTAGACCGGGCAGCATTAGTATATAATGGGGTAATTATGATATGAATTTAGGACGGTTCAACGAGCTTCCAGCTGGGGCAAGAGTCGGCATAATCGCGGGCGCTGCGGTAGTCTTTCTTGTTATAGTGTACTTCGCTGTATTCAATCCGATATTGAATAAGACGAGCGAGTATGAGCAGAAAACTAAGAACGAGAGAAGCAAAATCGTAAGAGCGAAGGAGCTAATATCACATTTGCCGGAGAAGAGGATACTCTTGGTGAAGATGAGGGAAGAGGCCCAAGTTCTGATGCTGAAGGTTCCGAACATCTATAACATACCGACGCTATTGGAGCAGTTGGCTTCCACGGCCCAACGAGCTAGCATAAATCAGATACCGCTCAAGCAATTAGATAGCTATCCGAACACGTTGCCGGGCAGCGATCTTACATTTTATGTTGTGCCGATTTCAATACGGAATCTAGAGTGTAGATTCAAGGATTTGGTTCGCTTTCTTGAGGGATTCGGCCATTTGGATAGACTTGTCAATATCAAGAGACTTGAGTGCCGAAGATTGGACATTGAGGAGCAAATGGGCGAGATCGATGTGCCCGGGATAAAGGTAAACCTCGAGATTGAGACATATCAACTAGAGGCGATCGCTGCGCCGCTACTTGAGTCCGGGGCGCGCGATAGAAGCGCGGGCTTTTGATCAAATTGATTTTATGCTTTTTCTGGGAGGCCCTGCTGCGATCAGGGACCTCAGAATTGCGGAGGTATAGATAGTGCTTAAGAATAAGTGGGTAATGATAGGTGTTCTCGTTCTGGCGGCGGTCGTAATCGGTACCGTTTTCGTCCCCTGGGTTATTCAGCGTGCATCCAAAGGGGGGTCGCGCGGCGCGAGGCGCGCGGTCCCAGCCGAGACGGCTCCGGAGCTTGCAGCGCTGGAGACGGGCGTCCCGGCGGGTGTGCCAGCGGCCAGACCGGCGGCACGCGAGCGCGGGGCTGTTGGAGTCTCGGAGGCCCCAATGGACGCCAAAAGTTGGGTGACCGCATTTGCCAGCGCGAACCGTGATACCAGCCGTTCGCCGTTTCAGCGAAAGAACGAGGGGCTTGGGAAAGTCTTCATTCGATCGAGACCAAGCGGCGCGGCAATATATATAAATGGTATGAGAATGCCGAGGGCCACCGACTGGTTGATTCCGGTGAGTTTTCCGGCGGGTACCTATTTGTTGGAGTTGAGAAAAGAAGGCTATGAGCCTTATATAACGGATCTGGTCGTGCCAGAGGGGCTCGCGGATTTTGAGCAGATTGCAACGGTAAACGTTGCGCTGCGTAGGAAGCCCGCTGCGGGAGTGCGTGAAGCTCATAGAGATTTGTTATACATTCAGGGCCAGCCCAAGATCACAATCTGCATGATCATGTTCAACGAATCGCAGTCATGGGCAGTTGTCCAGCAGTGGCCGCCATCCGCAGGTAGGAAATGGGTGGTCAAGGAGGGGGATGAGATTGAGGTCGGTGGAGATGATGACTCCACGGAAGTAAGAGAAAAGATCAAGATTGTCAAGATATCGCCGGAGTCTGTTACCGTCCGTAACTTACTTATCAACCTTGATTATAGCTATGGCGTTGGTTCACCGTGGAGATCGCTTAGCGAGGCCGGCATTTCTGAGAAATCATGATTGTCCGCGGAGAGGCGATTTTTATTTAGACATTTTATTATTTCATTGGTTAGGGATGCCGAGGAAGACCCCGTAATTGGGGCAAGATAAGGATTAGGAAGCATCAAGTAGATTAGGACATTGTCCTTAATACGGGAGGCAGAAGTGAAGAACGGATGGAACAAAGGGACGTATAGTCTAGCAATACTTTCTCTTGTCTTAGTTGGGCTGTTGTTTTCGGGATGTGCTACTGTAAGGGCGCCTGTGCCCGAGCCGGCAGCGCCGGAGCCAGAGTTCGAGGCTGAGCCGGGATTGCTACAGGATGAGATGGCATTCGCGGGTCTCGACGATGTAACGGTTCCAGATGATCTTGCGGATATCGACATAGCCGAGTCCTTGGCGCTCAGTGGGATGCCCGAGTCGCCGGTTCCTTCGATACTGCAGCAGCGATTTGACATCAAGGTTCGGGATGCACAGCTTCATGATGTCATCCAGACCCTAGTAAAGGGCAAGGGGTTGAATGTCATAATCCCGAAGCGGCTTGAGGGCGAGATAACCCTTGACGTCTCGAATGTCACGCTTGAGGAGATATTCGACGTAGTTCTTCGGAGTTTCGGTTACTCATGGCGTATTGATAACAAGTTTCTGATCATTATAAGGGGCGAGCCGATCAAGGTTCTCCGCGTGAAGCAGGCGCCGCTGGTTGATATTAGAGTTCAGATAGAGAAGATATTGGCTGGTAGAGGTGAGGTGATATCGGATACCGCCTCGAGAACTCTTACTCTCCTGAACTGCGATCCGACCGTTGCGAGGTACATAGAGGAGTATGTTCGGGCTGTTGATATCAGACGACCTCAGGTATTGATTGAGGTTGAGTTGTGTGAGGTGAAGCTCGATAGCGATCATCAATTGGGCGTAGACTGGTCTTTCAAGGACATTGATTTGGGTGGATGGTCCGGACTTGGCGGCGCGGCAATGACCTTTTTGAGCGGCACCATGGAGGGCCAGGTGCTATATGCTGGGCTCGGAAACGATCATGTGGACATGATTCTCCGCGCACTCGAACAACAGGGCGATCTCTATATGGTCTCCGCCCCGAAAATAGTTGCTCTGGACCGCACGACTGCTCGGATGGAGTTCAACAACAATATTCCTTACACCGAATACGTGAAGACCACTGACGTCAATCCCCTGGGTGTGGCCTATACTGAATATAGGCCGACGGTTGCGTGGCGCGAGGTTGGAACTAGGTTGGAGATTCGACCCGAGATATCGTCTGATGGCTATGTCACTATGGCGATTAAGCCCGACATCGAGACTCTCATCGGAACCGTAGGTGGTCAGCCACAGACAAACCGCCGGGAAGGCGATCTCTACGCGAGGGCTCGGGACGGTCGGACAGTTGTGATTGGCGGCTTTATGTTCGACGATGTGGAGGAGACGGTTTTCAAGGTCCCTCTTCTGGGCGATATCCCATATCTTGGCGAGCTCTTTCGCATGACTAGGCGCTCTAAGAGCAAAAGAGAGCTGGTGATGTTTGTCACGCCTCATATCCTGACAGACGAGAACATGACGGATTTCGCAGAGGCCGAGCGCCTCAATTCGCGTTACATGATGTCGAAGCCTGTTGGGCTGCCGGACTTCGCCAAGTAGCCTTTATTCTAGGACTATCCGAAGCACGAAATAGATTGGGCGGGGAGTTACCCGCCCTTTTCTCTTTTATCCCATAGGTCTGCTCCCGATTGCCAATTTGTATGAGGCAGACCACATTATCTTCCCACGTGGCCGATAGCCCTTGCATTGTCGGGCAATGCAGGTTACGGCCTACAACTTGATTCCTTCGGGCAGAGTGCCACATTGTGGATGATGGATTTATTCGGGAGGTGAATGGTGTCACAGATAGAAGGCTTCCATGTTCAGAACTATCGAGTCCTAAGGGATATCACGCTCGGCAAGCTGAGCGCTCAACAGAAAGCGCAGAAAACCCAGCCACTGACTCAGCTTGTTACCGTTATAGGTAAGAACGGGACCGGAAAGAGCACGCTATTCGATGCGTTTGGCTTTTTGGCTGATTGTCTTTCCGCCGGTGTTGAGGAGGCCTGCGACATGAAAGGACGCGGCGGTTTCGACAAGCTGATGTCTGGCGCCAATGGAGAGTCGATTGACTTTGAGATTTATTACAGGCAGGCGCCCAAAGAGAGGCCCATAACCTACGAATTGAGTGTGGCTCTTGATGGGAAATGGCGTCCTTATGTGAAGTCCGGACGTTTGCGCCAGCGCCGAAAGAACCAACGGCACGGCCAGCCTTTTTCGTTCCTGAGAGTGGAGAATGGAAGAGCGGAGGTGTGGAAAGGCGAGAGCACTGGCGAGGAACCTTCAGAGAAGGTGGAGCAGGAGCTCAGCGACAACCGTCGATTGAGCATAGCAACATACGGTTCTCTGGGAGAGCATCCACGAGTGAGGAAATTCAGAGATTTCATGTAGAACTGGTATCTATCGTACTTCACTCCGGCCGCTGCGCGCAGCCTTCCCCTTGCTGGCCCACAAAGGCATTTGAGTATCCACGGTGATAATGTTGGCAATGTCGTTCAATTCATGCAGCGCGAATATCCGGACCGCTTTCACGATGTCTTGGGAAGGATTGCAGAGAAGATCCCGGGGATCGAGGGAATTGGAACAGAGAAGTCGCTCGATGGTCGTCTTTTGCTTCAGTTCAATGACAGGGGCTTTAAGGACCCGTTCTTCGCGCAGCAAATGTCGGACGGCACTCTGAAAGTCTTCGCCTACTTGTTGCTTCTTGAAGACCCCGACCCTCCGCCGTTCATCTGCATTGAGGAGCCTGAGAATGGGCTTTATCACAAGCTTCTGGAGACGCTGGCGGAGGAATTCCGGGAGCACGCTCAGACGAAGAAGACGCAGATATTCGTGACCACGCACCAGCCGTATTTCGTTGATGCGTTGGGGCCGGAGGAGACGTGGGTGCTCGAGAAGGGCGATGATGGGTTTGCGACCATACGGAGAGCAAGCGACGACCCGATCGTGAAAGCCATGGTGGATGAAGGTCGCCCTCTGGGTAGCCTTTGGTACAGCGATTATCTCGACGCGAAGTAGCTCAAATGCACCTTGAGATCCTCGTAGAGGGTCAATCAGACCGCACAGCGCTAGAACCGATACTTGTGAAGATACTCGGTCCCTATCGAGAGCCTCATACATGGCGCATCTTCAAACACCAGGGCATCGGAGAACTTCCTGATGACTCAAACAGGAAACCAGACAGAAAAAACCGAACATTGCTGCACAATCTCCCAGCTTCTATCCGGGCTTACGGGATGAGTCTTGATGCAGATAGCGCGGTGGTTGTTCTGGTTGACCTCGACACGAAAAACTGTAAAATCCTCAAGAACTGCCTTATGGAAATCCTGAACCTCTGTGATCCCAAACCAGAATGCCTGATCCGAATCGCAATCGAGGAGCTTGAGGCTTGGTTCTTAGGTGATGAGCAAGCGTTTTTGAGAGCATATCCAAAGGCAAAATCGAACCTTATCGAATCCTACGAACAGGACAGCATTTGCGGAACGTGGGAGCTTCTCGCGGATGCCGTCTATCCTGGCGGCCTTAAGGCCATGCAAAGGAAGGGCAGACCATTTTGCCTGGCGCAAAAGCGTGTTTGGGCAAAGGACATTGCGCCTGAAATGAACGTCGAGGCCAACGTCTCCAAGAGCTTTTAGGTCTTTCGTGATGGGCTTCGCCAGCTGGTCAAATCGACTTAAGAGCGAGTCTGCAGACTCCTCACCCCAGCTGGGCGAGCTCTATCTTCAGATCATCCATCCCTAGGAACATCTTGCCTATCTGGCTCACTTTCGCGGGCAGATCGGTAACAAAGAATTCACGGGAACCGGGCGAGTCGCTTCTATTCGTGAGCTCCATCTCGATGAGCAGTCGCTGGATGGCGGTGGAGACGCTTGAGGCAGAATCGATGATCTCGGTGTCCTCTCCCATGACCTCGCCAATCAGCGGAGCCAGGAGGGGATAATGCGTGCAGCCCAAGATCAGAGTGTCTATGTTCTCTTCCTTGAACACGGCAAGATAGCGCTGGGCCACCTGATATGTAATCGGATCGTGAAGCCAGCCCTCCTCCACCAGCTGCACAAAAAGCGGGCACGGTCTTGCCACGACCTTCGCTTCGGGCCGGAGCTTCAGTATCTCGCGGTGGTAACATTCGCTGCGGACCGTCGCCTCGGTTCCGATGACGCCAATCACATCGGATTTCGATGCTGCAACGGCCGCCCGGGCGCCCGGCTCAATCACGCCGATTATTGGTATCTCGAAATGTGCGCGAAGAGCGTCCAGCGCCATGGCGGACGCCGAATTACACGCCACGACAATCATTTTGACGTCTTTTGAGAGCAGGAAGTCGGTATTCTGGAATGAGAAGCGTGTGATTGTACTCTTTGTCTTGATACCATAGGGGACGCGCGCCGTATCTCCGAGATACACGATGTTTTCGGACGGCAGTCTCTCTATCAGTGCTCTTATTACCGAGAGACCGCCAATGCCAGAATCGAATACACCTATCGGGCGCGCGCTGCTTCTGTTGGAAAGCCGATCAGTCATCATAAGAGCCATTATGACCTGGTCTTGCTCCGACGGCTTCGGGCCTTAATCTCGGCCACAGCATTGGAGATAGCGTCCGCCAGAAGGTCCAGATACTTGTCTTGCTTCAGAAGTTGCTCATCCGCTGGATTGGTGAGGTATCCGATTTCAAGAAGCACTGCCGGCATCGAGGCGCCCATCAGAACAATGAACGGGCCTTGCTTCGGTTCACCAGAGGCAACACGCACTTCGTTTTTTTGGCAGGCCTCTAGGACACATCCTGCGAGAGCGGTTGCCTCGCGGAAGAACTCGTTCTGAGAAAGCTCCCATAGCATTCTTGCATACTCATCGGGGTCTTGCGCCTCGTTCCCCAGCTCATCCGAGATGACCTTGTTTTCAGCGGTGACGGTTTTTGATACTTCAGCGTCAGAGGGTTCAGCGCTTGCTAGGTGTGCCGTCAAGCCGCTCTTGTCCCTGTCGAATGAGCCATTGGCGTGCAGGCTGATGAAGAGATCGGCCTTTTCGCTATTGGCGGTGGCGGTTCTCTGCTCGAGCGAGACGGAGATGTCTCCTTGCCTGGTCAGGACAACACGCAGACCGAGGCGCCGCTTCAAGAGTTTCTGGATGCGCATTGCGAGCTTCAGGCTAACTTCCTTTTCCAAGAGGCCCGTCGGGCCTGATGCTCCTGTGTCGCTGCCGCCGTGGCCAGCATCAATGACTACAACGTCAAAGACCTTGTCTCCGAATCTTAGGGGTTTCTCATTCTCTGAGACGCCATTTGGAGCCTCCTCCCCGTTAGTTTCAGAAACCATGTCATTCGTCAGATGTTTCATCTCGGAGAGCTTGATTGGGGCAGTTTCTCTTTCTGTTTTCAGCCCTATCCGGCGGTCGAATATAAAGACCTTTTCGCCGCGGATCTCAAGCGAGAGCGGAGAGCTTAGTATGCGGTCTAAGGCAAGCGTCACGAAGTCCAGTGGCACCAAGATCGCGCTATTGACTATGAAGGGGGAGGCCTTGAGCCTCACGATCTCATCCTCGACCGCGACCCGATTGCTACCGACAAACATGACCACAAACTTGTCGCCGCTTCGTAGAACAACCTTTCGGCCCAGAGCGTTCCAGACCTTCTCCACGCCGAGAGAGTTCGCAAGGACGGCCAAGTCCAAGAACTCTTGGCCATTGACATGCACCAGCTGAATCGCAACCTGGCTAAACTCACTATTAGGAGCGGGCGTCCGACAGAGTCCAACTCCGACCGACATAGTTAATATGATGACAAAAAATAGCAGCGCGGATAAGGACCCGCTCAAACGGCCTCTATGCACGAAAACCACCTCGTAGATTGTTTTGTCTGCTGTCCATAGTCCTTTTATCGGAGAAACCGAGATAATAATTGAGCGGAATACTACACTGCCGATATTGCTATATCAATGGTGAGCTAATTGCCGCGGCGCTTGAGGCGCTCGAGGGCTTTTCTGACCCCGGCCGCCTTCGGATCGTTGGGCGCAAGCGCAAGGAACTTCGCCCAAGCTCGCGCTGCATTTGACGCGTTTCCGGCGAGAATGCAGGCCTGTCCAAGACCGAGATAGGCGCTTGCGTAACCAGGATTAATCCTAAGAACCGCCTCGTAATTGGCAATCGCGCGATGATAGCTCTTGGTCTGAGTGAAAATGCCCCCTAGGTTCACCCTCGGGGCCAGAAACTCAGGATCGAGCCGTGTAGCCTTCTCGAAATGGACTATCGCCTCGTTTATCTGACCCGTTCGACGGTAGGCCGTCCCGAGATTATTGTGCAGGACCTTCGAGTCGGGCGTGGTCTTAAGCGCTGCCTTGTATTCTGAAATCGCAAGATGATACTTGCCCATCGCAGAATACGTAAGCCCGATATTCGCAAGATACTTCGGATCACGCTCGGACGACCTTCTGAAGAAATCCAACGCCTTCTCAAACTCCCCCTTCGCTTTGTAAGCTTGACCCATATTATTGAGAATGTCCGCGGAATTGGGAGATAGCAGCAACGCCTCCTGATAGAGGCTAATCGCCTCGTCGATTCTCCCCAATGCGCGCAGGGCATTACCGAGGTTGTAGGCCGCGCCTTCCTGACGGGGATTCAGCCGAATTGCGGCTTCGAACTTCTCTGCCGCCTTCTCATTCTTGCCCAGCTTTCTGTAAAGAAGCCCCAGCTGGTTTGGGACACTCGGATCGTAAAGCGCGATCTTCTCGACCGCCTCGTATTCCCGGATTGCATCCTCAATGCTCCCCTCCTCAGCGTATTCTTCGGCTATTGCCACGCGCACATGCTCGACGAGGGGGCCCGCTAACGAGGCGAGGGCCAGCTCCTTCCGCCACAGGTTCATCCTTCCCAGCGACTTTTCGTGTCTCGCCTTGCTGAGGTGGTATTTTGCCGCAATCTCCTGAGCCAAGAGCCTTTTGTGGATACTCGGATCGTCGATTTTATCCAGGTCATATATCGCCCAAAGCCCTGATGAATCCATCGCCGCGTCGCTAGCCGATAGGCTGTAGCCAAGGCCCCGAGGGACTGCGCCCTTTGCCCAAGGCATGAGGCGCGGATCGGGGCGAAAGCCGAATATAAAGGCCTTATGGGATTCCCTTATCTCCACGGCCGCTCTCTGCATATTGGCGTTGCGGAAGCCCTGGAACGGCTCGGTTGATAGCGCAAGATCGCCGTAAGCATCAAAGAGCGAGACGTCGGGCCTTTGCCCCTCGACTGCGTGCAGATAGAACGATGTGAATAGCTGGTTGTCCCCCTTTGCTAGGAAAGCGGCATCGCGCGCAATGTGAAGGAGTGAGTTTCGAGCGAACCTGTATGCGATGCAATCGCGTGACCTGTCGTTTTCGTAGTAGTTGCCAACGATCGAGAGGACGAGTGTGCAAAGGGCCAATGCGGCCGCCATGCGAGGCATTCTCTGGATGAGTCGCCAAAGACCGAACGCAAAAAGCATGGTCATCACAAGATAGGATTGGTAGCCGAAGCCCGTCACGGTCAGGGGGACCGGGTTTATATATAGGACATAGACAATGTCAAAAAGGATGGCGAGTATTGCGGCGGCGCCGAGGCGAGGGTGATGCCTTAGATGAAATAAGCCGAATAGGACGAGGAAGATGAAGAGCGGAGCCGCTGCTGAGTGCTGTTTGGCAAGCAGCGACAGGATTTCTGCGAGTCGCTCTTGCGCGTGCTCAGTGACGGAAGTGGCGGAGGCTTTGCTTTGATGCTCCTTGGAACCAACATGATAGACGAAGGCGCTGAGAGTTTTGGGGTTGCTCCAATTCATGGCGGGACTGGTGGCGGCTCGGAGCGGCAGATAGATGTAAATCGAAAGCCCAAGCGTGATTAGCAGAGCGCAGACGAGCACGCTTCTTAAGTCACGGACCAGCCTGTTGCCCCACAAGAGGCAGAAGAGCGCCGGGACCATCATGATCAGCGAGAGATGATTGCCAAATGAGAGCCCGAATATAAATGCGCATAGATAAAGCCATCGGCCGTCCTTATCGGTCAAGAACCTCGTCAGACCATACCCAAGAATCGAGAGGCTAAGAAGGTGCAGCGTATAGACCTCGGCCACCACAGCCTGCCACCATACCGTTGTCGATGTTGCGAGTAGGAGTGCGCCGAATGTAGATGGCAGGATTCGGCCAGTGATTCTGTAAACGGTCCAAAAGAGGAAACACGAGGCAAGAACCGCGCAGACAGCCGACATGAGGTTCATGCTGAAGGCTATGTTGCCAAAGCCCATCAGGCAGAAGGCCTTCCCGATCATCGAGTAAAGCGGGTAACCCGGGTTATGAGCCACGCCCAAGGAGTAGCCGGCCGCGATTAGCTCGCCGCTGTCGCCGGTGTGCACTGTCGGGGATAGGGTGTATAGGTAGATATGAAAGGTCAGGGCAGATACTAAAAGAAGAATTATCGGGGCAAGGTTCTTCTGCGAGAGCATCCCTGTAAAACTCCGGTTGAGGGGACGGTAAGTTCTAATCAACCCGATACATCACGGCTGTTGCAGTCGCCACCAGAGTTCCGTCTTCGCGCCTCGCCTCCGCCTTGACCTCGAGCACGCGCCCTCTCTCTCGGACGAGCCTCGCCCGAAACTCCAGCGTCTCGCCCACATTGGCCGGCTTGACGTAGCGCATATCGAGGCGCCCCGTAACGGCGTTGGTTCCCAGGTTGTTAACGAGTTTAGCACATACCTCGTCCATCACAACGGCCGTGACGCCACCATGGACGATGCCTGTCCAGCCCTGATGAACTTTCTTCGGGGTGAAATGAGTCCATGCCTGCTGGCCGTCATCCGCGTACTCAAAGGACAGACGCAGACCATGCGGATTATCTTCCCCACAAGCAAAACAGTAGTTGTCGTCCGCGACTTTCATGGATGCCCTCTCCTGATTCTGAAAACTCACATTTGAGATTAGGTCTGCTTTTTGAAGAATAGTTCATCCTGGACGAGGCCCTTTTCGGTCACAAAGACACGCTTCGCCTCATCAGCGATGATCGTTCCGATGCGCTGGCAGCTCACGCCAAACTCTCCGGCTATATCCGCAACGCGAGCGATTGAGGCGCTATCGTCCGGCACGATCACGCAGAAGCCGATTCCCATGTTGAAAACGCGGTAGAGCTCCTCGTCCGAGACGTTGCCCCACTCCTTCAATAGGTGGAAGATGGGCTGTGGTTCTGGCAATGTATCGACCCTGAAGCCCACGCTTTCCGCGGCAATTCGATTGAGGTTCAGAAGGCCGTCTCCGGTTATGTTGACCAGGGCCTTGATCTTCGTTGTCTCAATGTCCGAGAGCATCTCTAAAACTTCCTGCACGTAGATGTGCGTCGGGGTCAGCAGCTCCTCTCCAACCGTGCGCTTCAGGTCGGCGATATACTTATCTACTGGGAAGTTCATCTTGTCGAATGCGATCTTGCGGGCGAGCGAATAGCCGTTGCAGTGGAGGCCCGAGCTCGAGAGGCCCAGAATGACATCGCCCGGCACAACTTCCTTGCCGACAACAACCTTGTCTTTGGGCACAAGTCCGACGCACGTCGCGGCTAGATCGAAGCCCCGGTTGGGCCTAATCCCCTTGATGATCTCCCCTACTTGGGCCACCTCGCCCCCAGAAATCGGCACGCGAGATTGCTCGGCCCCGACGTAAAGCCCCTTTGCTATCTGCTCCAGAAAATCCGGATCAGGCTCCTGAACGGCTATGTAATCAACAACGCTGACGGGGGTCGCGCCGACGCATATCACGTCGTTGACGTTCATCGCGATGCAATCGATGCCAATGGTGTCGTATTTATCCATCATCTGGGCCACCAGCAGTTTCGTGCCAACGCTGTCGGTCGAGACGGCCATATACTCGTGGTAGCCGACGTCTAGGAGCCCCGCGAAGAACGAGAGGCCCGTTGCCGGCCTTGCCCGGTCATTAAACTGAAATGTGCCCGCAAGCACATTTCGCAAGCGGGCAACGCCGTCATGAACCATCTGCGTTCTTACCCCTGCCGCGCCATATAGACTTTTCTCTTCGCTCAATTTACCGAACTCCTCGTCACGTTTCGCCCTTTCACAAAGGGACTGATCATCAAGAGCACTATGCCGTGCAATATAGATTCATGCGACAATATGTTCAATGGAGTCCATTCGGGTCGCAAATAAGTGATCTGCATCTCTTCGATTTCCTAAACGGGGACCGGATCGCCAAGTGATTACTCAGATGATTCGGATCGATCTACTTCGTCGGGGACCTTTATCTTCTGCGGGTTGAAGAGGTCGTCCGAAAGGTTGTTGTTAACCTGAACCGATTTGATTCTCTGCTTATTCACGAGCTCTTCTTTCCCATCACGCGTGCCAATCATCACCTCGTTGAAGGGTAGCCAAATCCCCGGAGCAACTTCCCGCCAATCCCCGAAGGTCACGCCATAAGACATAGAGCCTGCGCTGGCTAATCCCACCTTTGCGAGATGCAGCGTCTCGACGTCAATCCAGACTTTCTCGCAGGGCGTCTTTGTGGTGGAAGGCATTCCCAAAACATAGCATGGCCTGCCAGATACTTCCTCAATGCCGAGAAATTTGCTATCCCGCTCGAGCCATTCCGGCCAGAGCCCGGTGACCCATCTAGTATCTGTCTCGGCGCCTTGCGGTCTGGAAATCGAAAGAAAAGACATGAGCGAATGAAGGGGTGAGCTTCTCTCCTGTGGCGCCTCTTCCGGCTTGATTCTGTTGCCCGCCCCGGTTGCTGGATAGACCTTCTTGAAGTCTGTGGCTGAGACATACCACAAAGACCCGCCGTCGAAGACGATGGAGTTTGGCTCCGATTGATAGTAAATCATGAACCCACTCTCCGGGGGCTCGGGAAACTCAGATTCAAGACACCTCGTGTCTGTTCTCGACTTGGCCTCTTTCACCATCATCTGAAAAGACAATGTTGATCGATCCGTTTTCCACAAATTGGTCACTTCCATGTCTATTGTGAAATCAGCGATCTCAGGAGCTTCCGCCTTGAACCTCTCTCTCGCTTTCTCAATTAGCTCGGAGACCCGCTTATCAGACGTTGCGCAAGCCGTGGTGAAGGCGAGAACAAGCAATAGCAGCGCCATCTTCTTAGTCCACATCCTTAACGTTCCCTTCGTCCTTAAACTACCAACCGCCAACCGCATTTGGCAAAATGCGCCGCAATGCGCTCACTTTCGCTCTATGTTTGACAGTGTTGCGACGGCCATTGCCGCGATACCCTCTTTTGCCCCGAGGAAACCGAGGCCCTCCGTTGTCGAGGCTTTGACGCACACACACTGCTCCGAGATCGATAGAGCGTCTGCAATAGCCGATTGCATCGCACTGTAATGCGGCCCGAGCTTCGGCGCCTCGGCAATCACCACGCTGTCTATGTAGTCGATATCAAACCCGGCCTCACCCACCAATCTGCCGACCTCCTTCAGAAGATCGATGCTGTAGGCGCCCAAGAACTGCTCATCCGTGTCGGGGAATTGGTGGCCGATATCAGGGAGATGAGCGGCCCCGAGTAGCGCGTCCGCGATAGAATGGCAGAGGCTGTCTCCGTCCGAGTGACCTAGTAGGCCCTGATCGTGCGGTATCTCGACTCCGCCTAGCATCAATTTGCGGCCACCGACGAGGCGATGACAGTCAAAGCCTATTCCGAACCGAACCACTCGCGTGCCCTCCCAGACATGAGGCGTTCTAAGATCATCAGGTCTTCTGGGTACGTAACTTTGATGTTGCTGCGATAGCCGGGGAGCATCTTGACTTTGCCTCCAATCGATTCCACGAGCGAGGCATCGTCCGTCGCAACGAGGCGCTCGGCCTTTCTGTGCTCGTGCGCTTTCATTATCCATTCTGTTTTGAAGACTTGAGGCGTTTGGACAGTGAAGAGCCCTTCTCTATTGACGGTCTCTTTGATAAGGCCGTCTTTATCTGCTCGCTTAAGTGTGTCTGTAAGCGGCATAGCGAATATCACGCCGGCGCAGTCCGTCAGGGCGTCTATTGCTATCTCTACCCACTCGTCATGCAGCATAGGTCTTGCGGCATCGTGAATCAGGATGGCATCAGCGTTGGGATCAACGGCCATCAGCCCGTTTAGGACGGAGTCCTGGCGAAGTGGTCCTCCCAGGACGGTCTTTTTCAGCTTTGTGAAGCGGTCGGCATAGGCACAGCCGCAGAGTCTATCCCTGCCTTCCGCTCTCGTTACGACGATGACCTGTGACACGCTCGGGCTTCTCTCAAGGGCCATTAGCGAGTAGTAAAGCATTGGGACGCCGGCGATTTCGGCAAATGGCTTTGAAATGCCACGGCCCATCCTCTCCGAAACTCCGCCCGCCACAACTACTGAGGAAAGCAGCATCAGCAATACCAAATGAGAGTTGAGAACATAGTGGTTCTGGACGCATCCTTTGAGCGACTCTAACACTGCGCGGTGAGGATGCCGCGTTCTAATTTGCCCGAGATCTTGAGACTCTGGACGTCTGTCCCTTGCCGCCCTGCCTCGAATCTCTTTGAGGCTCCTTCATTTTTGCGAATATCATCCTGCCGGCGGTGGTTTGAAGGATGCTCGTTACCTCTGATTCAACTATCTTGCCCTTGTAGCGTCTTGCCTCCTCGATAACGACCATGGTGCCGTCGTCCAGATAGGCGACGCCCTGGTTGTTCTCCTTGCCTTCCTTTACTACGCAGACGTTCACAGTCTCCCCTGGCAGCACAACGGGCTTCACAGCATTTGCGAGCTCATTGACGTTGAGCACGGCCACGTCCTGGAGCCGAGCGACCTTGTTGAGGTTGAAATCGTTAGTTACTACTTTGGCGTTCATGTTTTTTGCCAGCAGAACCAGCTTGTCATCAACTTCTTTCGTGGAGGGGAAATCACGATCTGTGATGACCACTTCGACGTCGCTCTTCTTCTGCAATTTGTGCAGTATGTCCAATCCTCTTCTGCCTCGCTTGCGCTTCAGCGAGTCGCCGGAATCGGCTATATGCTGAAGCTCTCTGAGCACGAACTGTGGCACAATAAGCGTTCCCTCGACGAATCCGGTCTCGCAGACGTCGGCGATGCGGCCGTCGATGATGACACTTGTGTCCAGCAGTTTGTTTCCCTCAACTACGGTCTTCGTCTTAAATAGCCCGCGAATGCCTGCAATACTGATCTCTCCCAGCTTCTGGGCGCCAATCCTGATGCCCGTATAGACGGCCCCAAGCACGACGAGTGCCTTGAACGGTGTCGCTCCTAGTATGACTGTCAAAGCCCCCGGACCGTATGCGGTTAGCACGAGTTTGCTAAATAGTGAATAGAGCCACCACGTTACAGAAAGGGAGATACATAGACCAAGTATTCCTCCCAGTAATTTCCTCAGCGGCTTCCTCTCGAAATACCGTTCTATGCTGAATGTCACTATCCACACAAACGCGCCTATTCCTATTCCGGCCAAGTATGATCGGAGCGTCCCGCCAAGCGCCCGGCCCAGAAAAAAACCGGTAAAAAGGCAGAGCGCGGGGTATATGATCCTGGCTGCCTGCTTCATTACGATATGCCTCCTCATATTAATTTACTTCATTCCATGGTGCGCACTGCAATCCCGCCTTGGCGATTGCTCTCCTTTTAATTGAAGAGAGAGTTCCAGAAGAGACTGTCAACCTCCCGTGCGACACTTCATATAGAGGGCCGGCAAGCTCAGATCGCGGAGAGAGAAGACAATGATGAGATTGATGAATACAGAATTGCTTCGCCTTTCTTCTCTCAGTCAGAGGCTCGAAGCAAAGCCTCTTCGTTCTCAGTCGTGAAATTGCGCAGCCTTCCCCTAGTCTAGATTAACCTATTGAGGACCCACAGGTTCCATATCATCAGTTTCTTTCGGCTTCTGCCTCACCCGTTTTTTTCGAGTTCTTTGTTTTCTGGGCGGCGGCATCGGCTTTCGCGTCTTCAGGCCAAGGGAAAGTGGTATCCTTATCGTCGAACCGATTTTCACCTCTTCAGGCGAGATGCCATTGAACTCGGCAATGCTGGGCCAGTTCTCCGGCTCGCCCGTGTACCACTTAGCAATCTGAAAAAGTGTCTCACCCTTGTATTTCACATCATGCATTACATAACCCAGTCTCAAAGCTCTTGCGCTCAGCGACTTCAGTTTCGCGCTCAGCTCCGCAGACTCTCTGGCGCAACCCTCAAGCTCACTTAACTCCAGCAGACGCTTCACCCTCAGAAGCTCTCTCTCTCTGTCTTGCAGCTCGCTTCTCAAATCCTTGAGACTGTTCTTGCGAGCATCTCCCCCAAGCGCCTGCGAGACCGCGAGGGAGGCGCTTGCATACTGCTTGTCGAGATGGGCGATTGTCTTTGCCAGGTTGTCTGCATCGAAAGCAGGAATGACCCTGGGCTCATAAGAAGCGACGGAACTTGAGAATTTTAGGCTCGTCAACATGTACTCCATCTCCGGCTTCACAAGATCGTACAGCAGTTCGGACGTTTTGCAGACGAAGGCGAGGCCGAATTTATCCTTTGAGATGAACCAGATGCGATAGACCTGCATCAGGTCTCCCTCCTTGCAGTTATAGACGGTCTCGAGAACCGAGCCCCATGCGGTTTTCAGCCGGCGGGGCTTCTTCGCAGGACGGAGCTTCATGGCAGGGAGCGAGAAGGGACGACGTGTGACTGAGGCAATCATCTTCGCCTCCTTCTCTGCAGTGCTCAGATTCTCTTCCGGGTCGAAATCGAAGGCAATGATTCTACCAGATGTGGCGTTGTCCTTGCCCTCAAGCGTCACAAGGGCAGAGCGCAGAGGCCACTGTTCATTGGAGACCTGCCATCCTCTCGGAATTAAAAACTCAAATTCGTAGGTGTCGCAGACATACTTTCCATTTGTTACCTTCCCCTGAGCGCCTCCAATCGTGGGCGATATGCTCGAGCATCCGGTAAGCCAGACGACGAGGCAGAGAACAAGAGCGGCACGAACGGCGCTGCGGTGATCGATTATGCCGGGGTTACCCCGGGGTCTAGCGCTTGCGCTTCGGCGCATTCTTGAGCTTCTTCATGACACTGTCCCTCTTTGTTCTGAGGTCTCGGTTCTTGGGGCAGGCGGAAACGCCTTTTGAGAAGACGTCGGCGGCCTTTTTCAGGTTCCCCATTCTGTAATATGCAACTCCCAGATTGACGTACGCGTCGCAGATAAGGGCAGAGTCGGACGCTACGACTGCGCTGAACTCCTTTGTCGCTTTTGAGAACTTCTTAAGCGACATATAGGCGTGCCCGAGATTGAACCGCGCAAGCGCAAGATCGGGGTCTATTGAAAGCGCTTTCTGGTAGGAAGCAATGGCCCGCTGATAATCACGGCGACTGCCGAGAACCCGGCCAATTTGCAGATGAGCTTCAGATGAGGACGGGTCTATCTTAGAGGCTTTCTGAAAAAACTGAAGAGCCGTATCCGGCGCCGTTTTCATCAGATCCAAGCCAAGCAAAACACAGCAACTAGCATAGTCTCTGGCCACCTCACGCGAATCATGCTCTGAGAGGTCAAGGGCTTTCTGGTACATGACAAGCGCCTTCCGCCTCTGCCCATTTTCACAAAGTTTTTTGGCCCGTCGGCTGGCATCCAAGGCCAAGTCCTCCCGGTCTCTTCTAACATCACGCGACCTCGCTTTGACAGGGACAGAAGCTATAGGTTTAGGTTCAGAAAACTCATTCGGAACCGGAACAGCCAGTGTTATGCCCCTGCCGGATGGAGATTTTGTAATGTTAATTATCAGGAAACCAGCCAGAAGGACTACTCCCAGCATAATAAATATCAGAAACATCAACGCCGGCTCTCGATTGAGTTTTCTAGGAGAGGAGATCGCCCGAGCTAAGACCGCCACCGCCCCCCCAATCGTCGTCGGGCGAGCGGTTCGTTTCGACCCGCCAGGCTCGCCTCGTCCAGCCTTTTCCTGCTTCGATGGCTTCGCAGCTATCTCAAAGAGCCCTTCTTCAGGCTCCGTGCCGATCTTCTCACGCACGCGGGCAAGACCGCCCAAGGCTTTCGCGTTCCCGGGATCGAGCTTGAGAACCTGCTCCCAAATTCCCATTGCGGAGGGATAATTGCGGTGACCATAGAGCTTGAATGCCTGCTTGTTCAGCCGGGCAACCTCGGCGTGCGTAGTATCGCCTTTGAAGAACGCCTCCATCTCTTTTAAGCTCTGAAATCGCTTATCCGGAGATTTCTGCATCGCTTTCTCAATAGTATCCGCGACTATCTTGGGCACATCAGGCGCGACCTCTCTGGGTGGAACCGGCGTCTCACGGATATGGTGCTCCATTATCTCATACGCGCTTTTTCCGGAAAAGGGAGAGCGACCGGTGGCCATCTTGTAAAGCAAGCATCCGAGTGAGTAAACCTCTGACCGCTCGTCATAAGGCTCGCGCTTGATGCCCTCCGGTGAGATGTACTTGACTCGCTCTTGAATCGATGATCGAGAGTCAACCGTGGCCGAGGCGGCTATTCTCGACTTCCCAAAATCGGTGATCTTGACCGTTCCCTGTTCATCCACAAAAACGTTGCTCGGGCGAATGTCGCCATGCAGGATTTCTTTCCTGTGGGCGTATCTGATTGCCTCGAGCATCTGAGTGAACATCGGCACCAACTTGTCCGGGGGTATAGCGCCTTTCTGCTCTATAACATCGCCAAGCGGGCGACCTCTCAAGAGCTCCATTATAATGAAGAAACTGCCGTACTGTCTTATGAAGTCGTAAATCACAACGATATTCGGGTGATTCAGCTTCGACAGCTTGAGCGCCTCAAGTCTGAACCGCTCTCTGACTGCTGGATCAGAGGCCTGAGCTAGCTTAAGCATCATTACCGCCACTGGCCGCCCAAGACTCGGCTGTGTGGCCCGATACACTATCGAACCCGGGCTCTCGCCAATAAGCCCCTTGATCTCGTATGAGCCTACTTTTTTGCCAATCATCTGCTTTCCTTAAACAGAATGATTATCACAGTACCCTTCCGTCGGCCCCAGAACACCTTACTGGCCGCCCGGAGAAGAGCACCGGGCACCCTAAAAAGCAAGTCGCCACGGAGCACAAGCTATCAGTAAAAAGATAACCTAACGGCAACGCGATGTCAATTGCGCTCGCATGGAGATTCTAAGCGACGGAAAAAGGACAAGGGGGGGAAAGAACATGGAATATCCGTTGCGTTGACTTGGGGCATTAAGGGGCGTAGTTTGACAGTAAAACACCATGTGGACAAATGCTCTGTGATAATACATGCGAGGATTCCGTTAGATTCGTCGAACGCCATGTCAGTAGACGAGCATCGCCGGGCAATATCGTGCTTTTTGTCGTGAAGCTTACCCAGAGCCCGTCATTGAACAAGCACATCGCCTCGTCCTCCCGGCCCTGAGTCCGCCGTCGGGGCCGGCGCAGAGCTTCCTGACGGTATTAACGGGCAATGGGCTGTTGTCTGGAGTGTGCGTTATTGAATATATGCCCCTGTAAAGATGCAAACTCTCAGCAGTTGCTAGCCACAGGCCGTCAAGACTGGGCTGTATGTCACAGATAGCATTCGGGATACACAGGCTGTTGTATGGCGAGAAGTGCTGGAAGTTCAGCAGGCCATCGCGGGCTGTTGCCCGAAGGAGACCGCTCATTGAGCTGCTTCCGCCATGCAACCACAGCGCGCCATCCGGGCCCATCTTCACGATCGATACTGCTGCCCAGCCCGGGGCCGTGTAGTTATGCCACTCATCCCCAAACACTGACCCGCCCGCGAGCAGTATGAGTGTTCCCAGAATGCACAACGCGATGTGTGTTCCTGCATTCTTCATATCAGCTTCTCCTCTTTCAGCTTCTTTTGCGCTCTACAATGAGCCAAGTTCCTATATCAAGCGGCAGAACGCGTGGGACAACGGGCTAAGTGCTTGATGATCGCTCTTTTAGAGCTTAGCGCAATCTTCAGCAGTCCGCATCGATCTCCAGGACGCCGCATGCGCAGCCTTCTTCAGAACACTCGAATTGGTATTGGTATGTCTCCCCGTTGTCAAGGACGAAGTGCGGCGTGACGTAGAAATAGCCGCAGCAGTCATCTGATGTCACAGTATGAAATGCAGAGAACTCCGGCCCCTATAACCGCAATGCCCACAACAAGAAGTAAGATTCTCGTTTTTCGCATATTCTCTCCTCCAACCGTGAAATCAACCTGCACTTTTACCCGTGTCGCCATGTTCTCATTCTTAATTGGGTTAAGTATAGCCGGTCACCGGATCACAATTCAATCTCTTTCTTCGGATGTATAGTGCCCCACAAGTCTGTTTTGCTCAGGCTTCGGATGTATCCAGCTGCCTCATGCTGCTTGCCAGAGGACCAGCCTGCTCATGCAACACCTGGTGTCAGCGAAAGACGGTAGCTAATCCATATAGTATGACGCCTTTGACCTTCCCTTTCGTTTTAAGCTTGAATGACGGCGGGCTTTTGGTGATAATGCAGGGCATTAGATCAATCAAAATTCACAAAAGAAGCCGGCTTGATGTGTGAATGGTCGGCAGAAATGAGGTGAAATTGGGAAAGGACCTAATCGTAGTCATCAATCCGGGGTCAACCTCAACCAAGGTCGGGCTCTGCGCAAATGAAGAATTTCTTCTGCGTGAAACCGTGCCTCATGATAGGGAGAAGGTGGCCTCGTTCAAGCTAGCTTATGATCAGCTTGAATGGCGGATGGGCATGATTCTCGAGCTTTTAGACAAGTTTCCGGGTTGGAAAGAGCGAACACGAGGGGTTGTTGGACGAGGCGGGCTTTTGCACCCGTTGCCCGGGGGGACGTATCTCGTTAATAATGACATGATCGAGGACCTCAAGATATCGCGCTACGGGAATCATCCGAGCAATCTCGGCGCTCCGCTTGCAGATGCCATTGCGAGGCCGCTCAAAGTTCCGGCCTATATTGTGGATTCGGTGATGACGGACGAGCTGTGGGACATAGCGAGGGTCTCGGGCTTTGCACCGATAGAGCGAATTTCCACGACACACGCTCTTAATCTCAAGGCGACAGGTAGAGAGGGAGCAAGGCAGCTTGGCAAGAGCATTGAGGACACGAGCTTTGTGGTCTGCCATCTGGGTGGCGGAATATCTGTCGTCTCCTTGCTGGGTGGACGGATAGTCGATATGAACAACGCGCTTCTAGGCGAGGGGCCATTT
>JAGHCW010000198.1 GCA_021160245.1 bacterium | reverse complement strand
GAGGAAACCAACTTCCATGAGCGCAAGCGGCGCGCGGCGACATTCCGCCTCATCAGCGAGATACTGGCAAAGCAGACGAAAAGCCCAACTGCGCTTGACGTCGGATGCGGGACGGGCAAGGTCTCGCTTCTTTTGGCCGAGAGCGGATTCGACGTTACCTCGCTGGACCTCTCTATCGAGATGCTGCTCGCGTTCAGGCAGAAAATCTCGGGTCGAAAACTCAACGTCAGACCGAAGATCGTCTGTGCGGACATGTTTCATTTTCTGGAAAATTGCGGGAGCAAATTCGATCTCATCGTCTTCTGCGGCACGCTGCACCACGTTACGAACGTCCCAAAAGCGCTCGAGCTGGCGGCAAAGCGGCTGACCGAAGGCGGCATCATTCTCATAACGCATGAACCCTTGAAGCAGGCCATATCAAGCAAACTCAGGTTCGCCATGCACCGGGCGGCGGCCACCCTAGACGAGGCGATCTATAGACGGTATCTCAGAAAATTCCCCGATGAGGCAAAGGACATTGACTACTCAACATCGGACATCCAGCGTCAATTCGGGGGAATCGACCCGGAACAAGTGCTTTCCGTGCTTGAGGCCAATGGGCTCTCTATAATCAGGCTCGACAAATACTGCGCCCGCCGATACGGGGCGCTTTGCATAATAGCCAACAGCCTCATCCGCTCCCAGAACACATTCCAGATCATCGCCAGACGAGGTGGTCAAACGGATTAGCAGTCTGCCGGGATCATTGGCTTGGTCTAATGCGACGAATGAGGACGAATGAGATAAAAAGCGACGCGGCAGATTGGAGTCTGCCGGGCGGCAGTCCATTTACGATCATTAGCGTTATTTCGATAGGTGCGAACTCAGATGTTCGCTCAAATGAAAAAAGGAGTTCCTATGTTTGATGTTCCCAGCGAGCTGCGAGAGCAGACCTTTGGTGAGGTGAGCAAGCGGTTCAAGAGCAAAGAGCGATTCAAGAATGGTTTTGAGCAAGTACTTTCGCTTTGGCAGAAAGAGGATGGCTCCCCGGAAGACTTGGGCAATTTCTGCCTCAAGTATTTCATAGATGATGCCACGGAGCTCGCCGCGTTTCGCGGTAAACTAGAGATCGTGTTTGAGAAACTGCACGGGCATCTTCTCGAGGTCCACACGAGTTTCAGCAAGTGGAAAGATCTGGAGCTCGGCCCATTCTCGCCTCAAGATGAGCTGCTTGCGAGATTCAATCCGTTCAAGCACGTAACCGACGACCTATTCGACCTCAAGCTCCCATTCGTGATACTGCTTAATTTCAAGCGGGAGACATTCGAGTCGATGATTAAGAATCATGCGGAATGGAGCCGGGAGAAATGGGTAGAGGTCAGGCTTGCGAACTACGAGAGCCGGGTCCCGGCCGATGTCTCGCACAATATATTCCTCGCGGTCAACAAGGCCGACACATATATCAATGGTTACAATATCTTCATGAATTGCCTCGTCGGCGAGGACGGCAAGCGGCTCTACACGAAGGAAAAGCGGCTTATCTCGCACTGGGGCCTAAGAGACGAGCTAAAGGCGCTATACGCCGACCCCGAAGGCATGCCCAAGCAGGAACTCATCCTGAGGGTGATGAGACATATCATCGAGGGGACCATCCCGATCGAGGTCATCAATAGCAGCAAGACCGTCTGGAGCCCATATACCAATGAGTGCTTTGACGAGGCGGGCAAGAGCAAAGCCTTCACGCCTGAGGGTGAGCGCCGTTATTCCATCTGGTTTGACGTCTTCAAGGCCCAGCGGGGCCAGGACAAATACTACACAGTCAACAAGACGCTGATTGACCGCCGGTTCAACCTTCACAGAGAGATTCCTGAGGCAAGGGCTGAGGAGATGTTCGATCAACTGCTTTCATCGCCGGCGCTGGGTGATGTAGCCACGGAGATGAAGAAGCGATTGGGCCGCCATCTCAGACCCTATGACATCTGGTATCAGGGCTTCAAGCCGATGGAGAGCCAATCGGAGCTCGACGGGCTCATTGAGAAGCATTACCCGGATATCGATGCGTTCAACGAAAATATCCCGCAAATCCTCATGAAGTTGGGCTTCTCGAGAGATAAGGCTCAATATCTCGCAACTCATATCCGGGCCGAGCCATCAAGAAGCGCAGGTCACGCTCGCGGCGCCGGGATGCGAGACGAAATGGCACTGCTCAGAATCCGCACTGAGAATGGCAAGATGAACTACAACGCTTTCAATATCGCTATGCACGAGCTGGGCCACACTGTGGAGCAGACGATCAGCATGAATATGATCGATCATACAATGCTCGAGGGTGTTCCGAATACGGCCTTCACGGAGGCGATAGCGTTCTTGTTTCAGGGGAAAGACAGAGAGGTTCTCGGCATATCCGCCGAAGAGGCGAACCCGGAAGCCGCGATACATTCATACCTATCGACGTGCGAGATTGCGGCAATGTCGCTTGTGGATATGGCCGCCTGGCGATACCTCTACAAGTGCCCTGACGCAAAACCGGCCGATTTGAAGCGGAGCGTCTTGGATGCCGCGAATGCCATTTGGGCCAAGTATTGGGAGCCTCACTTTGGCAAGTCCGACGATTCCATCCTGGCCATCTATTCGCACATGATTACGAATTATCTCTACTTGCCGGACTACCCGATTGGGCATATCATCAATCACCAGCTTGAGAATTACTTCAAGAGCCACGACCTCGCCTTAGAATTGGAGCGGATATGCGCTCTGGGCAACATCTACCCAGACCTGTGGATGAAAAAAGCCGTTGGGAAGCCCATCAGCCCCGACGAATTGCTGTCCGATGCCATGGCCGCCATCAAGACGCTTGGCTGAGCGACGCATAGCGGGCTTTTCAGACGGCGGTTCAGTGGTTCGTTAATCACCAGAATCAATGTGTAATGGGGACTCAGATTCAACCTATCGGGCTGGCTCTCAAATTGTAGGCTGGAGAGCCCGCCCCCCAGGCGGGTGGGAGCTACACCCCACGCGGGTTCCGGCCAACAGCCCCTTCGAGTGGGTCCCCCCCCCGTGTGCCATAGGCACCCGCCAGGCGTCGTCGAAGTGCGTCGCCATCCCGTCCTGCTCTCGGATCAAGACCATCTCCTGAGCACGTTGCTACGCATCTTCCTCGCAACAGGAGCCTACTTCGACGCATCCCGCTTCGCTGACCTAGCCTTCTCTGCCTCTATCACCTCAATTTAGCTTCCACGGGCTTCAGACGATGTGGGTGCGACCGGGAACGGTTCTGGAGGCGGCATATTCCCCCTCAAATAGTCTGATAATTCATCGAAGGCATCGCATCCCAGTGTGGGAATCACTGCCAGATAATAGAGCGCCCACCTTCGCCACCTTGACCACGGCAAGTTAGCTCTACGCCGCGTCGTTATCATTGACCATAGACACCAGAACACGAGCCATAATGTGGGCGGGACAGGGCGCCACGGATTTACATAGGTCTCCATAATTAGGGTCGTGAAGGCGGATCTAATGCCCTGTGCTATCGATTCCGAAATCACCCCCCGCTTCTCATCCCATTCGCTGCAGACTGAAGCATCGGCCCGTCCCGGTGAAACCTATTTATTGCCGGAATTATCAAGTACTTGTCTATGGTTATCGTATCCTGTGTCAAGTGAATCCTTAGATCCCGAAGAATCAGATTGACTCAGATGGCGCCTGCCTTCTAGAGTGCGGTGGCTCGACGCCGCTTTCATTGGTGGTGGCTTGACATCACTCTCTTGTAGATTGCTTTCTTGGCCTTTCAGACAGATATTTCGATCTGGACGCCAATCAATATAGCGTGGATGCCAGCGCCTGGCCGCGGCAAACCAAAGCGGTGTCCAGCCGCCGCACTCCACAATCACCCAGCGGACGCAACTCACAGACCGACGCCTTCCAAGCTCATAGCCTCCCCACAGCACGATAAATGTGCTCATCCCGCAATGTCCTTTGTCGTCAATCTAATTTTTCGGGTAGATGGCAAACAGAAAATGACTGCCCCTGCGGCAATGGATCTAGGCGCGCAGCTTGCCTCGGGCGAACGAGGCAAGAACGCCGGCGGCACATAGAGCGGCGAAGATGGCGAAGGTCATCCTGAGGGCGTCGAGGAAACCGGCGTGGTGCGCAGGCGCCAGCTGCGCCTCGCCGATATAGAGCGATAGGAGCAGCATCACGATGCCCATGCTGAGCGTCATCCCGATGAGGCGGAACGTGCTGACAGTGGCCGAGGCGAAGCCATAGTGCTTCTTATCGACAGAACTCATCACGGCGTTCGTGTTTGGGGATGAAAATAGCGCAAGCCCAAGCCCAATGAGGATTAGGACCGCGCGAACGTAAGTAAGCGAGGTTGCGTCACCCAAGAATGCCAAAAGGACAAGCCCAACAGCGGTCAGGAACATGCCGACCGAGGCGACTATTCGAGGCTCAACTTTATCGGAAAGTCTTCCAGCAAATGGCGAAATAATCGCCTGCGTTATGGGCTGCCATAGCATGATAAGGCCGGCGTCCTGCGGGCTGAGGCCTTTGATCGCCTGCAAGTAAAGGCTAAGCAGAAACACTACGGCGGCAGTCGCGCTGTAGTTGACGAGCGCCGCAACGTTGGACAGCGCAAAGACCCGGTTCCCCGCGAAGAGTTTGACATTGAGGACTGGACTTTCCTGCCTCATCTCAAATGCGATGAACGCTATCAGCCCGACTACGCCTGCTCCAAAGAACCAGTGGCCAAGCGACTCTGACAAATGTGAGAAACCATATATGGTCGCAACAAGGACGAGGCTATAGATAACGGAGCCAGTGAGGTCGAACTTCTCCCCTTTTGCGCCCGCCCATTCGCCCTTCAGCATTGTGTAGATGACGATGATGACCAAGGCGCCGAGTGCGAAGTTGACGGCAAAAATGCTCCGCCAGCCTAGATGTTGCGTCATAATGCCGCCGATGGATGGACCTGCAGAAAGGCCAAGATAGACCGAGGCGATAGCTATCCCCAGGGCCTTGCCTCGTTTGTTCTCCGGGAAAACCGTGACCAGAATGGCGAGAGATGGCGCAAAGAACAGCGCGGCTCCAATCCCTTGCAGGCAGCGGGACGCTATCAGAAACGAGGCGGAGTCTGAGATGATGCAGAAGAACGAGGCGATTATGTAAATGAACATGCCGCATTTTAGGAGTCGCTTCCGGCCATAGATGTCGGAGAGTCGCCCGAACGGCACGAGGAACATCGCCGATGCAAGCAGATATGAGGTCGAAATCCAGCCTAGCGCGAGGGCATTGCTCCCAAACTCCTTGCCGATGGTGGGCAGCGCGATGTTGACGGCGGAACTCACGAACGGGATCAGGAATGATGAGATGACCGCGATGAGCAGCGCGGCTCTTCTGGTCGGCTTATCGGTCATCTCTTTGACGTTGTCCCCTCAAGCTGAATCGGAATGTTTAGCGAATGGCGAATATGGAGGTTGCCCAGAACGGGAATCAGGCCTCGACGCGGCGCAATTCACATTTGGACGGTCTCCAGATGAGAATTGCCTCCTCATATCATGCAAGTTGAGGTTAAGCGGCACGGGTTTGTTTTGCAACCTCTTTCGTCAACGATCGAGTTAAACGTCAGCCAATCCGTGTAGATAATGAGCTCATCGGGCGAAAGCGATACTGCGCCTCGTCGAGAGCGAATACATAAAATAGTCATCTCCTTCTTGGGCCAGGGTTGCAAAGACGGTAGGGAACTGGCAGTCTTCTCGTCATGGAGAATGGCCTGACACACTGGGAATCTAAGACCGCTGAGTTTCTCTCGCGGTGGTATGTATTCATACCTTTGACGGTCTTAGTGTCGCTTCTGATATATGGCGTGAGCCTGGATGACTTTCCGATTCCGGAGACCTTCGCCCACATGCTGCCGTTCTCTCTTGCGGCGCTAATCGACCAGACTTGGAACGGGCTATGGAACTTCTGCCGACCCACAGCGATGGTTATCTTCCGTATTGGATACGCTCTGTTCGAGTCCAACTACGTAGGCTATCGCTTTATGCTCATCTTTATTCATCTTATCAACGTATTCCTGGTCTTTTCATTGGCAAAGGTTCTCTTCCGAAACAGATTCGTGAGCGTCGCCTCGGCGCTGATATTCGCCACTCACCCGATACATAGCGAGTGCATCTGTCTGATCGTGTCGCTCTTTGACGTCTCATGTTTGACGTTTTATCTTGCGTCTCTTCTTGCCTTCAGCCGTTACCTCGACGCTCGACAGCGTGGAACGCCCGCTCAAATTCGCAAATGGCTCATCTTCACCGGCGTGTTCGTTGTCCTGTGTCTTGGCTCAAAGGAGGTTGGGGTAACGCTTCCATTTGTCATGATCGCATTCGACGCGTGCACAAGAGTTAGGAGCACTCGCCTAAAAGACTCTGTCATCGCGATAGCGAAGAACGCCTCGCCGTTTTTGCTCATACTTGCCGTCTATATCGTCTTCAGGATCGCTCGATATGAACAGAATGTGAGCTACATGAGGCTATTCTTGGACGATCCACTTGGCCTCTTCGCCAAAATGGGCCAGTACCTTCGACTGGCATTTTTCCCAAATCAGATATGGGTATTGCTGCTCGCCATGATACCATTTGCGAGGAGGCAGTATATTTTCGCACTAGTATTTCTGCTTCTGCCCTTCTTGCCGCCCCTTCAGATTGAGCCCCAGGAGCGATTTGTTTATGTCCCGAGCGCCGGCTACACCATGGCGGTGGCATGGTGCCTCGTCATCGGTGTTCGAAAGCTGGCAGGCAAATTCACCAGGTTCCACTGGACTAAGCGACTGGCCTCAATCGGTTCCGCGGCCGCAATCCTTCTCTTCATCGGCCAAATCCCATTTGCCTACATGAATACCCGAACCTGGAGCGAATCCATACCGATCCGAAAGGCTCTCAGCTCAATCTGGGGAGTTGTGGGAACACCCAAACCGGGGACTGTTCTATACTTTGCCAACATTGACCCACAGTTCAATCTGTCTCGGATCAGCGAGTACGACAGCACATCGGCAGGCAAATTCAGGTGCGAGAAACTGATAAACTACTTATATGAGGACCATGCCGCTCCCGAATTCTTCTTCAAAATGGTCGGCTTCGGTGCTCAGCAGGACAACGAGCTCTCCCTGCAATGCAAACAATTGGCGGCGCGCTTCGGGAAGTTGAGTTATGGCCAAAAGAGCCTCTTCTGGGGACCGGGTGGATTTCCCCTCTCTCAATGGAAGTGTAGCGGCGCCGAGCTCTCCATGATCGACTCCTCTGATGAAGCCAACAAAGGTCTGAACACGGCCATCAATATGAGAATCACAGAGAGCGAAGCCGCCGTTCTGACAAGCCCTCTTCTGAATACTTCAACGCTTGGGATCGCCAATGTCGTTATCTCAATTGATCGCACACAATTGTCCAGAAGCATCGATTGCCAGCTAGTGTGGATACTACTGCCGGAGGATGAGACGCGAGACAATCCAAGATCAGAGATTCGCCCGAGGGAGGTTCGGAAAGAACCCGCGATGCAGCTTACCTCATCCAGATGGCTAGAGGGCGACCCTAGCACGCACGTTGACGCCGGGAGCTTCGACCTCGTCAATATCGATCTCGGCTCTCGACCTGAATGGGTTTTTGAGAAACGCATGGTGAAGCATATCGCGTTGAGATTCTACGGCAGTGGCAACATTGTGATCTCGTCCATCAAACTCGAGAGTCCCAGCCGCACGAGACTCGCGGGGCTGATGTCGATGGTTCAATTCCACGAGTAGCCAAGCTCGGGCCTTGCTCCTTTCCTGCTCCGAGTTGGTGCGCTTGCCGTGAGATATTGCATTTGCATCAGGATCAACTCAAAGAAGCAATCAGCGCTCTTGACAAGGCACGTAATATAACCGAATCTGATCCACATGAAAATGAATAGCATCAATCGGTGGCAGCGATATCGGGTGGTATCCAAATGGTATCCCAATTGTTTTGACGTAGTCGCGAACATTCGAAAGTAATGCTATTCAGCCTAATGCCGAAGTGGCGGAACTGGTAGACGCGCTAGGTTCAGGACCTAGTGTGTAAATACGCACGTGGGGGTTCGAGTCCCCCCTTCGGCATTCTTTAACTCACTGGAATGCGGCGACTTGTCGGCAGCGTGAGAATTGGGGGGGACCGGCAGTGAACACCAATCGCACCACTGCAGTAGTATGGCTTCTGCTTATCGCCTTGTTAGTTGCGTTCCCGGCGGTCGGAATGTTCGCTCTGCCAGCGACGTTGCTCTGGATTTTGGGCGGCTTCAGAGCGCTCGATCTCTTCACCAGAGCGATATACTGCATCTTCTTCGGCATAAGCTGCTGGACATTTCTGCCCTGGCTCACAAGATACATCCCGATCTCGCTGTCATCTCTGATTTGGGTAGTAGTTCTTGCTCTTGCCGGACTTTTGGTTTTCCTGGGAGTGAGAGGCAACAAAGGACTGCCTCGCCGGCCGACCAGGGGTCTCGGCAAAGAAACATGGCTCCTGCTGGCAGTTGTGACCGCTGTAATCGTCTTGGCCCGGCTCTTGCCGACCGTCAATGCGATCGTGCCACCAGGGCCCGACATGAGCATGCATGCTTACAACGCTAGGCTCATAATCGACAGCGATTCGATACCGAGAACTCATAGACCGCTTCTTCCCATCGATTCTTTTGGCGAATACCCGATAGGCTTCTCCGTGCTCATCGCTTGCACATCATTGACTTCCGAGCTGGAAGTTCAAACCAGTGCCATGTTATGGACTTGTCTTACGTACATTCTTCTGGCTTTTGGACTGTTTCTGCTCCTTCGAGTGTGGTTTAACCCGGCCGTCTCTCTTTGTACCGCGGCCCTTGCAACCTTCCTTGCCGCCTCGCCTCAGATTTACAGTGAGGGAGGTGGCAATCCCACAGTGCTGTCATTTGCCTTCATTCTAGCCGCACTTGGGCCGTTCTTTCGTTTAAGCCGTGACCACAGCTTTCTGGGGCTTCTAGTTCAGTCCTCCTTATGGGGCGCCGCATTGCTCACTCATTCGATCCCATTTCTGGGGGCAACCTATTTCTTGGTTGCTTTTTGCCTGTGCTTCTCATTGTACGCCGTGGCCACAAGCAGACTCGGCCGTCTCAAAGCCTATGCCGGGAGAGGCTTTCTGGTCTCTTTAATCGCGCTTCTATTGGTCGGGCCATTCCTCGCTGGGTTTTCGCCGGAAGTGAGCGAGGGGGAGGTCCAGTGGTGCAAATCGTGGCAAAGGGACGAGGGGCATTCCTGGAACGGGACCATCCAAGACAGCCTCCGGACTATCCCCCTATACATACGTTTTACGTTTAAGAACCCTTTTGTGTATATCATCCTTTTGGGTATGTTCATCTCGACGCTCAGCTGGAAGATGCGATTGTCGGTATTCCTGTCCTCCCTGGTTCCAATCGGCCTGGTCGTGAACTCGCAGTATTGGATACTGCCGTTTTCTTATGCTCTGTATCCAGAACGAATGGCCATGATGCTGCTAGCCCCGATGTCCGTGATCTGCGCCGGTCTCGTCGATAAACTGATGGATTTTACAGCTAAGAGCAAGCTAGGATTGGCGCAATCCTCCAAAGCGCTCGTTCGATACCGGGTCTCTAGAGTGTTGCCGCTGGCCTGCGCATTTCTTGCGGTTATTGTTGTTTCACTACGCGTGGCTTCTAAATTGCTTGACACTCAATGGCTAGGCGCGCTTCGTTTTCGACATGTTCTTCCGCTAGTCTTCGCCTTACTGTTGTTTCAGTTATGGTCTTTTGCGCGGAAGCGCAAGCTCGCCGTCGCAGCGGTCGGCCTCTCTGTGGTCGGGATGGCAGTGGTCCTTGTGGCCGGCCTATGCTGGGATTATTACAATCAATTTTACACTGTAAATTTCTCGTCTCAGAGCTCCGTTTCGCAGGACGACATGCGCGCGTTTGAATGGATCAAACAGAATACGAGTCGGGCTGAGATAATCTTGAATGTCCCCGAACACGACTACAGCGGCCTTTGGATACCCGCCATCTGCGAGAGAAGTATCTTATACCCCGCTTCCAACCCCTTCTATTTTGACGAACTTCACAGAGGAAATGAGGGCGCGACGCCGGCCTACGTCTTCCTTGGCAGCAGACCCCGTGGCAATAGCAGGCCCGATCCGACGGTCGAGACCATTCGTCATTCCCCCAAGTGGCGAATTGCAGCGTCATTCGGCCGCGCTGAGATCTATGGACGCCGGCTCATAGGTCCGGGGATGCCACCTCCACACCAATCGGACCGGGGCAGTAGGCCGTAATCAGAACAGCGCGTGCGCATATCTGCCGCCTGCCAATTCGCACCAATCGAGGGCTTGCCCAGAGGCGCCGGCTGCGTATAGTATCTTAAGGAGCTAGAAGAATCAGGTTGAAGCCAGACTGTCCGCTATGCACAATGATTGGGATACATATATGAGAATCTCGCCTCGCCCCGGTCTAATCTGGGGATCACTCGCTTTCTATTGCCTACTAGTCTTTATTGCCTCGGCCATGTCGAGCGTCCCTAGTGAACTGAATCGCCTCCCAGACTACGTGTTGCACGCGATCGAGTATTTTTTGATGGGCTTGCTCGCTCACATCGCGTTCAGACAAAGGCCGCTCTCTTATGGCCCAATCATGGCCGGGCTGATGGCGGTCATATTCTGCCTTGCGTTCGCCGCGACGGACGAGTTCCACCAATACTTCGTCAAAGGTCGAGACGCCAGTTTCAGGGACATCGGCGCGGATGTTGTCGGGGCGGCTCTGGCGCAAGCCATAATCTTCACTTTTCGACGCATCCGAAGCACGCGGGCGAGGCGGAAATATTGAGGATACTACTTGTTCAGGCCTATCTCGGACGTCTTGAGCCACCCGTATTCCCGGCAGGCTTGAACGCGCTCGGTAGATTCATGAGAAAGTCCACTGAGCACGAGATCGAAGTGCTGGATATGAACCTTCAAGAGCGGCCTTACGACGCGCTTGACCAAGCCCTTTCAACGCAGAGCCCGGAGATGGTCGGCATCTCCCTACGCAATGTCGATACTACCCAATTCCGCGACCGCTTCTACTATTTCCTTGAGACTCCCCGAACGGCCGAGGCCATCAAGGCCAAGTGTCCGGGAACATGCCTCGTGATCGGGGGGCCTGGATTTTCGATCTACGCAGAAGAGATCATGGAGCGGGTTCCCCAGCTCGATTTTGGCATCGTGTCCGAGGGCGAGTATGTTTTCCGCTCGCTATCTTCGAGTCTGAGCCGCCCGGAAGAAGTTGGCGGCCTGCTCTATCGAGCGAATGGCAAGATAAAAAACGCCGGCCGAGGCGAGCTCTTCGATCTGGCGGAGTATCCGGACGCTGAACCTTATATCGTTGACCCCAAGCCGTACTTGAGGGCGCCGTTTAACGTGGGCGTCGAGAGCAGTAGGGGTTGTGCCCAACATTGCATATACTGCGTCTATCCCTTCCTGAATGGCTCAAGAGTGCGGTGCAGGCTACCTGAGAGAATAGTTGATGAAGTCCAAATGCTCATCGAGCAGCACGGCCTCAAGACGTTCCAGTTCATTGACCCCGTCTTCAATATCCCATCGTCCCACTGCGAGGCGGTCTGCAGCGAGATTATCCGCCGGGGCCTGGGCGACAAGGTCGATTGGATCGCCTGGTTTGCAGAGCGTAATCTTTCGAAGGAGCAGTGGGAGCTTGCGGTCGAGGCGGGCTGCGTTGAGTTCGCCTTTTCTCCAGACGCTTTTGCCGATCACGTTCTAAAACGCATGGGAAAGGTCTCGAGGCGAAGAGATATAGAGAAAACATTTGAGATGGCGAGTCGCGATCCTCGCGCTAGAGTTTCGTACAACTTTTTCATAAGCCCGCCCGGGGAGCGGCTCTCGGACTTCTTCAAGCTGCTCAAGTTCTTCGTGAGCGCAAAGCTCAAGCTTCGCTCCAGATGTCGTGTATTCGCCAGTTACATCCGCATCGAACCTCATGCCGAGATACACAAGACCGCAGTCGAGGAGGGCATGCTCTCTCCGAACGAGACGACGCTGCCCAAGACGCAATCGGGCTTGAGGCGGCTCTTTTACATGAACAAGCGAACCCGACTGCTCGGGAAGGTCTTTGGCATTATCTATGGCGCAAAAAGGGCCATCAGACGGATGCTTGGGAAGAAGAGCGGTGTCTGATATTGCCGAGCTAAGGGCAGAATCTGAGCGGCTGGCACATGATGTGGCGGACCTCATGACGAAACGGAACTTGACGCTTGCAGTCGCAGAATCCTTCACCGGAGGACTTGTTTCGCACGTTCTGACAAACGTCCCCGGTAGCTCGAAGTTCTTCATCGCCGGCCTCTGTGTCTATAACCCAAGCGCGAAGATCGAGCTGCTCGGAGTGCCTCATGAACTCATCGACAGATATGGCGTTGCAAGCGCAGAGGTTGCTAAGATCATGGCCGCGAAGGTCCGCGAGCTCTGTCGCTCTGACATCGGCCTTGGGACAACAGGCTTTGCAGGGCCCGCATCCGAGGGCGATACTCTCCCTCCAGGGACATTCTTCATCGCCATCTCGACCGCAACATCGACAGAATCTCACCGATTCCATTACGAGGCGCCTCGGCTGGCGGTCAAGTTTCACGGCGCATTCGAATCGCTGAGCCTTCTGCTGAGCTAAGAAAGATAATTGTGAATTGAGTCGCGGCTTGCGCATCTGATTCACCGGGAGATTGTAATGAACGTCTTCAAACTGATGATTTGGATGGGGATAATCCTGATCCTTGTCGGTCTATTCGGCGCAACGCGAACCGTCGAAAAGACACCACAATCACAGAATGTTAGGCGGATTCGGGCACAGACGACATGGTATATCCTGAGCAGACTCGGTCAAAATTTGGGTCGTACTGGTGGTGTGATCGCCATCACTGTCGGAGGAATGATCATCGTTGTGGGAGTGGTTGGTTGCGTCAATGGATGGGATGAACCGGATGGGCCGGAGTCTTAGAAAGCCGACCAGAATCTGCTTGCTTCGCCGTAACTGAACGCTAAACAGTTTGTAACATCTCCGTCGAAAGACCGACCTATTGGACAACATCTTCGATCAACGGAAGTTGCTCCCCAGATTTCTCTTGGCAAGCCCCAGTCAGATAATTCGGGCATGTGTGCCCTTGCGGATGATCCCCAAGTCGCCTAATATCCAGCTCATGATTAAGACTATCGGGATCATCATTTGCGCGAGGCGCTACATAGATAGCGGCAAAATTCGATGAAGATCACGCTCGTATATCCGAGATTCGACTACCAGGGCGGAATACTCGACGAGGAGCCGTTGGGGATACTGTACGTGGCCTCCAGCCTTCGCGCCGCGGGCCACGACGTCGGCGTCATTGACCTGACATTTGAGGCGTACCTTGACCCATTTGAAGGCGAGTTTGCGGATGCGGATATAATCGCGTTCGGTTTCACATCGCCGCTCTTTGGGCGGGCAAAGCGCGTCCTGAAATTCGTCAGATCAGTTACGAAGGACGCCATTGTTGTTGCAGGAGGCGTTCACGCTACAATTCTGCCTGAAGAGGTTCTGCGAGCGGGTTTCGATTATGCTCTCATCGGCGAGGGCGAACGGGCGTTTGTGGAGTTCATCGAGCATCTCGCCTCAGGAACCCAAATCGACACGAACGGCACAGCTTGCCTCAAGAACGGGAAACTGCATAAAGCACCCGCGTCGCCATTTATCAAGAACCTCGACGCTCTGCCGTTTCCCGCAAGAGACCTGATCGACTACGCCAGATATGAGCGTCAAGGCGGGCTTAATCAGGTCGGGATGATCGCAACGCGCGGCTGCCCATTCAAGTGCAGTTTCTGCAAGCCAACGCTCGATAAACTCTTCGGCAAGCTCAGGAAGCGCTCTGCTTCGAATGTCGCGTCGGAAATCGAGGAGGTCATCGGGCGCTTCGGCCCAAGCGTCGGCATCTTTTTCAAGGACGACACAATGTCGCTACTTGGCATCTCTTGGTTCGAGGAGCTGGGGAATATCCTCGCATCAAAGCGACTCTCCCCCAAATGGCATTGCAGCGCGAGGGTCGATACGATAAACCCACAACTCTTAGCCACGATGAAGCGCTGTGGCTGCAAAGTCATCAGCTTTGGGGTCGAGGCTGGCTCGCAAAGGGTACTAGATTTCTATAAAAAGGGCATCACGCCGTCGCAGGTTGAGGACGCCTTCCGGTGGTGCAGGAAGGCCGGCATTCAGGCCACCGCCAACGTGATATTAGGCGCACCCGATGAGACAAAAGAGGAGCTTCAGGCGACCTATGATTTGATGAGGCGCGCAAAGCCAGATGACATCTATGTCTATTTCTGCTCCGCGCTGCCTGAGACCGATATGTATCGAGCAATAGTCGAAGCAGGCTGCCTCGCCGAGATGTCCGACCCGGACGAGTTTGATAACGTAAAAAGCAAGGCCCGAGGCGGCACGAATGTCAAACTCAAGAACCTAACGTTCGACGACCTCAGAGAATATGAGAGTCGCATCGAACGGCTGAACCTATCGCACAAACTCCGCTCACCAAAGCGCCTCGCCTCGTGGGCGCTAAAAGCAATCAGCCAACCCGATCGCCTCGCCGGCCGCATCCGCTCCGTCCTCCGCAAAGCGAGGCGCTGAGAGATGCGGCACAAATGGCACTGTAAAATTATCTGAGTAACGGTATTCTTACAATTGCTGGAATAAAGGATGGACGCCGGGCCTAAAAGCTGAGAACTCTGGAGGACGCCGATGCCGCGACTGACCGATCAGGAAAGACAGGAAGTCATCCGCTATATCGAGGCGGATAAGCCGCTGCCGGATAAGTATCGCTTCCTGCTGTTTGCTGACAAGCGTGAGGTGGAACTGGTCTGGAACGGCAAGACCAGCGAGGTTACGAGCGTCGTCCTGCCATTTCAGGTCATCGAACAGGTCGATGAGCCGCGCGCCGAGAAGCCCGCTGACACTGCTCTGCAATTGGGCCTCTTGGACGACCGCGGCCGCCAACTCAAGGGCTGGACGAACAAGCTGATTTGGGGCGATAACAAGCTCATCCTCTCCAGTTTGAAGAACGGCCCGCTGCGCCAGGAGATCGAGGCGCAGGGTGGCCTCAAGCTGATCTACATTGACCCGCCCTTTGACGTGGGCGCGGACTTTTCCATGGACATCGAGATCGGCGGCGACACGTTCACCAAAAAGCCAAACATAATGGAAGAGATCGCCTACCGCGACACATGGGGCAAAGGCGCCGACTCCTTCATCGCAATGATCTACGAGCGCCTCGTCCTAATGCGCGATTTGCTGGCGGAGGATGGCAGCATTTATGTGCATTGTGATTGGCGGGTGAACGCTTATATCCGTGTCATTCTAGGAGAGATATTCGGACTGGATGGTATTCGCAACGAGATTACTTGGCGACGATCTTACAGTCATAACGACGGCAATCGCTTTGGCATCATCACGGATACGATCTTCTGGTTCTCTAAATCCAATCGATGGTCATACAATAAAATATTCATCCCGAGAACAGACGAGGAGACAGCGCAAGAATATCCACATCTCGACGCGGCTACCGGCAGACGATTCAAATCCGTTTCAATGAACGCTGCAGGTCAGGGCGAACCAAGGCGCTTTGGTAACCAGGGGCTTCTGTCACCACCAAAGGGCAGACATTGGATTTGGACTCAAGAGCGAATCGATGAAGCACTGGCCGACGAAATAATCTTCTTCTCCAGCAATGCAGTGCCTCGATACAAGCAATTCGCTGAAGATATTCAAGGGAAGCAGGTGCAG
>JAGHCW010000232.1 GCA_021160245.1 bacterium | reverse complement strand
GTTTATCGGGTCATGTTCGGGCATCGGGGCGGACGCTGAGACCTGGATACCGTTTTTGAAGGACATGGCGGCGGCGGGCGTCACGATGGTGGAGCTCGACACTGGCGGGCCTCATGCGACGTTCGGCGCGGTGGCTGCGCAGAAGGCCGTCGGCGCGCCGCTTGCGATGGACCCCGACACAGCCTACAAAGTCACGAAGGCGTGCGTTGAGGCGGTCGATATCCCGATCATGTTCAAGATGACGCCTCAGTGCGTAAACATGGCAGGCGTTGCGCTTGCAGTTGAGAATGCTGGCGCGGCGGCGATCTCGGCCAACAACGCATTCTACGGCTGCTGGATCGACCACGAGACGGGGACGTTTTTCGGCGTGCCGTCGTCGATGGGCGGTCTCATCGGTCGGCCCTGGCAGCTGTTCTCGCTGGCGAAGGTGATGGAGATCACGGCCACGGTGGACATCCCCGTCCTCGGCGGCGGCGGCTCGTTCACATTCGACGACTGCGTCCGTTACCTGATGGCCGGTTGCAGCGTGGCCGGGCTCTGCTCGGCCATCTATTCACGAGGCGTCGGCGTTCTTTCGGAGTGCGTGGATGGCTTGGCGCAGTTCATGGATGAGAAGGGCTATGGATCAATCGATGATTTCCGAGGCTGCGTGGTCAAGGACTTCCGCTACCTGAGAGAATGGAATCGAGAGGAACCGATGGCCGAGTTGACGCCCATTGTGCCCCGGTTCGACGCCGAGAAGTGCAATATGTGCGGCATCTGCGAGACACTGTGCCCTTATGGCGCGATTACCGTCAACAAGGCGGCAAGCATTCCTGAGGTCAAGCGCGAGCACTGCTTTGGCTGCGGCTGGTGCGTGGGACATTGCCCTAAAGGCGCGATCCAATGCGTCCATGCCGATACGGGCGAGGTGGTCTGGGACGGCTACGGCACGATCAAGGACTGGGTGAAGTAGGAGGCGGGCTTTTAAGCGCTGCTGCCCTTATCGCCGGAATGCTGCTGAGCAGTCCAGAGGCTCTGATAGGTCGGGCTGGTCTTTAGGAGCTCATCGTGCGGGGCAAACGCCTCGACTGAGCCATTCGCAAGGACGGCTATCTTGTCGGCCTTGCGCAGCGTTGAGAGGCGATGAGCCACAACCAACGTCGTGCATTTCTCCATGAGCTGCTCTAGCGCCTCCTGCACCTGCGACTCGGTGACGGAATCAAGCGCGCTGGTTGCCTCGTCCAAGAGGAGTATCGGCGCGTTCTTCAGTATTGCCCTCGCGATATTGATACGCTGCTTCTGCCCGACCGAGACGTCAGTTCCCTTGGGCCCGATTATGGTATCGTATCCTTTGGCCCAGGTTACAATGTCGTCGTGAATGCCGGCGGCCTTTGCGGCGTCAAAAACCTCCTCATCCTTCGCGTCCGGCCTGCCGTACCTGATGTTCTCCATGATCGAGACTTGGAAGAGGAAAGGCTCCTGAGTAACGATGGCAAGGCTCTTCATCAAGTCCTTCAACTTGATGTTCCTGATATCCATGCTGTCGTATGCGATCCGGCCTTCCTCGGGATCGTAGAATCTCGCCGCGAGGTTTAGGAGCGTCGTCTTGCCGACGCCCGATGCCCCCACGATGCCTATCGTCTCCCCGGCCTTGACCGTCAGGTTCACCGCCTTGAGCACCGGCTCCGTGTCGTAAGAATACGTAACGTCCTCAAACCGTATCTCACGAGGCGGCGCCTTCAGCTCAACGGCATCGGCTGCATCTGTGATCTCAGGCTCAGTCTCGAAAAACTCGTCTATACGGTCGATCCCAACGCTCTGTGTCTTGATTGCCGTGTATCCCAGGAGAATCTGCCTCATGGTTCCGAACAGTGAATTGAGCAGAAAGACGAACATAACGAAGACTGGCCATTCGAGTTCGCCGGATGCGATTTTCGGGCCTGCTACCATTATCACTACGAAGATACCTATGCCGCCCAAGCTGTCGAGAATCACTCTGGCAACCGACCGGCGCCTCACGATTGCAACCGTCGCCCTCAAGAGCTCGCCAGCGGAATTGATACAGGCCTTCGCCTCGCGCGTCTCGCCCTGAAACACCTTGATGATCCTGATGCCGGAGAGAATCTGTAGGAGAAGATTCCCTATGGACACGCCCTCAAAACGCGTCGTCTTGGCCTCCCCGAGGATAATGCGGCCGGCGCGTATTGCGGGGAAGATGAATACTGGAAGCGCGGCGAGGCCCCAGATCGCGAGTTTACTGTCTATTATGAGCGCCAACCACAGGATATCAAGGGCCTGAGATGCGGATATGACGAGGCCGCAGGTCGTGTGAACCAACATCCTGAGAGACGTAGAGTCGGAGTGGGTCGCCCGCATGATGTCCGCCCTGCTGTGGTGATTGAAGAAGCCCAGCGAAAGCCTCAGCAGGTGATCGATTAGCCTCTGACGGAGCGTTATCTCAACACGCCTGCCCATCTCGGCCTGAAGAATGGCCGCGAAATAATCCGCAACGCTTTTCCCCATCCAGGCCAGAAAAATCAGCGACCCAGCGCCGGCGAGGCTCCAAGTCAGCGAGGAGATGTCGTCCGCACTCCCCGATGTGCTGATCACCTTCTCCAGAAAGGTCTTAATCAACCAGATGTGGAGGAGAACGAGCTTCGACCGTATCTGCGCCGATGCGAAGAACCCGAGCGTCAAGAGGCGATGCTCCCACATCAGCCTGAATGCTGTGCGAAGTTTTTGTGTCATGCCTTTTTTCTTACGTATCGCGAGATGAGCACACCTATCTGTCCACGACCGACATCGGCCGGCTCATCACTCAAACCGGCGCCGCTATTTGGCTTCCAAACAATGAGACGCTATGCGGAAACCAGCTTCTCGCGGTGCTGCGTCGCGCCTGCCATCGCGTTCCTCGTGTCAACTACAAGCGGGCAATTATCTACAATCCACTGCGCCTTTTCACGATAGAGCTTGTGGTCTGTTACGATCAGCGCACAATCTGACCCCTGAAGCGTCGCCTCAGTCAACGGCTGGGAGTCGCGGTCAATATCATACTTGCGCATCTTTGGCAGCTTCGGTATGAAGGGATCGTTATAGCTCACATGCGCGCCTCGCTCGATAAGCAGCTCGATTATCCGCATCGCTGGAGATTCCCTAATATCGTCAACATCGGGCTTATAGGCGACGCCCAGGACGAGAATCTCGGAGCCCTTGACGCTCTTTGTTCGCTCGTTAAGAGCCAACGCCACGCGATCGACGACATAATAGGGAATTCCCGTGTTGACCTCGCCAGCAAGCTCAATGAACCTGGTTGCGAAGTCGTATTGCTTGGCCTTCCAGGACAGGTAAAACGGGTCAATAGGAATGCAGTGGCCACCAAGACCCGGTCCCGGGTAGAACGGGTGGAACCCAAACGGCTTGGTTGAGGCGGCTCGGATAACTTCCCAGACATCGATGCCCATCCGGTGAAAGAGTATCTTCAGCTCGTTGACGAGAGCTATATTCACACTGCGATAGATGTTCTCAAGCAGCTTGGAGGATTCCGCCACCTCGGCCGAGGAGACGACAACTGTAGTATCGACAATCGCGGAATATAGCGCGTCAGCAATCTCCGTGCAATTGGCCGTCAAGCCGCCCACGACTTTTGGTATCGTTTTGGTTGTATAGTTTTTGTTTGCTGGGTCCTCTCTCTCCGGGGAGAACGCCAAGAAGAAGTCGGTCCCGACCTCGAGCTTCTTCTCCCTTGTGATGAGCGGCAGCACCACCTCCCTCGTTGTGCCCGGATACGTCGTGCTCTCCAAGACAACAAGATGACCCTTCCTCAGCCTAGTTGAGATGCTCCTGACCGTCCCCTCTATGTAAGAGAGGTCCGGCTCCCTCGTCTCCGAAAGAGGCGTCGGAACACAGATAACAATGCAGTCGGTCTTTGAGAGAAGATCGAAATCCAGTGTCGCCCGGAACTTCTTTGCCTCAACAAGGGCGCCGATACGTTCTGACGGAATATGGCCGATGTAGCTCTTGCCGGCGTTGAGCGAATCGACCTTTCTTGTATCAACGTCGAAGCCAATGACCTCGAATCCGCTTGCACAGAACTCCTGAACAAGGGGCAAGCCGACATAACCGAGGCCTATCACGCCAATGCATGCCTGCCTATTTCTGATCTTGCCGAGTAATTGCTCTCTCAATTTAAGCCCTCCTCAACGCATTTCACGACATGCTTCTTCTGCTCGTCCGACAACTCGGGGTATATAGGAAGCGCCAATGTCTCGCTCGCCGCAGCTTCTGATTTTGGGAAATCACCGTCCTTGTAGTCCAAGAAGCGATAGCACTTCTGTTGGTGCAATGGCACGGGATAGTAAATCTCGCACCCAACCTTTCTCTGCCGCAGATGCTCGATTACATGGTCGCGACGGCTCGTCCGCAAAACATATTGATTGTAGATCGAGAAATTATTATCCGATACAACCGGCGTCTTGACATCCATGCCGGAGAGCGCCTCGTCATAGAACATCGCGTTCCGACGGCGCCCCTCGCTCCATCCATCCAAATAGTTCAGCTTGACCCGCAAAACAGCGGCCTGAATTGCATCCAGCCGGCTATTTGCCCCAATCAGACTGTGATGATACTTTGGCTTGCCGCCATGCACGCGGAGCATCCGAACCTTCTCTGCAAGCTCATCGTTGTTCGTCACGACGATACCGCCATCGCCATAGGCGCCGAGATTCTTTGTCGGGAAGAACGAAAAGCAACCGATGTCACCCATGGCGCCCGCTCTGATCCATCCACCGTTCAACTGAGTTTTTGCGCCGAGGCATTGGGCAGCGTCCTCGATAACAAAGAGATCATGCCGCTTGGCGATCTCGAGAATCGGTCCCATGTCGGCACACTGCCCGAAGAGATGAACCGGTAGGATGGCCTTTGTTTTCGGAGTGATCCGCTCCTCAATAAGCGAGGGATTTATGTTATAGGTAACCGGATCGATGTCCGCGAAGACTGGAACGGCGCCTACACGCGAGACAGAGCCCGCCGTCGAGAAGAACGTGTAGGGAGTCGTTATCACCTCATCGCCCTGACCAACTCCTAGAGCCATCAAGGCCAAGAGAATTGCATCAGTCCCCGAGGCGCAGCCAACACCGTGCTTCACACCGCAGTAATCGGCAATCTCCTGCTCAAGCGCCTTCACCTCAGGCCCCAGAACAAACACCTGCGACTCCAGTATCCTATCGATCGCCTCCCGGACCTCGTCTTTTACCTGCTTGTACTGAGCTCTTAAATCAAGAAGTGGAACGTCCATCAAATTCTCCTTACCTTACCCTCAGCCAATGCATATTTCATACCACACTCGCCGCAAACCGCCTCGCCGGAGCTGCCGAAAGAAAGCGTCACCCCACATTCACACACCCATCCCTGCACCCGAGCAGGGACACCATATACTAGAGCATAGTCGGGCACATCCCGACTCACAAGTGAGCCCGCGCCCACAAACGCGTGATGGCCTATCTTAACTCCGCATACTACCGTCGCATTTGCGCCTATCGAGGCGCCTCGCAAGACGTGTGTCTCGAAATAGTCTTCGCTTGTGTTACGTAGGACTGCACATCTTGGCGTCTTGACGTTTGTGAAGACCATCGAGGGACCGCAGAAGACGTCGTCTTCAAGCACCACGCCCTCGTAAATCGAGACGTTATTCTGAACCTTGCAGTTCTCTCCAATCACCACGCCACTGGCAACGAATACACTCTGCCCAAACTTGCATCTCTTGCCAATTCTCGCGCCTCCCATAACGTGAGAGAAGTGCCATATCTGCGTGCCTTCACCGATTTCGGCGCCCGGGTCCACAACTGAGGTCTCGTGAACGAAATAATCATCCGTCATAGAAAAAGCTCCCATATCATTTGCTCGGCGAGCTAATGCGAAGCGCGGCGTCCGCTGCCTCAAGCACCCTAACAACCCGCAAGCCATCCCGGCCGTCGGTGAGTGGCCTCTTACCTGTTGCCACGCAGTCCACAAAATGCTCGCACTCCATCCGAAGCGGCTCCTTCATCTGAAGATGCGGTGAAAGGATATCGCCAAACCGGAGCGTTATCGATTCCCCATAGGAATCATACGAAGGCAATCTTGCGCCCTTGTCGTAGATTTTCAACTTCTCCGTCGGCGCCATGTCGTCGAAAACGACCATCTTGTCGCGACCAACAACGGTTAGGCGCCTCACCTTGTGGGGGTCCAGCCAGCTGACCTGAATATGCGCCATCTTGCCGTCAGGGAAGTGAAGAGTTAGAAAAACTACGTCCTCAATCCCTGCTTGTAAATATGCGCGACCTTCCGCTGAGACGCGGTGAGGCTCCTGGCCCAGAAGATAGATGGCAACCGAAATGTCATGAGGCGCAAAGCTCCAGAGCGCGCTCTCGTCCGACCTTATCTTGCCAAGATTCGTTCGCTGAGAATAGATATAATAGACATCGCCGAGATAGCCCGCATCAATGAACTGTTTCAGCTTCGTTACCGCCGGATGATAAAGCAATAGATGGCCAACCATAAGGATTAGGCCCTTCTTCTCGGAGAGTTCCACCAGCTCCTCGGCCTCGGCCGAGCTCAGCGCCATCGGTTTCTCCACATAGACGTGCTTCCCTGCCTCCAGGGCCACCTTGGCGTGCTCATAATGAAGTTTCGCCGGAGTTGCAATGGCAACTGCATCAACCTTTTTGTCGCATAGCATATCCGAGAGCTCGCAAGTTATTTTGCAGTCCGGACTGGCTTCCAAGACCTTCTCCAACACGCCCTTGTCGATATCACAGCAGTAAGTAAGATGACATGTGGGAAGCACGCCAAAGATTCTAAATAGATTCCTGCCCCACGCTCCACCACCGACACACGCGATATTTATCATATATCACCTCCGCATAATCGTATCCAGCCGCCTGTCAATCGGCGACGCAGCCTTCTGGCGCTTGTGGCCATGACGGCTTCTGTGGAATAATCCCCGTTGAGGCCCATGAATGCAAGCGATATTGGCAAACTCCCAGAAATGAAATTGACCATGCAGGGGGTGTTCTTGGGCTGCTTGCATGAGGCGTGCTTTCAGTTGCGGGGAGATGCCCAGCAACGGGCTTGTATGACTATCCTGCGCCTCTTGTTCTTGCGCGACCTGGTGTGAGATAGGCCGCGCGTCAGCCGGGAATCATGTCTTCGGAAGTATCATGAAGTGTGCCGGCTACTGCTTTTGTGAGCCTTACTTGCTCTTCTCTTTGCCCTTCTTGCCCTTCGGTTCGGGAGCTCGATCCACCAGTTCTATCAGCGCCATCCAGGCGCCATCGCCCTTTCGTTGGCCAAGCCTGTAAATGCGGGTATAGCCGCCCGCCCTTTCTGTGAATCTGGGCCCGATCTCGGTAAAAAGCCTCTTATGAACCGCCTTATCAGCTATGACCTTAGCCGCTAGTCGCTTTGAATGAAGCGTGTTCTTCTTGCCAAGTGTTATTAGCTTCTCAGAAAGACTGCGCATTTCCTTCGCCTTGGCCAGCGTCGTGCATATTCGCTCGTGCCTTAGAAGCTCTGTCGCAAGATTGCGGAAAAGCGCCTTCCTGTGCGACGCGGTTCTCCCAAGTCGCCTCCCTGACACCCGATGTCCCATCGCCTATTCCTCTCTCTCTTCTTCTATTTCCTTGTCCTGTTCCGGAGCGCCGGGTTTCTTCCGGGGCGTCTTGGCTTTCGCCTTCTTAGGTGGAGTTGATGGCTCCTTCTTCTTCTCTGTCTTCCTCTTCTTTGGTTTTGCCTTCTTCTCCTCTTTCGCCCCGACAGCCTCAACCTCGACGTCTGGCTCACTCGGCCTGTCCTCGGGGCCAGCTTCGCTCGGGACCTCCTCGGCAGCCTTAGGACTCTCATCCTTCGCATCACCGTCCGGATGGATATAGCTCTCTATATTCTCTATCTCGGATAGGTCCTGACCAAGATCGAGGTCCAACTCCGCTAGAACCTTCTTCACTTCCCTGAGCGATTCCTTGCCAAAGTTCTCAAGCTTGAGCAGCTCCTGATCTGTCTTGCTGACCAGCTGCGCTACGTTCGCCATGCGGGCTGTACGCAGACAGTTCATTGGTCGCGAACCCAGATCGAGCTCCTCGATACTCTTGAAGAGGTTCGGGTTAACCTCGGGCTTCTTCTCCTCCTCCTCTTCCTCCTCTTCATCCTCAGGCTCATCAAAGGTTATGAAGCTCTGAAAGATATCCTTCAATATCTTTGAGGCGTGAGCGGAAGCCTCCAGTGGCTCTATACTACCATCCGTCCAAATCTCCATGAGCAGCCTATCGTAGTCTGCCCGCTCGAGATGAAGCACATTCTCCACCCGAAAACTCACCTTCTGAACAGGCGAGTAAATCGAATCCACGGCAATCCAGCCCTCCGGCAGATCATCAAATACATGCTGCTCGGCCGGAACGTAACCTCGACCATAATCAATCCTTATCTGGATGTTTAGCTCCCCGCTTTCATCCAGGGTCGCCACGTGAATATCTGGCGTGAGTATCTCAATATCAGGGTCAGGCTTTATATCTGATGTAAGAACATCCCTGCAACCCCTCTCCGATTTGACGCTCAGATAGACAATCTTTGGCGGATAAACTGAAAGGTCAGGCATCAATGAAGAATCCGTCTCTCCATTCTTACCAGAATAGAGCTTAACTCTCAACTGCTTCAGGTTAAGGATGACCTCAGTTGCATCCTCTACTACGCCCGGTATTGAGGAAAACTGATGCTGAACACCCTCTATCTTCAAAGCACTAACGGCCCAACCTCGTAGTGAGGACAGAAGAACCCTTCGCAACGAGTTGCCAATAGTATTGCCAAACCCCCGCTCAAATGGCTCTGCCCTGAACTTACCGTAAAATTGGGTAACTTCATCCGTCACAAAGCCCTGGGGCTTGCTTAATCCTTTCCAGTGCATTCCTTCTGTGGCCCTCCAGTTATCGACAACTGCTAATAGAAATCATACAGTTGCGTATGCCTAATGGATATCTATGGTGCTTCTACTTGGAATAAAGCTCCACGATCAACTGCTCATTGATCGGTATGTCCACGATATCCTCTCGTTTAGGCATCTCCGTGACCAGAATCGTAAGCTGCTCGTCATTAACCTCAAGCCAACGCGGAGGAAGCTTCCCTCGTGAGCCCCTCGACTCGATTGCCCCATAGATTGGACTTGCCTGGTTCGCTCTGCTTTTTTCCCGAACAGAAACAACCTGATTAAGTCTAAGCCTCTGGGATGGTATATTAACCGGCCGGCCATCCACCTGAAAATGACGGTGGCTAACCAACTGTCTGGCTTGTGCGCGCGAGACCCCAAATCCTGATCGATAGACTATGTTGTCAAGCCTGAGCTCCAAGAGCTGAAGCAAGTTCTCGCCGGTAACACCACGCATCCTAGACGCGGCGCGAAAGCAATTCTTGAACTGACTCTCCATCAGGCCGTAGTAAAAACGAACCTTCTGCTTCTCCCGAAGGCGAATACGATAGTCCGTATCTTTCTTTCGCCTACGCCCGTGATCGCCAGGTCCATATCTACGCTTATTAAGAGAGCATTTGCCTGATACGCAACGCTCCCCTTTTAAGTATAGCTTCTCGCCCTCTCGCCTGCATAACTTGCAGACTCCGCCTATGTATCTACCCAAACTGCCCTCCCTGTCGCCTGGGAAACATAAAAATTATACTCTACGACGTTTCGGAGGTCTGCAACCATTGTGCGGAATTGGCGTCACATCTCGCATGAGAGTGACCTCAATCCCCTCCGCCTGCAAAGCTTTCATAGCAGTGTCCCGACCGGAGCCCGGCCCCTTCACGTAAAGGTAAGCCTTTCGCATACCCATACCAATCGCAGTTACTGCAGCTGCACGCGCTGCAACCTGGGCTGCGAAAGGTGTCCCCTTACGAGAACCCTTGAAACCCATCTTGCCCGCGCTGGACCATGCTATCACGTTGCCATACCTGTCGCTGACCGTAATGATAGTATTGTTAAAAGTCGATTGAATGTGGACCACGCCCTCTGGAACGATACGCTTCTCGCGGCGCCTCGTTACTTTTCGGCCCTTCCGTTTAGCGCCCTTTGCCATTCTCTCCCATCCTGTCACAACTCTCGCGAAAACAATAGCCTAGATAAAACCAACTTCCCTCCGCATGCCAAAAGCGCGGATTGACGTCTAGCTCTTCTTAGGCTTCTTCTTGATCCCTATGCCGGGCTTAGACCCCTTAAGCGTTCTCGAATTCGTCTTTGTTCTCTGGCCCCTCAATGGAAGATGACGCCGATGCCTCATCCCCCGATAAGAACCAATGTCCTTGAGGCGCTTGATATTCATTGCTATCTCTTGACGCAGATCCCCCTCGACCTTGAGGTCTTGCTCTATCAGCTTTCGCAGACTATTGGTCTGCTCATCTGTCAAGTCCTTAACACGAACATCTCCATCGACCTCAGCACGTTCCAGGACCCGCTTAGCGGTCGTGCCACCAATACCAAATATGTAGGTCAGACCAACCTCAATCCTCTTGTCTTTCGGAAGGTCAACACCAGCTATTCTTGCCAATACCCGCTCCCCGCTATCCTTGACGTTGCTTATGTTTCGGATTACGGCATATCACTCGGACAATCCCGTGACGCCTGATAACCTTGCAGCGGTTACACATCTTCTTAACAGAAGGTCGAACCTTCATACTACACTACCTATCATCATAATATGTGCAAAAATACAAATCACTTGAGACGATACGTAATCCGGCCTTTACTCAGATCGTAAGGGCTCAGCTCTACCGTTACTTTATCACCAGGAAGTATCCTAATGTTGTGCTTTCGCATCTTACCCGATATGTGGGCTGTAACCCGCCGCCCATCCGGCAATTCGACAGTGAATACCGTATTCGGCAACACCTTGGCCACAACACCCTCTACATGAATACCTTCCCCTTTCGGCATACTCTAGTCGTCATCCTTAATTCTGCAGACTACGGCCTCAATCCTCTCTCGGACCTCCTCTATTCCTCCGTCAGCGACCACATCACGTAGCAATTTCTTTGCCTCATAAAAGTCCAATATCGGCATCGTCTCACTTTCATAAACCTCGAGGCGCTTTGCTATACTCTCTGGGGAATCATCCTCACGCTGATACAACCTACCCCCACAAGCATCGCACACACCTGCCCTCGCAGAAGGTGAAAACTCTGTATGATACTCCTTCGAACATACCTCGCAGACACGACGACCCGAAAGACGCTCCATCAGAAGAGCGCTCGGGATTCTCATCGCAACCGCGCCGTCAAGTGTAACACCCATCCTCGTCAGAAGTCCATCCAAGAACTCCGCCTGGCTTACATTCCTCGGGAAGCCGTCCAATATGAATCCCTTATCCAAGCCCAGAGCTCTCAGCTGCTCCTCAACGATACCGTATAGAACCTCATCTGGGACAAGTAATCCCTGCTCAACAGCATCCTTCGCTCTCTGACCAATCTCGCTACGACTCTTGATAGCGCCACGAAGTAGCTCTCCTGTAGAAAGGTGTGCGATACCCTTACGCTCAGCAAGCAACTTCGCCTGAGTTCCCTTACCGGCCCCCGGAGGACCCATGAAAACCAATCGGCAAACCATCTCTAGCGTCGCCCCCTCAACTTGCCCTTTTTCATGAAACCATCATAGTGACGCATCATCATCTGCGCCTCGATTTGCTGGACCGTGTCCAGCGCCACGCCCACGACAATCAAGAGCGCCGTTCCTCCAAACCAGAACGGCACGCTTAGACCGTGGGTGATGTGATACGGGAACAAATCGGCTATCTGTTGCCCGATAAATGGTATATCTGCGATTGGAAGACCATAGACCAAGATAGCCGGAAGAACTGAGACTCCCGCAAGAAATACCGCTCCTCCAAGGGTCAACCGCGACAAGACCTGGTCAATATACTCGGCCGTCGCCTTCCCCGCGCGCTTGCCCGGAATATTCGCTCCAGCTTTGCGAAGATTGTCCGCAACATCCGTCGGATTAAAGACTATCGATGTATAGAAATAGCAGAAAAATATCACCGCCCCGACAAACAGCACTGTGTATAGCAATCGACCCGGCGAGAGCTGCGAAACTATAGGCTGCAAGAAACTCGCCCCAAAAATGCCCACAGCTGTTGCTGGGAACATGATGATCGACGAGGCGAAAATAACCGGGATGACCCCGGCTGTGTTCACCCGCAGTGGAAGATAAGTTGTGTGACCACCATAGATCTTCCTGCCAACTACCCTCTTTGCGTGCTGAATTGGCAACCTCCGCTGCGCCTGCTGCAAGATAACCACCAAAGCCACAACGAAAACGATCGCAACAACCAACGGAATCGCTATGAATATCTTCAACTCGCCCTGCAACACCTGTTGAACAGTCTTCACAATCGCCTCAGGCAGCCGTACAATGATCCCAGCGAAAATTATCAGGGATATCCCGTTGCCTATTCCTCGCTCGGATATCTGCTCTCCAAGCCACATTATGAAGGCCGTCCCCGCCGTCAACGTTATCATTACAAGCAGCTTGAACCCAATCCCCGGATGAATAACGATCGGAACGCCAGAAGGACTCGTCAACTTCTCCATCCACATTCCGATGCCAAAGCCCTGAACCATGCTCAAAATCGCCGTCCCATAACGCGTATACATGGTGATCTTCTTTTTACCTGCCTCGCCCTCCTTCGAGAGCTTCTCAAGTGAAGGAACCACGACTATCAATAGTTGCAAGATAATCGACGCGCTGATGTAAGGCATGATCCCCAACGCAAACAACGTCAACTTCTTGAGCGCGCCGCCGGAGAACATGTCAACCATCCCCAAGATCGTCCCCTTCTGCGCCTCAAAGAACTGCATGAGCGCAGATGAGTTGATCCCCGGCGTTGGGAGATGGCATCCCAGACGATAAACTGCAAGTATCCCCAGTGTGAAAAGAATCCGGTGCCGAAGCTCCGGAATCTTGAACATATTTTGTATCTTCTCTAGCAAGTCTATATAACCTCTGCCTTGCCGTTAGCTGCCTCAATCTTCTGAACAGCGCTCTTTGTGAATTTGTTTGCTCGCACCGTCAACGAGACATTGAGCTCCCCGTCGCCCAGTATCTTCAGACCATCCGTCTTCCGTTTGTAAACGCCCATTTCCTTCAGCAAGTCCGGCGAAACCACCGCTCCAGAAGAAAATCGGTTGAGGCCCTCGACGTTAAGAATTGTGTACTCGATCCTCGTGGGATTGTTGAAGCCTCGCTTGGGCACTCTTCTGATGAGCGGCATCTGTCCGCCCTCAAAACCACGCCTTGTATTTCCACCAGACCTACACTTCTGTCCCTTGTGGCCCTTACCGGAAGTACCGCCCGTTCCTGACCCCGGGCCTCTACCCAGACGCTTCTTCTTGTGCCGTGCCCCCGGTGGTGGCTTCAAATCATGCAACTTAAGCATCTTCCGCCTCCTCAGGCACCAACTCCACCTTTACCATATAACGTATCTTATTGAGCATACCAAGAATCTCTGGTCGGTTTTCCTTCACAATCGTATGATGCAACCGCTTGAAACCCAGCCTAACCACGGTCTCCTTATGGGTCCTATGCTTCCCTATCGGACTCCGTATCAACGTCGCCTTCAACTTCTCTGCCATAATATCAACACTCCAAGGGGGGATCAGCTATTACTCAAGTATCTTCTCGACCGGCACACCACGCTCGGACGCAATCATCTCCGGACTTCTCAGACTCATTAGACCCTCAAGCGTTGCCTTTACAACATTGGTCGGGTTGCGACTCCCGATGCACTTCGTTAGCACATCTTGAATGCCACACATCTCCATAACTGCCCGGACCGGCCCTCCTGCGATAACACCTGTCCCCGGCGAAGCCGGCTTCAGAAGCACCTTCGAGCCACCAAACTTCATCGCCACCATGTGAGGAATCGTCGCTTTCGAAAGAGGAAACGTGATTAACGAGCGCCTCGCTTCCTCTGCGCCCTTCCTGATAGCATCCGGTACCTCCCGGGCCTTGCCGTGACCCATACCGACCACGCCTTTTTTGTTCCCGACCACAACTGTCGCCGTGAAACCAAACCGACGCCCGCCTTTGACCACCTTGGCAACTCGGTTTATGTAAACAACTCTCTCCTCGAGATCAATCCCTGCCGGATCGACGTACCTCAACTAATCCTCCGAATCTGAATCTTCTATTTCACTTCCCTAAACAACACTCAGCTCGCCTGAAGCCAACCCGCAGCAATATACTTAGAGCTCAAACTACTAGAACTTCAGCCCGGCCTTCCTTGCGCCGTCACTAAACGCCTTCACTCGGCCATGATACTTGTAACCAGCGCGGTCAAAAACAACGGAGGAGATGCCCTTCTCCAAGGCCTTCTTGCCCAAGCTCTCGCCCGCTATCGCCGACACATCTTTCTTATCGCCTTTCATTATGAGGCCACTCTTGCGCAAACTGAGTGTCGACTCAGTAAGCAGAGTCTGCCCAGTCTCGTCGTCGATGAGAGAACCATAAATCTCCCTCAAACTCCTGAACACGCAAAGCCGAGGATTATCAGCCCCTCCGGAAATCCGCCTACGGACGCTCCGGTGCCGCCTCAGCCGGCCCGCTACTTTTTTATTTCTGACTTTCCGCCTCAATCCATACCTCTCAATATCCGAGCGCTACACGCCCGTCTTGCCCTGCTTCCGCCTGACATACTCGCCTTTGTAGCGAATCCCTTTGCCCTTATATGGCTCCGGTTTCCTGAAACCTCTAATGTCTGCAGCCACTTGGCCAACCTTCTGCTTATCCACGCCCTTGACCCTGATCAAAACATCTGTCGCCAATTCCAGCTCAATACCATCTGGAATCGGGTATGTAATAGGGTGGCAAAAGCCAAGCGCAAGAACCAGATTCGATCCATCAAGCTTCGCCTTGTAGCCGAGACCGTGAATCTCAAGGGTTTTCTCAAAACCAGTTGACACCCCGTGAACCATGTTGGCCAAAAGAGCCCTCGTCAAGCCATGAATCGCCCGGCCCCTTCTGGAATCATTCTCAACCTCGACGGCGAGAACTGAATCCGTGACCGTCGCGTCAACGCCGTCCGCCAACTCAAACGTCAAAGACCCCTTCGAGCCGCTTACTTCTATATGCTTACGGCCATCATCCATCCGCTTCAGAGTAACTGCGACTCCGCTCGGAACGGTGATTGGCATCTTGCCTATTCTCGACATAAAATCACCACAAGTAACAGAGTATTTCGCCACCTACGTTCCGACGAAGGCAGTCCTTGTTTGTCATTACACCACTGGAAGTTGACACAATCGCTACGCCAAGACTGCTCAAAACCTCCGGCATCTCATCGACACCACGGTAAACTCGGCACCCAGGCTTGCTCACCCGTTTAAGCCCCTTAATCACCGGCTTCGTGTCCTTGTCATACTTGAGATACAGCCGCAGCATCCCCTGCTGAAGATGAGGTATCGCCTTATAGCCCCTGAGAAAACCCTCCTGCTTCATCACTCGAGCTATCTCCACCTTGATCTTCGAGCTTGGCATACTCAGCTTCGCGTGGCCCGCCATCTTCGCATTGCGTATCCTAGTTAGCATATCTGCTATCGGGTCCGTCATCATTTCTTATATTTCCTCTACCAACTAGCCTTCCGAACGCCCGGAAGCTCGCCCGATCTTGCAAGATTCCGAAAGCAAATGCGGCACATCTCAAACTTCCTCATATAGCCCCTAGGCCGCCCACAAATCCGGCAGCGATTATAGGCCCGAACCTTGAACTTGGGCTTACTCTTCCATTTGGCAATCAATGATTTCTTAGCCATGCTTCCTTACAATCGGCCCCTTTCTTGAGCTATCAATGTCTAAAATCAAGACTTCTTGAACGGCATGCCAAGGTATGTCAGAAGGGCCTTAGCCTCCTCATCGGACACCGCGCTAGTTACCATCGTAACAGAAAGACCATGCATCCGACTAACTTTGTCATAATCTATCTCTGGAAATATGATCTGCTCTGTTAGACCAAGTGTATAATTCCCACGTCCGTCAAATGACCGATCAGAGACCCCCCTAAAATCGCGAACGCGTGGCAAGGCCGCATTGACCAGCCTGTCCAAAAACTCATACATGCGACCCCCTCGGAGGGTAACTCTGCAACCTATAGCCATCCCTTCCCGAAGCTTGAAACCCGCAATTGACTTTCGCGCCCGAGTGATCACAGCCTTCTGGCCCGTTATCATATTCAATTCCGTCGCGGCCTCGTCCAAAATCTTTGAGGTCTGGATCGCATCACCAACACCCACGTTGATTGATATCGCCTTGAGGCGCGGAACTTGATTCACGTTCTTGTAGCTGAAATCCTCCAACAACTTCGGAACTACTTCCTTACGATACATATCACGAAGTCTACTCACCCAAGAACCCCTATATCATCTCATCGCATTTCTTGCAGACTCTGACCTTGCGGCCATCATTGAGCGTCCTGTGTGCGATTCTTGTCGGCTTGTCACAATTCGTGCAGACAATCATCACGTTCGAAATGTTGATCGGGCCCTCTTTCTCTACAATGCCGCCCTTCTGATCAACTCGCTTCGCCTTTGTCGAACGTCTCACGAAATTCACATTCTCTACCAAGACGGCATTGCCCTTGTGCAGAACATGCAGCACTTTGCCGCGCTTTCCTCTCTCATCGCCTGCGACCACAAGGACTGTGTCGTTGCTCTTTATATGAAATCTATGAGCCCTGTTCTTTGTCGAGAGTCTCTTAATCATACAACTTCCGCCGCAAGCGAGACTATCTTCATGAACCGCTTCTCTCGCAATTCCCTTGCCACTGGGCCGAATACTCGCGTGCCTATCGGCTCATTCTGCTTATCTATTAACACCGCTGCGTTCCTATCGAATCTTATGTATGAACCGTCCTTGCGCCGGCTCTCTTTCGCACAACGCACAACGACCGCTCTAACCTTGTCACCCTTAGAAATACTCGAGCCCGGCGTCGCCTCCTTCACCGACGCTGTGATTATATCAGCAAGCGCCGCTGTCGCCCTGCCCGAGACCCCTATAACCGATATACACATTAACTTCTTCGCCCCTGAATTATCGGCAACCTCGAGGCGCGTCTGCATCCTAATCATTCAAATTAACCCCATCAAAGCAAAATATCATTTCGCCCTTTCAACTATCTCATCGAGGCGCCAGTGCTTCCTCTTCGATAGGGGCCTAGTCTCGACTATACGAACCCGGTCGCCGACTCTACATGCGTTCTCATCATCCTGCGCCAGAAACCGCTTCGTCCGATTGACGAACTTCCCATACCGAGCATGTTTCATCAGCTGCTTGGTTAGCACTGATATGGTCTTGTCCATCGATGAACTCACAACCGTGCCAACCCTAACCTTGCGCCTCCCTCGAACTGCTCCATCAGTCAACTCAGCCGTCACTTCGCTTCGCCTCTTTTTGTTTCCTGATTGTTATCACTCTGGCCCGCTCCCTACGAGCAGTCCTCAACCGAAGAGGATTCTGAATCTGGCCCGTTGCCTTCTGGAACCTAAGGTTGAATAACTCTTTCGTCAAGTCATTCTCCTGGTTAGTCAGCTCATCCACTCCCATAGCCCAAAGCTGCGATTTGCGCGCCATCAGCTTGCCACCTCCTGGCTCTCTGCCATCTGCCGCTGTACTCTTCGGCTCATAAAGCGAGTTCGTATGGCAAGCTTACGAGCCGCAAGTCGCATTGCATCCTTGGCCAATTCTATATCCACACCTTCCATCTCATAAAGAACTCTACCTGGCAGAACAGGCGCCACCCAGTCCTTCGGCGGACCCTTGCCCTTGCCCATTCTCGTCTCAGCAGGCTTTTCAGTGGTCGGCTTGTCTGGAAATATCCGTATCCATATCTTGCCGCCTCTTTTCACCTTCCTTGTCATCGCAACTCTGGCCGCCTCAATCTGGCGCGCCGTTATCCAAGCTGGCTCAAGCGCCTGAAGCCCGAACTCACCGAACGCCAGCGTATTGCCACGCAGGGCCTTGCCCTTCAAGCGACCTCGCTGCTGCTTCCGGTGTTTAAGCTTTCGAGGCATTAACATGGCTAATCCCCCGTTTCTTCGCCCTGGTCAGAGTCTCTCCCTTGAATATCCACACCTTCACACCCACGCAGCCATAAGTCGTCTTCGCCAGAACGTAGCCGTAGTCTATGTCTGCACGAAGCGTATGTAGCGGCAACCGCCCATCCAAATACCACTCACGTCGCGCCATCTCCGCCCCACCGAGTCTACCCGAACAAGCAACCTTGATGCCCTGAACACCTGCCCTCATCGAGGCCCCGATCGCCCGCTTCATCGCGCGACGGAACGACACGCGCCGGCAAAGCTGTGATGCCAGATTTGCGGCAACGAGCATCGCCTCGGTATCGGCGTTCTCAATACTGACTACTTCTATGTGAACGCTTTTGCCGAGCTCCTTCGCCAACGTGTTTCGAAGCTTAGCAACCTCCGTTCCTTTACGGCCGATTACTCTGCTCGGGAATGCAGTCTCGATGAACACCCGAACGTCGCTGTCTCGTTGACGCTCAACTCGGACTTTGGAGACTGCCGCGTTCTCCAGAAGCTCCTTGACCATCTTCTTTATCTTCAGGTCCTCGTGGAGATACTTGGCATAATCCCGCTTGGAATACCATTTGCACTCCCAGTCCCTAGTTATTCCTACCCGGAACCCAATTGGGTTGGCTTTCTGACCCAAAGGCCTCTATCCTCCCTTAACTTCTATTCCTGGTAATTTGCTCCGGCCCTTGGAGCCCGCCCTCGAGCCCCGCGACGGCGCCGTCTCCGGCATCTCTTCCAAGACGATGCGCACCTGACTTGTCCGACGACGCATCAACGCTACCCGACCGCGAGCTTTGAATCTCATTCGCTTCATCGTCGGTCCAGGCCCAACGTCAACCCGCGAAACCCAAAGCGCCTCAACATCACCAATCTCAGCATTGTTCTCCGCATTCGCCATCGCCGAACGTAGCAACTTAAGCATTATTCGACTAGTGCTCCGCGGCATCACAGAGAGCGTCTTCTCGGCAACATCAACCTTCTTATGTCGTATAATATCCGCTATTGGCTTCATCTTCCGAAACGAGACCCGCTCGAAACGCAAGAATGCACTCGCTTGATTCACTTAAAACTCCGGTCCTATTTCTTCATCTTCTGTGCTCGGGAGGCTCGCTCGAGCTTTCCGCCATGACCATGGAACGTGCGAGTGGGCGAAAATTCACCGAGCTTATGACCCACTGTGTTTTCCGTTATGAAAACCGGCACGAATTTCCGACCGTTGTGAACTAAGAACGTCAGGCCCACAAACTCCGGCAAAATGGTCGAACGCCGCGACCATGTCTTGACCGGTTTAGGGGACTTGTTCTGAAGCTGCGCCCTGGCGTGCTTCATCACATGCTCGTCAACAAAATAACCTTTCTTTAAGGATCTAGCCATATCCGCGCCGCCCTATCTGCCTTTACGCCTTTTAACAATGTATTTAGAGGACAATTTCTTCACATTCCTTGTTTTCTTGCCTTTGGTCGGCTGGCCCCAAGGACTTACCGGATGACGACCACCCGAAGCCTTGCCCTCACCGCCACCATGGGGATGGTCAACTGGATTCATGGCAACACCGCGAACCTTCGGACGCCGCCCCAACCATCGGGAACGACCGGCCTTCCCAATCGAGATGATGGAATGCTCAACGTTGCCAACTTGCCCAATTGTCGCGTAACAGTCAAGGTGTATTAACCGAACTTCCCCAGAAGGAAGACGGACGTGACCATAATCCCCCTCTTTAGCCAGCAAATCAGCCCTCGCGCCTGCGCTACGGGCTATCTGAGCGCCCTTGCCAGGCTTCAACTCAATGCAGTGAATTCCTGTCCCCTGAGGTATCTCCCTCAGGGGTAAAGTATTACCCGGCTTAATATCCGCTCCCGGCCCCGTCTCTATTTGAGTACCAACCTCCATCGCCGATGGGGCCAACATGTAGCGCTTAGCGCCATCATTGTATGTCAATAACGCGATCCTAGCAGTCCGATTGGGATCATACTCTATCGCTGACACCCGAGCCAAAACGCCACCCTTATCTCGCCTAACAAAATCAACCAGCCGGTACTTCCGCTTCGCGCCACCTCCGCGATGCCGAGCAGTTAATCTTCCCAGATTATTACGACCGCCCGTCCGCTTCCGCGGCTTAAGAAGCGATTTAACACCCGGCTTGGATGTCGTTAATTCCTCGAATGTCGATACCGACATCCCTCGCCGCCCCGGAGACCGAGGCTTGAAATACCTTATTCCCATGCTATCACCGAATCACTATCTATATGTTCTCAAAGTACTCGATCCTCGCGTCCTTTGGAAGAGTAACAACGGCCTTCTTCCAAGCCGACGTCTTACCCACAAACCGACCAAGCCGGCGAGATTTGCTCTTTTGGCGCATAACGTTGACCTTCAAAACTTCAACCTTGAACGCCGCCTCAACCGCCCTTTTTATCTGCGGCTTCGTTGCCGACATCTCAACCTTCAGAACCACCTTGTTGTGGTCTGCCTTCTGCGCTGTTGACTTCTCCGAAAGAACAGGACATCTCAATATCTCAAACTCTCTAGACACTCTCTATCCTCTTTGTGACCTTTGAAAGGCCCTCCTCTGTCATAACTATCCTATCTGAAAGAAGGATATCATGCACAGTTACCTGATCAGATGTCCTCAATGACACGCCTCTAATCTTACCTAAATACAAATTGCCGCGGTGAACCTTCACGTTGCGCAAGGACTTCTTAAGAACCTCGTCCGCCTCGGGGATCACCACAAGAACTCGGCCCTGTGCGCCGCAAGCTGCGATATTCTCAAGGAACGCCTTGGTCTTCACCTCGTCGAGGCCAAAATCTCGCACGATTATGACCGCGTCAGAGGCAAACCGGTCAGACCAAGCCATCTTGAACGCGAGCCTTCTAAGACTCCTGGGTGGCCTGCATTTAACTACACGAGGCTTGGGACCGAATGTAACACCACCGCCTCTCCAAAGAGGAGAACGACTCGAACCAGCACGTGCGCGACCAGTACCCTTCTGTCGCCAGGGCTTACGTCCACCGCCGCTAACATCCGCACGGCCCTTACTATTCGCCGTCTTCTTTATATATTGGCTCTCCTGGGCGCATACTACCTGATGTAACACGTGCGGCTTGATCTGCACCTCGCATAGTGCTGGCGAGACCGCCACTGTCCCCACGGAATTGCCTTGAGCGTCAAGAATAGTGCTTTCCAAATGTCTAGACCTTTACCTTCCCCTTGGTGGGCTGCTCTGTCTTGGATATGAGCACGTACCGACCGCCTACGCCGCCCGGCACTGCCCCTTTCACCAAAATCGCATTCCTCTCATTCAAAACCTTAACAACTCTCACTCGTGAGAGCGTCACTCTTTTGCCGCCCATTCGACCAGGAAGCTTCTTTCCTTTGTAAACCCGTGAAGGGTCCGCAGACATCCCTATCGAACCCGGGGCTCGACCAATATGGGAGCCATGACTCTTCGGGCCACCGTGGAAACCGTGACGCTTCATCACGCCGGCAAAGCCCTTGCCTTTGCTAATCCCTGTTATACGAACGAACTCTCCGTCCTCAAACATCCCGGCGTCAAGCTTCTGCCCAACCTCGAAAGGCGACACATCACCCGTCCGAAACTCACGAATGAGGTCAATCGCACTAACGTCTGCGCCCTTCAAGTGCCCCCGAAGAGGCTTCGTCGTCCGTTTGAATCCCTTTTGCGAAACGAGGCCAACTTGAATAGCATTGTAGCCATCCGCCTTCGCATCGCTCTTAATCTGGAGAACGCGGCATTCCCCGACCTGAAGAACCGAAACCGGCGTCACCTCGCCGTCCGCCTGAAAAATCTGCGTCATCCCAATATGCTTTGCTATAATACCCGGCATGTGTCCTGTCTCATCTAAAGCTTAACCTCTATTTCAACACCAGGTGGAAGGTGAAGGTTAAGGTCCATGATCGTCTTTACCGTTCTCTGACTAGGCTCCACAATCTCAATCAGCCTTTTATGCGTTCTTATCTCGAATTGCTCACGCGACTTCTTATACACATGAGGCGAGCGAAGAACTGTGTATATACTCTTCTCAGTTGGAAGAGGAATCGGACCCATCACGCGGCCACCAGCTCTTCTGACACTCTCGGAAATCTTCCGACTAGTCTCATCAAGCAGCCTTTGATCGAAGCCACGCAGCTTCACTCTGATCTTCTCTGTCTCCATACGCTCCTGTTTCTCCAATTGACCAGAACTCATGAGAATCCAATCCTATCGCTAAGAACAAGGCCGCAAAGTATAGCCCTCAACTTCACACTGTCAACACTAAATTCCAACATTCTCTCCATCTTAGCTGTTTCGACCATCGAAACTGCCCTTAAGAAGCTTCTCCAAGACCGCCCGAGGCACCTCCTCATACCTATTGAATTGCATGGAATACGTCCCACGCCCCTTAGTATAAGACCTCAGAGCTGTCGCATAGCCAAACATATTAGATAGAGGAACCTCTCCTGTTACATTCTCCAAATTGCCCATAGAAGTTATCATCCAGATCTTGCCGCGCCTCGACTGCAAATTGCCAGTGACCTCGCCAACCGACTCAGATGGCACGACTATCTCAAACTCGAAGATAGGCTCAAGAAGAACCGGCCCGGCCTTCGCTGTGCCCTTTCTGAACGCATCTCGACCGGCCAACATGAAGGCCATGTCAGAGGAATCAACCTGATGATAAGAACCATCCACTAAAGAGACGCGTACGTCAACCACGGGATAGCCGGCCAAACACCCCTCGTGGGATGCGCTCTTCACGCCCTTCTCAACGGCGGACACAAACTGCTTGGGAACGACTCCACCAACGGTTACGTCCTCAAACTCTATGCCCCCCCCTTTCTCGTTAGGCTCAATCTCCAGCCATACATGACCGTACTGCCCCCTGCCCCCTGTCTGCTTAACGACTTTGCCCTCTATCTTTATCTTCTTCGTCACAGTCTCTCTATAGCTAACCCTCGGCTGACCAATGCTCGCGTCAACTTTGTACTCCCGAACCAACCGATTGAGAAGAACCTCAATGTGCAACTCGCCCATACCTGAAATTATCGTCTCGTCTGTCTCGGTGTTATGCGAGATCTTAAACGTCGGGTCCTCCTGAGCAAGACTCCTAAGTGACATTGATAACTTCTCCCGATCTCCAAGCGTCTTCGGCTCCACGCAAACTGACATAACCGGCTCAGGAAATGTTATCTGCTCCAAAACAATCGGCTCTGCCTCATCACACACCGTATCGCCTGTCGAGACCGTCTTTGCGCCCACAATCGCGACCGTGTCCCCTGCATAGACGTGAGATACATCCTCATACTTGTTTGCGTGTATCTTAAGAAGGCGCGATACCCGTTCTCGACGGTCTTGGGTTGAGTTGAGAACATAGGACCCAGCCGAGAGCTTCCCCGAATAGACGCGGCAGAACGAAAGCGTTCCCATGCTCTTGTCGTTTATTGTCTTGAATATGAACCCACAGAATGGCTGATCGTCCCTCGTGCTCCGCTGTATAGATAAACCAGTAACAGGATCGATGCCGACGGCCGGCGGAACATCTGATGGCGAAGGCAGATAGCTGCAAATGGCGTCAAGGAGTAGCTGCACACCCTTGTTCTTAAAAGCTGAACCGCAAAGCACTGGAACTAGCCTCTTCTCGATGACCCCACGCCTCACCAGAAGCTGCATCTCATCCTTCAGAGTCGGGCTACTCGAAGAGAAACTATCAAGTATCGATTCGTCAATCTCACTAAGCGCCTCGACAAGATTCTCTCGCCAAGTCGCAGTCAGAGAGATGTACTCATCTGGAATGGGAACTCTGCGCACATCGGCGCCGAGGCTTTGCTCGTCATACACAAGCGCATCCTCTTCGATCAAGTCTATTATGCCGCTAAATTCGGCCTCCGCTCCAATCGGGACGGCAATCGGAGCAGCCAAACAGCCGAAACAACGCTTGATGTCGGCAACCGCCGCGAAGAAATCCGCCCCCATTCTGTCCATCTTATTGACGAACACAATGCGAGAGACTCCATACTTATCCGCCTGCCGCCATACAGTCTCAGATTGTGGCTGAACCTTCCCTACCGCGCAGACTACCATGATCACACCATCCAAGACCCTGAGGCAACGCTCAACTTCGGCCGTGAAATCCACGTGACCTGGGGTGTCAATTACGTTAAGACGCATGCTCTTCCAAAAACACGTCGTCGCAGCCGAAGTAATCGTAATCCCTCGTTCTTGCTCCAACTCCATCCAATCCATCACGGTATTGCCGTCATCGACATCTCCCATTCGATGCGCCCTGCCCGAATAGAAGAGAATCCTCTCTGTAGTAGTCGTCTTTCCGGCGTCAATGTGCGCCATGATGCCGATATTACGTGTCTTTGACAGAGGATACTTCCTCGCCATACTTCTTCGCCCTCGTCTGCTAGCTAAACTGATCGGATAGGCCGTAAATAGCCCAAAGTGGAGTCTACGCGCGATAATGAAGGGATGATTACTACACCGGGAATCGCGCGGAACGCGTGACCGAGGCCTAAGGCCTCACGATTACCATCTGTAGTGGACAAAGGCCTTGTTAGCCTCGGCCATTCTCTGCATATCCTCTCTCTTCTTGATCGCGCCTCCTCTATTCTGGCTGGCATCAATAAACTCTGCCGCCAACTTCTCCTGCATTGTCTTGCCGTCTCTTGCCCTTGCATGGCGAATTATCCACCGAACGCCAAGCGCAGTCTGACGATGTGGCTTAACCTCTACAGGAACCTGATAGGTTGCACCACCGACTCTTCTTGACTTGACCTCCAAGGGTGGCTTTGCGTTCTCCAAAGCCTTGTGCAAAACCTCAATCGGATCGCCGTTTGTCCGCTTCTTGACCGTCTCAAGAGCACCGTAAACTATACGCTCTGCAACGCTCTTCTTTCCATCCAACATCACATAATCAATGATCTTCGTTACGATGGACTCACCGTAAACTGCGTCTGGCGAAAGAACTCGTCTCTGTATCCTTCTCCGTCTTGGCATACTTCAGTCTTTCTCAAAAAATGATTACATTATCCGAACGATATATCTAATACCTTGAAACCTCGACTACTTAGTAGCCTTTGGCCTCCTTGCCCCATATTTGCTTCTGCTTGTCTTCCGATTCTCAACACCCGCCACATCAAGCGTCCCTCTAACAACGTGATAACGCACACCTGGCAAGTCCTTCACCCGGCCACCTCTTATGAGAACAACCGAATGCTCCTGAAGGTTGTGCCCAATGCCCGGAATGTACGCCGTAGTCTCCATCCCGTTCGTCAGACGCACCCTGCAAACCTTTCGCAGTGCCGAGTTAGGCTTTTTCGGCGTCGTTACCGTTACCCTTAAACAGACCCCTCGACGCTGAGGAGAGCCCGTAAGCGCTGGGCTATCTGTCTTCTTTACAATGCGCTTCCTTCCCCGCCTTACGAGTTGACTTATAGTAGGCAATTCATTCCTCCATAAAAAAACATAGCAAATCCCATCATGAGATCGGCCCCGCCTCTGGTTGCTCAATGGCCTTGCTCTCCTCATCAATCCTCGCGAGCTCATCCATCTCAATGCTCAACTTCGGCTCCACATCATGTAGCTTTGCACCCGTCCCAGCAGGTATGACACGACCGACTATCACGTTCTCCTTCGGCCCCAGCAAATTGTCCACCTTGCCAGCTACGCTAGCCCCTGTAAGGACTCGCGTCGTGTCCTGGAATGAAGCTGCGGAAATAAAACTATCCGTGCTCAGCGAAGCCTTCGTTATCCCAAGAAGCAAGGGCTTGGTCTTCGCCGGAGCCGCCGGCTGACCTACTGCTGGCCTGCCGCCTCGTTCAAGAACTATTCTATTTTCCCTGTCCAGCTCATCTGGGCTTACAAGCTGATGATATTTAAACCGACTATCACCAATTCTCACAACTTTTACAAGCTTCTGAATGCTCTGATTCTCCTCGAGCTTCTCGAAATTGCCAACGTGCTGTTCCGGCAAGAACCTAGTATCACCCGGATCGATTACCACAGACCGCTTCAGCATCTGACGTATGATCAACGCTATATGCTTGTCATTTATCGTGATGCCCTGCAGCCGGTAAACCTCCTGAATCTCGTTGACAAGGAACTTCTGAAGCTCCTCCTCTCCCAATGCCTCTAGAATGTCCTGAGGATCGGGGGAACCCTCCATCAGCGCATCTCCCGCCTCGACCACATCACCATCCAAGACGGTCATGTGCTTGCCCCGAGGAATGTAGTACTTATCCTCCTCATACTCACATTCCGGCGGCTTCTTGCTCTGCTCCTCAAGCTCGGCGCTGACCGCCATATACATCTCATCCTCAACATACGAACCGACGATGAGATCGGAATCACCGGATGATGTTATCTTCACGAGGTGAGACCTGACAATTATCTCAAAAAACCGCTTCGTAATCTTTCCATACTTCACACGCCCCTTGTTACGGGCAATAATCGCCTTCTCTTTGGGTTTGCGGGCCTGGAATAGCTCGACAACACGCGGCAACCCACCGGTGATGTCCTTCGTCTTGCTCAACTCCTTGTACAACTTCGCAAGAACTGTGCCTGCCCCTATTCTCTCCCCTTCCTTAACCATAAGATGAGCTCCGATAGGCAATTGATACTCGCCCGCAACTGCTCCGTCATCGCTACGAATCACCAAATGAGGCGTCAGTATCTTCTCCTCCTTTGAGCCATCTGCCGCCTTCTTCTCCTGCTCCGCTGCTTCCTCACTAATGATGACGTTCGTCGACTCGCCGCTCAGTGTGTCAAAATCCTCGCTTATCGTAGCGCCAGGAACGATGTCAACGTACTCAACCGTGCCCGCCTTATCGGTCATGATGACCTTGGCATAGGGGTCCCATTCGAGAATCCGGTCGCCCTTCCCCACCTTTCCGCCGTCCGCTACTTTTATGCTCGCGCCGTGTCCGACATAATGCTTCGCCAGAGTTCTCCCTCCAGCGCCCACTATCGATACGTGTCCGCCCCTTCTCGAGCTCACAACCCATTCGCTTTCCGTGGACTCATCCGTCGGCGTGACGTTCTCCTCATCCGGCTCCACCTCTTGCACAATCGCCCGCTCCACTGTAATCAGGCCCTCGTCATAAACGAGAGTCCCCGCTTCCTGAGCCGCAATCATGTTCTCCTCAACCGTAATACTCGCTGTCCCGCCTATGTGGAACGTTCTCAGTGTCAGCTGAGTGCCCGGCTCGCCGATTGACTGCGCCGCAATGATCCCCGCGGCCTCGCCCACCTCGACCAAGGTCCCCCTAGCGAGATTCCGACCATAGCATTTAACGCAAATGCCGTTACGAGCCTCACAGGTCAATACCGAACGTATCCCAACTTTCCGGATACCGGCTCGCTCGATCTCCCGAGCCTTGACCTCGTCTATCTCTTCGTTGGCCTCGACGATCACCCGCCCATTCGGGGCAACTACGTCCTCCAACGCGACGCGCCCGAGTATCCTGTCTCTTAATGGCGCGATCTCTGTCATGCCCTCGTAAAGCGCTGTCATCACCAGCCCGGAAATCGTCCCACAATCATCTTCAGTAACAACGGCTTCCTGGGCTACGTCAACCAGTATCCTGGTTAGATAGCCTGCATTCGAAGTCTTCAATGCCGTGTCTGCAAGACCCTTGCGCCCACCGTGAGTTGAGATGAAATACTCCAGAACACTCAAACCCTCACGGAAATTAGCGTTGATCGGCGTCTCAATGATCTCGCCGGAGGTCTTACTCATCAGGCCACGTAGTCCAGCAAGCTGGAGTATCTGCTCCTCGCTGCCTCTTGCGCCCGATGCAAGCATCATGTAGATCGGATTAAAGCCCTCGGCGTCGCCAAGATCTATTCTAGCCCCTTCCGCCCGAGAAGCCAACAGGCTGGAAGTTACCATCCTGGCCACCTTGCTCTTGGCGGTTGTCCAGATATCCACGGTCTTATTGTGCCGCTCACCATCAGTAATCCGACCACGAGCATAGTCCGTCATTACTTCCACAAGCCTCGCGTCCGCCTCATCCACGATCTCGTACTTCTCCTTGGGAATCGTGATGTCACTTATGGATATCGAGGCCCCAGCGTATGTGGAATACTTGAACCCAAGGTCCTTGAGGTTGTTCAGAACGCTTGCCGCCCGTGCCCTGCCATAGAGCGTGAATACCTGCAGAATGTGATTTGCGAGAATTGACTTGTTCAACACCTCATTCACATAGGGATAACCTTTCGGCATCTCGTCATTGAAAAGCGCGCGCCCCGGACTCGTCACAACGACATTCCGGTGCTTCATGGTTCCTCGGCCACCGCAACTTGAGCAACGCTTGCTGGGTTTGCTCCGATAAAGCAGAAAGCCACATTTCTCACACAACCAGGCAGTTGAAGGCTTGAAATCCTGCCCCCAACATTCGGGACACTTATGGGGTGTCTCTCGGGACTGAATATGAAAACCACACTTCTCGCACTGCCAAACAGGCATTCTAACTCTGACAGCATCCAGAAGCTCGAGCTCTTCCAGCGCAAACACAGTCAGCACCTGACCAATATTGCTGAAAGTGCGATCATCTGGCTGCTTTTTTCGCATCCTGCTCAGATAGTAGCAACCAAGAACTATGTCCTTAGATGGAACGGCCACAGGCTTCCCGTTGGCCGGAGATAGAATATTGTTGCTAGCCAACATCAAGGCCAGAGATTCCGCCTGGGCCCTCGTTGTTAAAGGAACATGCACCGCCATCTGATCACCATCAAAATCCGAGTTGAAGGCAGCACATACAAGCGCGGGAACCTCTATCGCTTTTCCCTCAATAAGTATGGGCTTGAACGACTGCACCCCAAGCCTATGAAGTGTCGGTGCTCTGTTTAACATGACCGTGTGATTCTTCACAATCTCATTCAGAACGCGCCACACATCAGCATGCTCCGAATCAACCATCTTGCGGGCGCTCTTAATAGTGGGCGCCAGCCCCTCAAGCTGGAGCCTGTTGTAAATGAATGGTTTGAATAACTCCAGCGCCATCCTCTTCGGAAGGCCGCATTGGTGTATGTCAAGATGCGGACCGATGACGATTACTGAACGACCAGAATAATCAACCCGCTTGCCCAAAAGATTCTGTCTAAAACGACCCTGCTTGCCCCGAAGCATGTCTGTCAGTGACCGAACCGGTCTATTATGAGGCGCAACTACCGGCCTCGAGCGACGGCTATTGTCCAGAAGGGCGTCAACCGACTCCTGCAGCATCCGCTTCTCGTTGCGAACAATAACCTCCGGCGCCTTGAGCAAGAGGAGTTTCTTGAGCCGGTTATTTCTATTTAGCACTCGCCGATAGAGATCGTTTAGGTCGGACGTCGCAAACCGGCCACCTTCAAGTGGAACCAACGGTCTGAGGTCCGGCGGAAGCACAGGAATCACTGTAAGAATAGTCCATTCCGGCTTGTTGGCCGGTCTGCCATTTGTGTTCGAATGCCTCAAATCCTCAACTATCTGCAACCGCTTGACCGCCTTCTTAGAGGGCTGAACAGCTATTCTCACTACCTTGCCCTCCGGCGGCGAGGCACCTTTGTCCATCAGCGTCTCTGATACTTCGTCGAAATGAAGCTTGTCCACGATCTGATTGACCTGAAAGTCGCTGTCCTTCACGTGCTTCACTTTGACCCGCGGCCTAAGCGATCTGCGCAGTTCCTCCGCAAGTTCGTCCAAATCGAGACGCTCCAAGAGCTCGCGAATCGCCTCTGCTCCCATCATGGCGGAAAACCCGGGGTTCCCTTTGAACCGACGGAACTCATCCTCGGTGATGAGATTGCCTCTCTCAATACCCGAGGTCCCCGGATCGATTACGACGTAAGACTCATAATAAATGACTCGTTCTAACTCCTTGATAGTCAAATCAAGAAGGTAACCAATGCGAGAAGGAGGCGCTTTAAAAAACCATATATGAGCCACTGGGCAAGCCAACTCAATATGCCCCAGCCGCTCACGCCGCACGATTGAGCGAATCACCTCAACATGGCACTTCTCGCATACAATGCCCCGATGCTTCATCCGCTTATACTTGCCGCAGTTGCATTCCCAGTCTTTGACGGGGCCGAATATCTTGGCACAGAAAAGACCGTCCTTCTCCGGCTTAAATGTCCGGTAGTTGATCGTCTCCGGCTTCTTAACCTCGCCATGAGACCACTGGCGGATCCGCTCAGGAGATGCTAACCCTATGCGGATCGAATCGAATGCCTTTGGCTCTCTAGGCTTGTCAAATAGGTCTACTGCTCCCTCCAAGGGTCAACCTCCGGTCACCTTGCGGTCTTTATCTTATTCTCTACCGACTCAAAACCAATCAAAGAGCGGGAGAACCTGGGTCGCTTCCGGGTCTCCATTAGCTCAACATCAAGTCCGAGACTTTGAAGCTCTTTAACCAACACGTTGAACGACTCAGGTGTCCCAGGTCTCGAGAGGTCCAGTCCCTTAACAATTGCCTCGTATATCTTATTTCTGCCTTCTACATCATCACTCTTTACAGTAAGGAACTCCTGAAGCGCGTAAGAGGCGCCATAGCCCTCAAGCGCCCAGACCTCCATCTCGCCGAGTCTCTGCCCCCCAGATTGGGCTTTGCCACCAAGCGGTTGCTGTGTGACCAGCGAATAGGGGCCTGTTGCTCGGGCGTGCATCTTGTGGTCAACAAGATGGTCGAGCTTCATCACATATATATAGCCAACTGTAACTTTTTGGTCAAACATCTCGCCCGTTACGCCATCGTACAAAGATGTCTTGCCCGTCTCCGGCAATTCCGCAAGAGCAAGCAAGTGTCTTATCTCATCCTCGGTCGCACTCGAAAAGACCGGACAGGCTACCGGCAAACCATGCTTGGCAATGCCCTCTGCAAAGTCCCCAATCTCCTCCGCCGAACCGTTTCGAATCTCCTTCTCGCGATCGCTGCCCTTGTAAAGCTCCAAGAGCCAATCACGAAGCTCCTCTGTCGAGGCGCCTTCAGAGATTTTCTTGCTCGTCTTCTCACCGAGGGTCTTTGCAGCCCAGCCAAGATGAGTTTCCAGAAGCTGGCCCACGTTCATCCGTGACGGCACTCCCAGTGGGCTGAGAACGATATCAATCGGGGTTCCATCCTCAAGATAGGGCATGCTTTCAACTGGAAGAATCTTCGACACGACGCCCTTGTTACCATGCCGGCCGGCCATCTTGTCACCAACACTCAGACCGTGCCTTATCGCAAGATAGACCTTTACCATCTGAATAACACCAGGACGCAACTCATCTCCGCCGCGTATCCGATCCCGTTGGTCCCGATAGCGCGTCTCAATGATCTCTATCTGACTCCTCGCGGCCTGCATGATTGACTTGAGAGTCTCGCTGAGCTCCCCATCTTCCCTCATCGCTATTTCATGCAGCACGGCATAGGGGAGCTTCTCCAGCTTATCCCGCCTTATCTTGCCGCCCTTCTTGCAGATGACCTTCTTCGTCTCAGGGTCAGTATATACATTGCTGAGAATCGTCCCACGAAGCGCCTCACGCATCAGCCTATCCCGACCCGCCGCAACGATCCGACTCTCATCGTCCTCTCGACGCTGAAGATTTGCAAGCGTAGCCTGAACCACCTTGTGCTTATTCAACTGCTCCTCGGCCGACTTCCGAGCAAAAACCCGAACATCTATTACTGTCCCATAGACACCAGACGAAACAAATAATGAGGCGTTCTTGACATCCCTCGCCTTGTCACCAAAGAGCGCCTTCAAAAGCTTCTCCTCCGGTGAAAGCTGGGTCTCCGCCTTTGGCGTTACCTTGCCGACCAAAATGTCCCCCGGCGCAACCTTAGAACCGATCCTGGCTATGCCGTTGCCGTCAAGATGCCGAAGCGCCTCCGGCCGCACATTAGGAATATCTGGCGTGATCTCGTCCGGACCAAGCTTGTTGTCTCGCGCCTCGGTCATGTACTCCTCAACATGAATGGATGTGAAGATGTCCTCACGAACGACTCGTTCGCTAACTAAGATCGCGTCCTCGTAATTGTAGCCGTGCCACGGCATGAACGCCACCAGAATGTCCCGCCCAAGCGCGAGCTCGCCTCCGCTAATCGCATAGCCATCCGTTATGAGGTCCCCTTTCGACACCTTCTGCCCAACTCGAACTGATGGCCGCTCATTTATGCATGTGTTCTGATTTGATTTAAGAAACTTCTTCAAATAGTAAATGTCGAATCTGCCGTCCGCTATCCTGCTGCCATCATCATCGAAGAGACTCTCCTCATCCGCCTCAATGGCAATCCTATTACCTGTTACCGATACGACCGTCCCGCCACGCGAAGCGATCTGGACAACGCCCGAATCCCTCGCAGCAGTCTTCTCCATTCCGGTCCCAACACAGGAGACCTCCGGTCGAAGTAACGGCACAGCCTGACGCTGCATATTCGAGCCCATAAGCGCCCTGTTTGCGTCATCGTGCTCCAGAAACGGGATCAGTGCTGCCGCCATGCTCACGATCTGGCTAGGAGAAGCATCTAAATAACGGATCTTCGACGCCGAATCGCTGTGAAAATTGCCTCGAAAACGCGAGCCTATCATCTCTGACGCCAAATACCCGTCAGCTGTCAACGGCTCACTCGCCTGCGCAATGTGATACTTATCCTCCTCGTGCGCATCGAGATACTTCACAGTCTCCGTCACTTTGCCCGTCTTGTCGATCTCACGATACGGAGTCTCAATGAAACCCCTCTCGTTGATCCGAGCAAAGATAGTGAGAGACGCAAGCAATCCGATATTCGGCCCCTCTGGCGTCTCAATCGGACATATCCGACCATAATGTGTCGTGTGAACGTCCCTAACCTCAAAGGTCGCGCGTTCACGCGTCAAACCACCAGGACCCAAAGCGCTCAACCTACGCTTGTGCGTTAACTCGCCCAGTGGATTCGTTTGCTCCAAAAACTGAGACAGCTGGCTGCCTCCAAAAAACTCCTTTATAACTCCGCTCACAACCTTGGAGTTCACAAGCTCCTGAGGCGTAAGCTCATCCACATCTTGTGAATTGATCTTCTCCCGTATCAGTCGCTCTAGCCGCGTCAGACCCAAACGAAACTGATTCTCCAGAAGCTCGCCAACGCGCCTCACGCGCCTGTTGCCGAGATGATCTATGTCATCAATCTCGCCCTCGCCCGCCTTCAACTTGAACAAGTAACCGATTGTGTCAATAACATCATCGCCCGTAAGACAACGCTCCGAAAGCGGTGTTTTCTTCTTGAACTTAAAGTTGAAGCGAAGCCTGCCAATCTCTGAAAGATCGTAGCGCTTCGGATTGAAGAATAAATTGTTGAAAAACTTGCGAGCAGCCTCGTCATCACTCGACTCGATCGCGGCAGACTGAGGAGCAGCTGGGCTGCCTCCTTCTCCGCCCACGTCAGCTCCTGTGCCGGACTCTGGCTCGATAGGGACTTCCTCTGTCTGAATAGTCCGGAAAAGCAAATTCGCAAACTCCGCCCCTCGAGACGGATAGAGCTCGATATTCTCTATCTGAGAGCTCTTGATCGCTTCAAGGTCCTCCGCTGTGATGTCCTTGCCCCGAGGCACAATCGCCTTGCCTTCATCATCAAGAATCTCCCAAACCGACTCTCTGCCAATTAACTCCTTCTCGTTCATTGGCAAATACTCAACGCCGCTTTTTTCCAATCGGGCAAGAGCAGCTCGTGATATCTTATGATGCTTCTTCACAAGCAGCGCCCCTGTCTGGGGGTCCTCTATGTTCTCTTCAGGCCGATAACCGAGATGTATCTTCCGATCCAGCTTACGTCGGAAAGTCCCATCAGGCGCCTGCTCCACTTCCTCTACGCCGATGAACCGCTGGACAATCTCCTCCTTCGTTCTCAAGCCCAATGCCCTCAGAACGGATGAAGCTGGTATCCTTCGCTTGCGCTTGTTCGTGTCAACTCGCGCCTGCAGAACACCTCTCGCGTCGAAGAGAAACTCCAGCCAAGGACCACGCTCAGGCACCACACGTGCTGAGTAATCGCTAAGCCTCCCCGGCTCCTTAGACCTCGAGAAAAACACACCCGGCGACCTGTGCAGCTGATTGACTATCGTGCGCTCGGTCCCGTTTATGATGAATGTGCCTCTTTTCGTCATCAAAGGCATCTCACACAAGAATATCGTCCGCTCCGTGGCAGCCTTCGGTTTCCGAACCTCCTCTGACACATCAAATGTACTCAGTCGAAGACGCACGCGCATAGGCGCTGCGAAGGTCATCTCGCGATGAAGACATTCCTCCTCTGTGTAGCGAGTCTCAAGTCTCCTGCGCAAATGCTGGCCGCATCGTTCACAGGGCTCCCGCCGCATGAAATGGTCCGATGTCATGCCGCAAGAACACACATACTCCGCGCCAACCTCATACGCCACAAACTCAAGCTGACACGTCCTGTTCGTGTTCTCTATAGGGAATACGTCCTCAAATACCCCCTGAGCGCCTGATGCCCCACGCTTGTCCGGTGGAACCTCACGCTGGAGAAACGCAGCAAACGCCTCAGTCTGAACGGCGAGAAGTGGCGGCACTTGCACAGCGCTCCTAACCTTCTCGAACGACCGCCTCATATCAACGGGCTTTTTGGCCGTCATCTAAAACCTCCCAAGCACTTCAAGACCATCACTAAACAATCTCGACCGTTCCACCCGCCTCCTCTAAGACTTTCTTGAACTCGGCTGCATCCTCCTTGCTCACGCCCTCTTTGACGTTGCACGGCGCAGCCTCTACGAGCTCCTTGCTCTCCTTCAATCCAAGACTGATCAGACTCCGAACCGCTTTGATCACATGGATCTTCTTCTCGCCGAACGACTTCAGAACGACGTTGAACTCGGTCTTCTCCTCAGGAACCTCCGCTGCTCCCGCTCCGACCGCCGCCCCCACGCCAGCAGGCGCAAACGCCGCTGCTGTTACTCCGAAACGATCCTCGAGAACCTTAACCATGTCCGCCAACTCCCTGACCGACATCCCCTCAATGAACTCGACTACTTGCTCGACATTCAACTCTGTCATCTAAACCTCCTGTTTTTGCGAATAGGGGAGAATACTGCCTCGACTACGAATTGCCGCCTTCGTCCGAGACCTCTGATTGCTCTTCCTCCCTGCTGTCCACGATCGCGCTTAGCGTTCTCACAAACTTCGTGATAGGCCCATTCAATGTTGAAACAAGCCTAGCCATGGGCATCTGCAGAACGCCCAATAGCATGGCAATCAACTCTTCTCTCCCAGGCAGCTTGGCTATCTGCTCTATCTCCGCCGCTGTCGCGTAAGAACCATCAACATACCCGGCCTTTATCCTCAGATTCCCTATTTCCTTGGCGCATTCCGAGATTAACTTAACGACCGCCAACGAATCATCATATCCAACGCCGAACGCAGTGGGCCCCACAAGATCCGACTCAAGGCATGCAAATGGCGTGCCCTCTAGCGCTCGTTTAATAAGATTGTTCTTAGAAACAAAGTACCCAACGTCCTTGTCTCTCGCCTTGCTCCGAAGTTCAGTTATCTCCTCAACCGATACCCCTGAAAAATCAACCATAACGACCGACCGAGCGGATGAAAGCCGCTCAGACAAGCCCTTCACCACTTTCCGCTTAAACTGAAGTCCTTGACCCATGTCCTGCTCAGCCCTTCAACGATGCTACTGTCTGCACTGAATCCACTCTGATACCCGGCCCCATCGTGGATGATACAGTCATGCTCCTGATGTATCTGCCCTTGCTCGCAGCCGGTCTCGCGCGAAGCAGATTTTCCAAAAACGCCTTCGCGTTCTCTATCAATCGGTCTTTCCCAAAATCACGCTTGCCAATCGGCGCGTGAATATTCGACGTCCTATCAACCTTGAACTCGATCTTACCTGCCTTCAACTCCTGAACAGCCTTCGCAACGTCAAACGTAACCGTCCCTGTCTTGGGTGAAGGCATCAGACCCCTCGGCCCGAGTACCCGACCAAGCTTGCCAACGCTCGCCATCATGTCAGGGGTGGCAACTACAGACTCAAACTCAAGCCAACCCGACTGTATCTTCTTCACATAATCGTCGCCACCTACATAATCAGCTCCTGCGACCTCCGCCTCCTTCTCCTTCTCTCCCTTCGCGAAGACCAGCACCCGAATTTTCCGGCCAGTACCATTCGGAAGATTCACAGTCCCGCGAACCATCTGATCGGCATGCCTAGGATCCACTCCGAGCTTGGCCGAGACCTCCAATGTCTCGTCGAACTTCGCGAACGATAGCTCACAAGCCATCCCAATCGCATCCTCAAGCGGATACTGCTTCTGGCGGTCAACCTTCGACGCGGCCTCCAGATACTTCTTTCCTCGCTTCGCCATTATCCTACCTTCCAAATATGCGATACTCGAAGGAACAATCCATTAATCCTCTATTTCGAGCCCCATGCTCATCGCTGTCCCCGCGATTATCTTCATCGCTCCATCTATATCTACTGCATTCAGATCAGCCATCTTCGACTCAGCAACCTCTTTCAACTGAGCATGAGTTATCTTGCCAACCTTTGTCTTGTTCGGCTCGCCTGAACCCTTCGCCAAGCCCGCTACCCTCTTCAAAAGAAATGAAGCTGGCGGCTGCTTAGTGATGAACGAAAATGACCTGTCGCTGTATATAGTTATGATCACTGGAATCAACAACCCAGTCATACTCTTGGTTCGATCATTGAACTGCTTGCAGAACTCCATCGGCGCTACTCTATACTGACCAAGCGCCGTGCCAACCGGCGGCGATGGCGTCGCTTTGCCACCCTCAACCTGCAATTTCAGCCTAGTAATAACTTCTTTGGCCATAAACTAAAGCCTCCTAAAATCCGGCCCTACTCATCCTCGTCACTTGCCAGCTCAACCTGGTCGAACGAGAGCTCAACAGGAATCGGCCGACCAAATATCCCAACTGTAACCTTGAGACGCTTCTTCTCCGGAGATACATCCTCCACCGCCCCTGAAAATGGAGCAAACAAACCCTCGACTATCTTCACTCGGCTACCAATGCTATATGGCATATCAGAAGAACCTGGACGACTCCGCTCCTCCTTGCTCTCCTCAATTGCCCTCATCTCCTCATTCGTGAACCTCTGCAACTCGTTCCCCGTCCGAATGAAACCTATCACCTTCGGCGCCTCGGTCAGCTGCGTAACTAACTCCGGATTTGGTCGCATCCGAATGAAAACATAGCCGGGAAAGAGCGGACACTCCCGCTTCATCTCTCGACCGTCTTTCCGTCGTGTCCTGACGATCTCCGTCGGCAGATAAATCTCTTTGACGCCCTCTATCATTATTGCCCGCTTCTCGCGCAAATAATTCAGCGTCTTTCGAACTGATTTCTCATACCCCGAATAAGTCTGAACCGCATACCATCCGAAGCCGTCCTCCTCCTCCACATCCTCGGCCGACCCATCTAGCGCCGTTGGCTCAGCTGAGGCATCAGACTCAGGCGAAACATCATCTGACACATCCGGCCCCGCCTCATCCACCTCATCGCCCTGATACTCGAGCGGCTCGTCAATCTGGAACATTGAATCTCCTGATTACTTCAACACGAAATGCAGTATCTTAGAATACAGAAGGTCCAACACCCCTAGATATGCCGAAACTACCAAAGTGGCGATTATGACAACAACGGTCGCCGATGATATCTCATCCTTCGTGGGCCATGTTACCCGCTTTAGCTCGAGATTAACGTTCCGCAAAAATACTATTAACCTACCCATGAAGCTCGACCAAGCCCTTCCTGATTCCTAAGTTGCAGGCCAGGAGGGACTCGAACCCCCAACATCCGGATTTGGAATCCGGCGCTCTACCATTAGAGCTACTGGCCTCAAAATGGAGCCTATCCTATAACAATCACCGTATCTCTTTGTGCGAGGTGTGCTTCCTGCAAAACCTGCAGTACTTGCTCAACTCATACTTCTCTTGATGCTTACGCTTATTTCTAGTCGTCGTGTAGTTACGCTGACGACAGTCCGCACAAGCCAATGTAACGATTTCCCGTTGCCTTTTCGCCTTTTTGGCCACCAATCGCTCCCCGAACTAACCTTTTTACTCGATTATTTCCGTAATCGCTCCGGCACCAACTGTCCTGCCTCCTTCGCGAATCGCAAAGCGCTGCTCAACCTCCATGGCTATTGGGTGTATCAGCTTGACAGTCATATCGACGCTATCACCCGGCATAACCATGTTGACGTCATCCGCAAGGCCAATTACTCCTGTTACATCCGTCGTCCTAAAATAGAACTGCGGCCGGTATCCGGTGAAGAAAGGCTTGTGACGCCCACCCTCTTTCTCCGACAATATATACACCTTAGCCTTAAAATGAGTGTGCGGTGTTATCGTCCCAGGCTTCGCGATCACCTGGCCACGCTGAACGTCCTTGCGCTTCACGCCTCGTAAAAGCACACCAACATTGTCGCCCGCCTCGCCCGTATCAAGAGTCTTTCTGAACATCTCAACGCCCGTGCAAACGGTCTTACGAGTCTCGGTGATACCAACTATCTCAACGTCCTCGCCCATCTTAACAACGCCTCTTTCGACCCTACCCGTTGCAACCGTGCCGCGGCCTTGAATCGTGAAGACGTCCTCCACCGACATCAAAAATGGCTTCTCCATATCCCTTACCGGAGTCGGGATGTACTCGTCTATCGCCTTGACGAGCTCCATAATCGACTCGCCACTCTCCTCACAATCGCTTTCGAGAGCCTTTCTTGCAGAACCCACAATAATGGGAACCTCATCACCCGGGAAATCATACTTGTCCAGCAGCTCGCGAACCTCCATGTCAATAATCTCAATCAGATCCTTGTCATCGACCAAGTCCGCCTTATTAAGATAAACCACGATAGAGGGAACCCCAACCTGCTTTGCGAGAAGTATGTGCTCTCGCGTCTGCAGCTTCGGACCATCGTCCGCGGCCACAACTAGGACAGCACCATCCATCTGAGCTGCGCCCGTAATCATGTTCTTGATATAATCCACATGTCCTGGGCAATCCACGTGAGCGTAATGCCGATTCTCCGTCTCATATTCAACGTGAGCAATCGCGATCGTGATACCTCGATCCCGCTCCTCGGGCGCCTTGTCAATTCTATCGAACGGAGTGAAGTCTGCGAGGCCCTTCTTCGCTAAACAACGTGTTATGGCTGCCGTGAGTGTCGTCTTCCCATGATCTATGTGACCAATCGTGCCAATGTTCACATGAGGCTTCGTCCGTTCATATTTCGCCTTTGCCATCCGCTATCCTCCTAGCATCCTCTTAAGAGGGCGAAAGCCAGATCAGACCCATCCGTCCCTCTACCAATCTATTCGGTTAATCTTTTGAAAGCCCACGACCGGGTTCGAACCGGTGTCCTCTTCCTTACCAAGGAAGTGCTCAACCTGCTGAGCTACGTGGGCGAACATCCCAACAAAAAAAGCGGGAAACGGGATTCGAACCCGCGACCCTCAGCTTGGAAGGCTGATGCTCTAGCCAACTGAGCTACTCCCGCCCATACCGCATCATCGCTCTCTATACATCACAATATCGCGGCCCACCAAGCACTACAGCAACAAAAGCAGACTCTTCCGCATCATCCTGCTCATGTCCCTGATAAACCTCCAACCCGCCACCTGAGTCGAATTGCCGAAGCAATGCCAAAACATAGACTCCTTTTTCAGCAAGTCAAGTAACTTATGCTCTGGCTGCGCCCGAGGACAATAACTTTCTGATAGACTGTCGCCAAATAGACGACGCGCAATGCCCTTCCATGCGCCCGCGACTTCAATTCCGAGGCTCCACAGAATCAATAAGAGCAAACAACATTACTCCATTTCAACCGCGTGTCAAGCAGAAAAATCAACGTCGCGAAGTCCGCTTGCGGGAGAATGTATCAAGCGCAAGCCGGCAGCCGCATGAGCCGTCCAGCTTCACTTGCCGAGATCTTAACTCGTGTTACTACTCCAATGTGAAGGTGGATGCGCCTCTGTCGGAAAAAGACTCAAGTGTCCCGCCTCTTGCGAGCTGCGCAATCTGCGTGAAATCACCCGCCACATCAAATGGGCCGCCAAAAGGCAACTCCACAACAAACGACACATTGGCGAACTCGTACCCGGCCGGGACGGTAATAGATGCGAACATCGGCATAACGTTTTGCGACCACACGACCTCCGCACCGCCGAAGCCGCTTGGCGACCAATAATTCCCATCCGGGTCTAGAATAACCACGTAGAAATCGCCCGTCACGGAGAAGTTCGGCATCTGAACGTCAAGCGAGATATTCAGCGTATCGCCCGTCATCTGGTATGTCTCCTTGTCCGTGAAGATGTCCACGAACGGCTCGCCATTCAGCACGAACGTAGATGTCGCAAGATTGGACACGAAGTCAAGAGTCCCCTGCTGGCAAGCAACCATCCTGAGCGTGTAATCGCCGGACTTGGCTATCATCGGCGACTCACACGGCAGAGTCGCTGACAGGACTTGCGTCGTCTCGTCATGCCCCGTCTCGAGCAACACGCCGCAATCGTAATAGGAGAGCCCGTCAGACCATTCGCCCGTCGCGGAAGCCGACCAATGCCTCTCTTCAGGTCCGCCCAGATCGAATGTCAGAACCGCTAATATATCGACGAATGCTGACATGCTGGTGTTTTTCACAGAAACGTCAATCTCCAGAACATCGCCGAATTCGCAGTTGTCGGAATTGCTCGAAACACCCACTGTAATCCCGAGAGGCAGCCCAGGCTCCTCACCAAAGATCAGATATGCTTGACCAGCCTGATGACCGCCTTCGGAGTTCGTATGCGCACTGATGATGAGCTCGTCGTTACCGTCGCCGTTCACATCACCGGCGCCAGACACAGATATGCCTGCCCTATCTTCCGCTACTTCGCCCCAAAACGATGCATCGGAATCTGCAAGACTGGTTCCCGTCGCCCAGCCTGATGCCTTGCCGAAGATCAGATACGCCTGACCAGCTAATGGGGCGCCTTCGTTGTTGTCCCAGGCCCCGATGACAATGTCGTCGTAGCCGTCGCCGTTCACGTCGCCAGCGCCAGACACAGAGTAGCCTGCGAAATCGCCCTGCACCTCCCCAGTGAACGATACGTCGGAGTCAGCCAGGCTCATATCCATCGTCCAGCCTGAAGCATTGCCGAAAATCAGATATGTTTGACCTGCCCAGACGCTGCCGGGTTCGCCGTTGTAGGGCGTCGCAATGAGGAAGTCGTCGAGGCCATCGCCGTTTACGTCGCCAGCGCCTGAGACCGATTCTCCCGCCGAATCCCACTCTGCCTCGCCCCAAAACGATGCGTCGGAATCGGCCAGACTGGCGCGCATCGCCCAGCCGGATGCCTTACCGAGAACCAGATACGTTTCGCCAGCGCAATCGCCGGCTTCATTGTTGCCGGGCGCGGCGATAATGAAGTCGTCGAAGCCGTCGCCGTTCACGTCGCCGGCGCCTGAGACCGAAGATCCAGCCGCATCATCCGTTACCTCGCCTAAGAACGAGGCATCGGAATCAGAGAGGCTAGTATCCATCGCCCAGCCAGAAGCCTTGCCGAAAATGAGATAGGCTTGACCGGGCCCGTAGCCGGTTTGGCCTACGGCGTTGTTGGGCGCGCCTATAATGAAGTCGTCGAAATCGTCCCCGTTCACATCACCAGCGCCAGAGACTGATGCACCCGCGCGGTATTCTTCAGTCTCGCCTATGAACGAGGCATCGGAATCTGCAAGACTAGTGTCCATCGCCCAGCCAGAAACCTTCCCGAAGATCAAATACGCCTGACCGGCGCATTTGCCGGCTTCGTCGTTGTTGGGCGCACCGATGAGCAAGTCGTCGTAGCCGTCCCCGTTGACGTCGCCCAGCGCGGAGACAGAGTCGCCTGAGTAATCGCCTCCGGCCTCACCTATGAACGACGCATCGGCATCGGCAAGGCTTGTGTCCATCGCCCAGCCTGAAGCCTTGCCAAAGAACAGATACGTTTGACCAGCGTAGGTGCTCTTGGGCAATGATACGACGGCGAAGTCATCGTAGCCGTCGCCGTTAACATCGCCAACGTTTGAGACACAACCGCCTGCCATATTCTTTTCGGCCTCGCCTATAAACGAAGCGTCCGAATCCGCGAGGCTAGTATCCATCTCAAAGTCGGCGTACAGCAATGAGGTAGCCATAAATAAGATCAACGCCGACAACAAAAAGAGACTCTTCATCTTACCCCCTCTGATCGCTCAATTGCAGTAGGCAGCCGGGCGCCTGCGCGAGGCGCCCGGCTTCGTTCACCGAGATATTAGTTGTTTTACTACTCCAATGTGAAGGTGGCTGTGCCTCTGTCGGAGAAGGGCTCAAAAGTCCCCCCTCTTACGAGCATCGTAGTGAGAGTGAAATCACCGGCCACGTCAAATGGGGCCGCAGAAGGCAATTCCACAATAAACGACACATTGGCGAACTCGAACCCTGCCGGAACGGTAATCGATGGGAACATTGGCGCGGCATTAGGCGACCACACGACCCCCTCACCAAAACTACTAGGTGACCACTCGTTGCCATCCGGATCCTTAAGAACCACGTAGAAATCTCCAGTAACAGGGAAGTCCGGCATCTGAACATCAAGCGTAATGCTCAATGTGTCGCCGGCCAACTCGTAAGTTGCCTTATCCGTCAAGATGTCCACATACGGCTCACCGATAACCTCAAATTCATCTATCGCCGCATCGCACAGATGCACCATCGTGCCAGGCTCCACGGCGAATAGTTCAAGCGTATAGGTTCCTGTCATCGAAACCTGTGGGAAGCTCGAGGGTAGAGTCGATGACCACCACGTGAAATTATTGACATCATAACCGTCTCCGATCACATAATCACTCGCAACAGGCTCAAGACCATCTACCCAAATCTCTGTGAAAGACGCAGACCAAGTCATCTTATCCGGACCGTCCATATCATAAGTCAGAACAAGATAAACATCCGCCGTCACAGGATCGCCGATGTTCTGCACGCTTATACTGACATCAAGGTCGTCATCAAACGCGAAGACATCCCCGTTCGCAAATACATCGAGTATAAGCTGATCCGGCGGCTCAACACCCGTGCCCGAAAGGTCTATAACATAAGTAGGCGTATTCGGATCGTCGGACGTTATCTGAAGCTCCGCCGTGTATTCACCCTCCGTGCTCGGCTCAAATCGGACATCCGTTAGAAGAGAATTACTCGCAGCAAGCGAAACAGGAAGTTCAAGCCCTAGATCGAACGAGAAAGCCGCATCACTCACCGATACGTCCGAGATGGAAAGAACCGCGTCGCCGTTGTTTGTTATCGAGAACCGCCGCAATGCGGTCTGACCAATCTCGACATCACCGAAAGCGAGCTCAGTGATGCTCACGTAAATCTCCGGCGCTGGAATTACGTACACCGTAGTTCCGTCTGGCTCTTCCGGCACTGTTTCAAGGTTGCCGATATTGTCGGTGCAGAGAGTATAGAACTCGTAAGAGCCCTCACCCTCTGTGGCCTCAAACTCAAATTGACCGACCGTCCCGGCGCTCTCGAGCGCAGAATCGAGCCAAATGCCTCCATTGTGCCTATACCAAAGCGAGGTTCCCGAGACTCCAGAGCCATCATCACGAGCTGTGAAGGAAACCAAGATCAAGGGCTCGTTCACTTTAGCTGGGGCAAGTGCTCGCGACATCGGAGCTGTCGTGTCCACACGCACCGCATCGTCCGTTCCGACAGTATTCTCTACATTGGTCGCCATGTCATAGGCCTTAGTGTAGAACTCAAAATAGCCATCCACAGGCGCCGCCGGAGCAAAGTCGTAAATACCGGTCGCGTCATTGAACGTTACAGCCTCATTCCACGGCCCGCTATCGACCCTGAAGAACAGCTTCACCTGCTCAACTCCACTACCACCGTCCGAACTGGTGTAATTAATCGAAACGGGGAATGCGCCCATCAGCGTAGGCTCAACATTGCAGGACGAAAGCGGCTTGGTCCTGTCAATCATGACCGACACATCAGGAACAACTGGCGCCGCCTCAGTGTTGCCCGCATGGTCTCTGGACTGCGTATAGAACCCGTATGTGCCGTCAAGCAACGCGTCTGGCAAGTAGGTGAATGTCCCTGCCAAATCGAACGAGGAAAGCCCAGTGTCAGCAAACTCCCCACCATTCAAGTTCACCCACAATTTGACATCGGCCAAACCTGAAGCAGCATCACTCGCTGTGAAAGAAACCACAATCGGGAACTGATTTGTGAACACAACCTCGCAACTTGCGGCAGAAACCGGAGCCCCGACATCGACTATTGTCGTTACGTCTGCTTGAACCGGCGCAACCTCAGCGTTGCCAGAGAGATCAACCGCGATCGAATAGAATCTATACTCGCCGTCTGAGAGGACAGCTGGCGTATACTGTAGGACACCAGCCGTGCCTGCTGCTGAGACGCCGGTATTCACAAAAGGCCCGCCATCAAGCGAAACCCAAAGTGCTACGTTCGCGATTCCTGACGTCAAATCGGACGCCACATAATCGAGCGTAATCGGGAACTCCTTGGCGTAAGTCGTTTCAAACGAGACTGACGAAGAAGGCGCGGTCTCATCAAAAACCAGAGACCCACCGTCAGCGATGACGGGAAGCGCCTCGACATTGCCAGCTACATCAATAGCTAGAGTTGCGAACTTATACTCGCCATCACCGTGAGCCGGTGTGAACGAGAAGGTACCAGCGGCGAGAACAGAGGGCGTCTCCTCGAGCCCGGAGTCCACCCAGGCCCCACCATTGAAGCTAGTCCAGAGGGAGACGCTCGATATGCCGCTAAGCGCGTCATACGCCATGTATGGAACCAACACAGGAGCGGTATTACTGCAGATACCCTCCGTCGGAATCTCCGCCACGGAAGTTGGAACAGTCGCGTCATAAACTGTGGTCGAGACCGGAGAAACCGGCAATTCCTCATGATTGCCAGCCTTGTCAACACCGAGTGTGCAGAAACCGAAAGTCCCCTCACCCCATGGCGAGAGATCTACTTCGACAACACCACCGTTAGCGGACCCGATTAGACCCGTATCCAACCAAGCTCCACCGTCAATGCTTGTCCAGAAAGTTACCGCCTCCATCCCCGCTAGAGCGTCGCTCGCCGTGTAGGAAAGCTGCACAAGCGCCGCGTTGGAGTACTCAGGAGTCGAACAACTCGTCTGAGGCGCTGTCCAGTCGATTGTTGCCTGCGCATCTGCCATGGCGGGCATAAACTCCGTATGACCGGCATCGTCCGTGCCAATTGTGCAGAAGCTGTATGTTCCCTCAAGCAGCTCGTCCGGTGTGTAGTTGAACGTGCCAGCACCCCCCACTGACGAGAGTCCTGTATCCGTCCAATCGCCGGACTCGTACTTCACCAAGAGAGTAACGTTGGTTACTGTCGTAACAGTGTCGCTAGCGATGTAATCCACGACTATAGGGAAGCCCGTTCCGAAGAGCGGAGCCATCGCCTCCGAGACCGGCGGGGCGAGATCAACTGTCACCACGCAGTCTTGGCCTGTTAGCGGCACGCCTTCTACGTTGCCGGCAGAGTCGGTTCCAATCGAATAGAACTCGTACTCGCCCTCGACGCCTTGTGCATCAAAGATGACCGTCCCATTCAAATCATGAAGCGTCGTGAAGAGGTAGCAGTCGCCATCATAGCAATAGAAAATATCAAGCGACGCGAGCCCAAAGAGCTCCGCTCCGCTGTATGTAAGCTCAAATTGCGACGTAGGCGACAGCTGAGGCGCCTCAACCAGAGTATCTGGAGCGACGCTGTCTGCTATTGTCGTGCAATCCGGCGTATCCGGCGCGGGTTCAATCAGTCCACCCTCGCTCTCTGCCGTCGTGTAGAATTGGTAATAGCCATCACCATCGAGGCACTCAAATTGCAGAATCCCAAACGGTTCCATCGCAACAATCGCGGTCTCAATCCAGGCTGCCACCTCAGCATCCTCTAAGGTCACACCATAGCGATAAAAGAGTGTTACATGATCATAGCCATCAGCGCCCAGCTGAGTTGCGAACGTTAGGGGTACCTGGGAATCGGTCACATAACTCGGGCCGGTGACCTCAGACATGACCATTCGCGGATCAAAGAGGCAAACCGCGTCTGGAGCACCGTCCGTATTCTCCACATTGCCAGCAACGTCCGTCGCAGAGACGAAGAAGTTGTAAAGACCCGGGCCCATATCCGGCGCCCAAACGAACGTACCGGCGGCCTCGACCTGTTCCAGGCCGGTATCCCGCAAGGTGTCATCTGGAATGCCATCGAGGTCTGTGAAGCGGTAGAAAAGGTGAACGTTTGCGATCGCGGTAAGCTCGTCCACGCTACTATACTCAATGCTGATCGTTGGCGTGTTAACGATGCTCTCCGTCTGAGATGTGGAGACCGGCGAGGCAATGTCATAGATGCTGGAGGCGTCCGGCGCGACTGGCGACTCGACATTGCCCGCGACATCCGTCGCCACGCTGTAAAACTCGTAAAGCCCGCTGCCGTCAACTAGACTAAAGCTGAAGACGCCATTTTCCACCCCAGCTGAAAAGCCTGGAGGTATCAGCTCAACAAGTCCTGTGTCAGTCCAATCTCCGCCGTTTGACCTGTACCACAAGGCCACGCTGGCTACGCCTGAAAGCGCATCTTCCGCAGTATAGTTCAAAAGCAGAGGTGATCCCGTCGTCTCCGCCGCACAGGTTACGGACGATTCGGGCGCTGTTGTATCCAACATCGCGGCCGCGTCAGGCGAAACTGGCGGCGACTCGTTGTTGCCGACATTGTCGGTTGCGATCGTCATCAACTGATAGATGCCGTCCCTAAACTGTGGCGTAATTTCCGTCGGATCGAGGGAGAACACACCAGCATCACCGGTAAGCGTCTGATAGGAATCTTGCCACGGCTCGCCCTCGTAGCGATACCATAGCTTCGTGGACGCGACGCCTGTCCCTGTATCGGCCGCAACAAAGTCAACGTCAAACGGCAGTGAATTCACCAAGGCGCCGGCCGTGCAGCTGGAGTTCGGCATCGTGAAGTCCGCAATAACGGAAGCCTCGGGCTCAGCGGGTACGTCCTCCGAATTGCCGGCCATATCCTCAGAAATTGTGTAGAAATCGTATTGACCATCACCATCGTCAAGCGGGTAGTCGAAGGTGCCCGAACCGCCTGCCCTCGGAGAACCGAAATCGGTCCACGTCCCGGCGTTAAAGCGAGACCAGAGGGCCGTGCTGGCTACCTGATCATTATCGGTCGCTGTGAAATTAACCTCTATAAAATACTGATTCGTCTCGCCAACGGTCGTGCAATTGGCAGCAGGCTTGGTTGCGTCATAATGAGCCGTAGCCTGCGGGGCGCCCGGGGCATTCTCCACATTGCCGTTTAAGTCAATGGCAATTGTGTAGAAGTCATAGACGCCCTGACCAGAAGGCGCGTTGAAATCGAACGTCCCAGCTGCCTGGGAACTCGAAAGACCGCTGTCAATCCAAATGCCATTGCTGAACCGATACCACAAGCTCGTCGAGGCAACTCCGGAAAGAGCGTCGTTCGCTGTGAAATCGACCGTAATCGGCAAGCCCGTCCAATAGGGGGCAATCCCGCCATCGGCGCTAGATACCGGCGGCACGTTGTCAAACAGGCAAGATGAATCGGGGACACCCGGAGCATCTTCTACATTGCCCACGACATCCGTGGCCCTTGTATAAAAGTCGTAGGTCCCGTTGCCTGCGGTGAGCGCCGCGGTGAACGTCCCGTTGGGATTGTTCGAGCTGTCCAATAGCGTATAGCCGCTACCCTCATATTGGATATAGAGATCAACCTGGAACACCCCGGAATAAGTATCCGTGGAGACGTAATCGATCGTTATCACGCTGTCGCGTGAACGGGCGGGCGCCGTGCAGCTCGATTCCGGCGGGTCCCAATCGTCGTAAACATAGGGACCATTAAGCGTCCCGGAATCCGGCAAGCGATCTGTTCCATTCCCGCCGTCATCACAATCAAAGTAATAAGTCGCCGTCCCGTCCTCTGCAATCTCGCCGGTCCAGAAGTATGTTCCGTCCTCCGGGGCTCCCGAATCAAGTGACATAGCATGGGGATTCCCATTCACATAAACGTTGATGGAATCCGGCGGGTCCTCATCTGCATCATAATAATCCACATAGAATGAGAAGTCGGTAGAGTTGGACTTCCCCACTGCTGGATCAAAACTAGCGTTGGAAAGCTCTGGCGGCTGGCCGCATTTCAGAACTTCCGACTCACACAGGGCCTGTAGTTCCTGCACACAGCCATTGTTATCGTCGCATAGCCCACTTCTCGTCCAGATGACTTTCGGCGGATCCTGACAGTCTATCGCTACCGAGGTCGGGTAGCCCGAGCCCATGTAATTATTATAGACATCATTGTACTCATCCCAACCAAAATCAACGTGAAAACCATACTGGTCTCTATAGTGTTGAACATCCTCCGCAGACTCTCTAGAGTCGACGGCCATGCCGATGACATAAACGGGCTGGTCAGGTCTGAAGTGATCCCAAATGTATTCTTGATACGCTACCAGCGTAGGTCTGCAGTAGCCTCACCAGGTTGCGAACATCTCAAGGACGACTATCGACCCCTCGTACTCATCATAGAGCCAAAGGTCCTCCCCGGTATCTATATCCTGATAGCGAACATTCGCGGCGGTGTCGCCGACACTGGGCATCGTCGCCCACACGTTTGAGCTGGCAAAAACCACAAACACCAGCAGGATTGACAGTAAGAGATTTCGATGCATTGCGTACCTCCTTTTTCGGTTTCGCATCGCGTTCCAAGCCGCCGAGCCCCTTGTGACTCTGAGAGCGGCACTTGTCTCAAGTGGGGAGAGGAGGGTTCGAACCTCCGAAGGCTACGCCAACAGGTTTACAGCCTGCCCCCTTTGACCACTTGGGTATCTCCCCTCAAGTTTGAAACATCGCTTTATTCAAGCTGGCGAAGGGACTCGAACCCACGACCTGGTGATTACAAATCACCTGCTCTACCAGCTGAGCTACGCCAGCTATATTCTCAACAATCTATGAATAGAGCAGAATAGCTCAACTATCACTGTAGAGTCAAGAGACAAAACATCCCGGAAACTCACACAGAAACCAGGCGGATTCATGGCTAGTTTAATCATATTGGCGGATGGTCTATCTTTGGTCTCGATGGGCGATCAGAGCGACAACGAGGCTATCTCCTGGGGATAGCGCTTTGACATCACCCGGTGTATATAGGCCTCTATCTGCTGGACTGTTGTGAAATCCAAGGCCTTGCGGGCGATCTCGAGCGCCTCGGATAGCTGAGAGTTGCGGACGATTTTCTTGACCGCCGGAATCGCAAGCGGATTCATACTGAGCTCGTCAACGCCTAGCCCAAGGAGCATCAGAGCATAGACGGGCTCACCAGCCATCTCGCCGCAGACTCCGACACCAATTCTGTGGCTATGAGCCGCGTCAACGATCCTGCTTATCGCGCGCAGAATACCCGGGTGCAACGGATTGTACAAGTAAGCCACGGCTTCATTGGCCCTGTCGATTGCCACACTATATTGAATGAGATCATTTGTGCCGATGCTGAAGAAATCACATTCAGCAGCGAGGATGTCGGCTGTCATCGTGGCAGACGGGACCTCGATCATTATGCCGATCTCCATTTCCTCGCTAATCGGTTTACCCTCTGCTGTCAACTCCCTCCTGCATTCCTCAACAATCGACTTGGCCTTTCGCAGTTCCTCGATACCGCTTATCATGGGAAACATTATCTTCAAAGTCCCATAAACACTCGCTCGAAGGATACCTCGTATCTGCTGTTTGAATATGTCCAACTTCACAAAACTGAGCCGGATTGCACGCAGCCCAAGCGCCGGATTCAACTGTGGCGGTAGCCTAATGCCCTCCGCGAGCTTCTCGCCACCCAAGTCTATCGTCCTTATTGTCGCTGAACGAGGCGCTATCTGCTCGGCGACAGACTTGTAGATTAGGAAATGCTCCTCCTCGATCGGGATGTGTGCTTTCTGCATGAAGATATATTCGGTCCTGTAAAGGCCAATTCCGCTTGCCCCATGGCGAACGGCAGACGCTATATCATCCGGGGATTCTATGTTCGCCTCCACAGCGATTCTGAAGCCGTCCCTTGTCTCAGCGGGCAAGTCTGCCGCGGACAGGAGTTCCGTGACATAGTACTCATATACATCTCTCTTGGACTCGTATTTCTCAATGTGCTTCGGTGTGGGGGAGATGATGACTACTCCCTCTAGACCGTCAATTATGACCCTCTGACCCTGCTTCACATGTTGCAGGACTGAGGCTACGCCGACGACCGCCGGAGTCTCCGTCGCCCTCGCCATAATTGCCACATGGGAGGTTCTGCTGCCCAGCTCAGTTGCGAAGGCCGCTATCCCTGTCTTGCCCATTTGTGCCGCCTCGCTGGGAGTGAGATCATGGGCTATGACTATAGCTCCGTCCGAGACGTCGGCCAGAGTGCTGGAGCCTCCACCCCTGAGGTTGAGAAGTATGCGATTCCTCAGATCGTCGAGGTCGGAAGTTCTGCCGGCCAAATACTCGTCGCCCACGGAGGAGAGGAGCTTCTTAAACCGACCAATCTGCTCGGAGACCGCCCACTGGGCATCGACTTGCTGTTCCTCAATGATCGTGATGATGTCCCGCTCAAGCGCCTTGTCCTTCAGGAGCATGACGTGAGATTCTAAAATAGTGGCGAGCTCCTCGACGCCATCCGAGTCAAGACTCTCTCTGATCGTCTCAACTTGCTTTCGGGACTGTTTCAGGGCGGAGAGAAAACGCTTAATCTCCCTCTTGACTCTCTTCTCGGGAATGCTCTTCTTCTCTACCCGAGGAATTCGACGATCGAGAATGAACGCCCGGCCTATGGCAATGCCGGGGGAGGCCTTTATTCCAACAATCCGTTTCATCTATCCCTCGGCGCTACTCACTTGGCTGGAAATCGTTTTCCGCCAGGATTCTGAGATCTCTAATAGCCCGCTCCTCGTCACTACCGTTAGCCAAGATGCAAATCTTGCTGCCCGGGACTATCCCGAGCCCAAGAAGTGCCCAGGGGCTCTTGCCATCGGCAACCTCGCCCTCGAAGCGGATGCTAATCTGAGACTCAAACCGCATGGCTACCGAGACGAACGCCATGATCGACCTCAAATGCATCC
>JAGHCW010000049.1 GCA_021160245.1 bacterium | reverse complement strand
ATACTCGATATGCCACGAGTTCAAACCTCACGACTCGCTCCTCTCGCCCGGGTTCATCTCGCGATTCAATTCGCCTCGGTTCCAAGAACGCTGGGGCAAGCTCAGGCGAAGCTGTGCCGGCTGCATGCACCCGTGTTGGATGGAGGTTTCTCACATGTTTCGGTCGGCAATACCGATGCTTGAGGGCGCCCTGCACTACGCTGGCAACTACAGAAGGAGAAAGTCCATTGAGCTTGACGAGGCGCTTAAGTTCGCGGAGCAGCTCCGAGAGCGACTCGGCCGGGGCCCTTTATGTCCGCCAGACAATCCAAACTTAGGAGCAAAGAAGGATGAGACTCGCCCTGATCAATCCCGGTAAGACAGGAACTAACACGGCGATACCCTTGGGCTAGCTTCAATAGCGGCATTCGCTCGAGACCACGGTCACGATGTTTATGTCAAGGGCATCGAAGTCGAGCCAGACGGGCTGGCGCAGTTCCTCCGCGATAACCAACCGGAGGTCGTCGGGGTAAGCGTTCTAACCTACCCGTATCTCATGGTACAGAACATCATCAAGACGATTCGCGAGACTCTGGCTGGATGTACAATCGTCATGGGCGGCGCTCATATCACCGCCGTCGGGGCTAAGTCGCTCGAGGACACCCCCAGATGCTGATCTGGCTGTTTTGGGAGAGGGAGAGCTCACGCTTCTCGATATCCTCGATGGAAAGGAACCAAGCGAGATTCTCGGGCTCTGCTATAGAGATGGTGATAAGGTGGTTGAGAACCAACCCAGGCCTCGAATAGCAGACCTGGATACACTCCCAATGCCAGCATGGGACCTCTTCCCGGTCTTGAAGTATCGAATAAACCTGCCCTATGGCACGACTAAATACTTCATGGCGCAGAATACATCACGCGGATGCCCATATCGCTGCGCTTACTGCAGTCAGTCTCTAGGATACACATTCAAGGGATTGAGCGCGGAGAGGGCCATCGCCCAGATCAAGGACATCCAATCGCGCTATGGGATCAAAAAAGTCCACTTCTACGATGACACTTTCACGATAAAATCGACTTCAACGCAACAATCCAAGCCCTTCAGCAACTCCACGAGATGAATACGAAAACTCCTCCCACAACTTGCTTGACGGGTCTGCTCTCCTTCGCGTATGATTTGCTTTGGCAACGCTCATCCGAGGGGTGTCTTCCGGACTCGTGAGGGGGCCCGGCGTTAATGGGAGGTTATTCGTCGAAGTAAGTGGAATCCTGGCAAGACCAGGGCAACAACCATTACAAGGGGGCAGGAAGATGCGAGCTGTGTTTTTCTCAACAACAATGGCGGCTTTTGTCGCCTTGGCAGCGCAGGTGTTTGGCTTTGGGACGTCGGTTGACGTGGATACTGATGCCACGAGTTATTTGACTGGCGATATGCTCACGGTGTCCGTAACAGTTGTGAATATGACGCCGATGGAGGCTGAGGTGGATTTCTATCTCGCGCTCAAGTGTCCGTCGGGAGAGTTGCTGTGCTACCCCGGCTGGTCGGGGAGTATAGAGCCGGCGGTCTCTGGCGTCGTGTTGTCCGGAGGGCAGCGGATCGGTCCGGTCGATTTCCTGCAGATCGCCCTGCCCAGCGCATCTCCGCCGATTGAGGAGATGTGGAAATACGAAATCTACGCCGGATTGGCCAACGCGGGAACGCTCGATTTCGATTTCATCGATTCGGTCCCGTTCAACGTGCTTAGACGAGGCGCGTGGGAGACGTATTCGAACTCCAACGAGATACGAGACCTTCTTATTCGGGATGACGGCAGCGTCTATGCGGCGACTACGAAGGGGTTCATCGAGGCGAATCTAAGCACTGGGTATTACCGAAAGCTCACAACGGCAGATGGTCTTCCCTACTCCTCAATTCAAGACATTGAGGAGGGCCCGGATGGCTCGCTGTGGCTTGGCTCAGGCCATCCCATGAGCAGGCGAACAGGCGTGGGAGTCATCCGCTACAAAGACGGCAAGTTCAAGACGTTCACGACGGAGAACGGCCTCTTGGACAATTGGGTCTCCGGGATTGCGTTCGATTCAATCGGGCGGATGTGGTGCTCCGTCTTCGGCGGAGTCTCGTGCTTCACAGGCGACAGCTGGATTAACTACACCGTTGACGACGGGCTGGCCTACAAATACGGCTCCGAGATATTCGTGGACAGCCAAGACCGGGTTTGGCTCCCGACTCGAAAGGGCGTCTCCGTTTTCGAGGGCGATAGTTGGCGAACGTACACGTCATCAGATGGCCTTCCCAGCGATAACGTCCATTGCGTCAACGAGGACCCGCAGGGCCGAATTTGGTTTGGGACCAAGGCCGGAGCAAGCAGATTCGACGGCGAGACATTCGTAAACTTCACAACCGACGACGGCTTGGCGGAGCCCGAGGTGGATTGCATGGCGTTCGAGGGAGATGACGTGGTCTGGTTCGGAACCCGCCCTTTAAACATGTTAGGTCTGGGCCCGGTCTGTCGGCTTCAAGGAGGAGCCTGGACAACATATACCAGCGACGATGGCATCGCCGCCAATGTATTCTGCCTCGCGTTCGATACGAACAACGCACTCTGGGCCGGCACGTGTCAGAAGGGGCTTTGCATTTTCGATGGCTCAATCTGGCACAACTTCTATCTGACGGACGGCCCGCT
>JAGHCW010000031.1 GCA_021160245.1 bacterium | reverse complement strand
GCTGTCTTGCGTCACTACCAAAGACAAGTTGAGGGATGAAATGGGATGGTAAAGTGGGTATCGATTGAAGTGAAGAGACCGACGCGGGCAATTAGGAAGAATTACACGCGCTTACACAGTGGACGCATAAGAAGGCAGATATGCTTAGGTTACTGCCCCCAGCCGGCGTCACAAGGAAGCAACGACAAGACGCTGCTAGCAAGTATGGTTGGAAGATGAAACAGGATCTGTGTCAGCATGTCAAACATCTCAAGTCTGCCTTGCTGTCTCTTCCAGCTACGGGGGAGAAGGGCTTCGAGGGGCTCATTGGAGAGGCGCTTCAAGAGATTACGGGAGTGCCCTACAGGCTCGCTCGAAGTGGATCACAGTTTGGGATCGACGGCAAGGCGGCCTATGAGACAGATGGGATTTGTTTTGAGGGTAAGCGGTACAAGTGTCGGCCAAATAGGAATGTTGTCATCACGAAGGTCGCTGAGACTGCAACGAAGCGCGTTGACATAGATCTTTGGATCCTTGGCGCGACTGCCGATCTTGGGGTTCGCCTATCTGACGACACGCGAGAACTAGGAGCCACCATGGGGCTTCCTGTGTTAATCCTGGATTGGTCAGGGGCGGGTCTGCCTCCTCTCGCGGCCGCTTTGGCGATGGGGGGAACACGTGTTCGAGACTTCCTGCGGTGCCACATTTCTGATAAACCGAAGCTACAGGATGCCGAGAAAGCCCTCAAAGCCATTCGCCGTTGTGCAGATTTCTCTTCTCATGCAGATCGGATAGAGGTTGAGTGTGATGCTGCCTCAGTAGGGCTTGCTTTGGCGCGGAAGGCGAACACCACCCTGCTAAGTGATGCCTTCTCCAATAGGATCAAGGCGAAGCAGCGATTCCGACAGCCGCTGGCGCCAGGAGACGGAAACAACATCACGATTCGGCAACGCAGGGCGCTCATCGATCAAATACAATCGTATATCACTGCTAGTCCCGACAAGACGGTTGCTATTGTGCTTGGCGAGGAAGGGTGCGGAAAATCGTGGGCAGTTGCGCAAAGCTGGCTTGATCTTGAGCCGAAGCCGCTGATGCTTTTGCTCACGCCGATCGATTTGCCTGATGCGAGTCAGCGGCTCGATGTAGAGGACCTTCTAATCACAAACCTAATTCGTCAAACTGGCGAGACAGATGCCTCCCCAAAAATCCGAAGGCGCTGGAGCAGAAGGCTTAAGCAGTGGCGAAGTAGCCCGGCGACAGGTGGTTCTCGGATCATCGTTGTCCTTGACGGGATCAATCAGCGCCCTGTGCCCGAATGGGCGAGAAACATCGATCTGATCGCTAATGAGGTATTCAATCTCGGCGGGTGTCTAATTGTCACAGACCGTAGTGACGACTTCCGCTATCGCGTGGAGCCACGCCTTGACCGGTCTCTGTTAATTGAGAGAATTACCGTTCCACCATGGACGGAGCCCGAGCGCAACGAGATCCTTAAAACCCGTGGAATAGATCCTGCTTCCTTGCATCAACCCGTTCTAGCGCAACTCCTGAATCCTCGCTTGCTGGGCATCGCGCTAGAACTCCTGAGTGCCGATGAGATTACGACTCTCGAAGAGCTTACGGTCTATCGCCTGCTCTTCGAGCATATCCGGAACAGCGAGAGGAACAGCCCAGCCCAACCGCTAGCGAGCGAGACTGCGCGAACACTCCGGGCGTGCGCTAAAGACTTTCTCTCACAAATGAAAGATGGGCAGAGCTACGACCTCGCTGTACGTGCTGACATACAAGCCGTTGCTGATGGGCGTTTCTTCCAGATGGGTGATGGAGATCCAGACCGGATCGTCCTTAGGGATGAAGGCATTGATCTAGCGCTGGGCTTCCTTGTAATCGAACAGCTTCGTGATACGAGCAGCAATGACCAAGACTTGGGTAACAAAGTGAACGAAATTCTCGAGCCGCTGACGTCCCTGGATAGTATTGCGGATGTAGTCTTCGCTGCACTGACTGTCGCTTCGGTAGACACTCGCTTTGGACCGGACGAGATTGTCACGGCCCTGATTGAGGGATTCGTAGCGCTTCAGAACGTCAGCCAAGCTGATTTCCTTGCTTTTGCTGACCTGGCGAAACGTCGACTGAAGAGCTTCATGGATGCCGCGCAGACAATCTGTCTATCCGGGAGGTATCAGCCCAACTTCGATTGGCTGCAAGAAGCACTCATTGAGGCAAGCAGGGATGGACAGTACTGGCCGTCAATGATTGACAGAATCCATTCTTGGCTCTCCTTCTACTCGCTCTCCCCCGAGAGAGGGATCCTTCGCCTCCCCATGCCTGATCAGCAACAGAAGGTGCAGGATCAGATTGAGAAGAACCGCACTGCCATTGATCTGAAGGTTCAGTCGCTCTCGGCGAGTGAGCGAGGAATCCTGGAAACGATGTCAGAAGAGGAAGGCGATCTGAGTAGGCTCTCGCAACTCGCCCTGCTGCTTCTGGCCGGGAAACCTCTGGTCTCATTTGCGCAGAGCTTAATGAAGTGGAGCTTCTCGTCTGCGCTGAATTCCGACCACGCAACGCCGCACAAGGAATTCAAGCATCTTGTGAGTCTGAACCCAATTGACTGGTCGCAGACTCGCAAGACCTTGCTAGACGAGAGCGCTCTGCTGCGAAACGCGGATGTATCAAGTACTGGGCAGTGGGCGTTGGTGACGATCCTGCGCGCAACGGGCCATTCCAATGATGGCGGGGAAGCT
>JAGHCW010000194.1 GCA_021160245.1 bacterium | reverse complement strand
TGGTGCATCCGATCAATTGAGGAAGTCAGGTCGCCAATCATGCCAGCTGGCCTCGCCCAGTTTTTCAAGTCGAGTTGTAGTTGGGGGAATCGCCTAAAGATATTATCAAGCTGGTTGTAGAAATCTGCCCAGGGGGGCTTTCCTATGCAGTGGAACTCCCCGAGCGCCTTTCGGAGAGCCAAGTAAGAATCTCAGGAGGAAGCCTTTCGCGTGTTCTTCACATCCATCACTTCAGGGCTTCCGACGATTGTATGGCGACTGATTGGTGGGCCTCAGCGAGATTCGTTCCTCGCCTGCCTTAGCATAAACCGCAGATGGACTCCTACCAAGCTTGAGACCAATGAGGCGCGTGGGCGTGTTTCCCCTCACGAGCCTCTTAAGTTCGCTTGTTTCCTGCGTCGTCCGCATCTTCCTATGATTCAATGGCTTTTTTGCCATCTGTCTTCTCCTCTTCATCCTTACACCCAAGTGAATCCAAAGCTATGCAGTTTTCAGTAATTAGAATACTGTTCAAACACGATCGAGTCAATTAGCGCAGTGTGCTGACGCTCTCAAGTATATGCATAGCCTAATTTTGGCAGACACATTCCCGACCCGGCGACCCTTACGCCCCACCTCCGCCTCTTCGCGTGCAGGATAATCCCACAGCCTCCTTGAGTCGGGGACAGAGTATATCGTTAGTCGGAACAGGGGCTTTTATCGCAGGGCTCGCCTCGGCCGCAGCAGGGGGCTGATCTGTCACAGCTGGCACGGTTGCCGCCGGAGTTGGGGATGGTGGATGGTGAGGCGTGGGTGTGCTTGTAGTCTGTGGTGTAGAAGCCACTTCCTTTGAAGATGATCCCGGCGCCCGTCCCCAGCAATCGGCGGACTTTGCCGCCGCATTCGGGACATGTTTTGAGCGGCTCGTCGCTCATCTCCTGCAATTTATTGAAATGTACGCCGCACTTCGTGCATTCATACTCATAAGTTGGCATTTGTAAGCCTTTCTATTATCAGTAAGTCTTTTCTATCCAAAGCCGGTCCATCAATCGTCAAGCAGTTGCTTCTCTGCGGCGGACTTCGCCTCATCGTAAATCTGCTTCAAAGGGACGCCCAAATCAGCTGCGACTTTCCTACACGATTCGTATTCCGGCGCTATGTTTTTAGTCTCTTCGCCAGATTTGGCCAGTTTGACATCTATCTTGCCGAATTTTGTATCGACCGAGCGCGTCTCTCTAAAGAGCTTCCGCCTATCCAAGTAACTCAATCGGACACCCAGAGCTGTTGTCTCGGCGAAGACCGTCTCGAGGCACTTATTGAGGCGCTCTTGGGTGGTCAGGACGCTGAGCATCGTTCCCAATCTTCCTTTTTTCATGACAATTGGCGTCATAAAGACATCAAGCGCGCCTCGTTCAGAGAGCAATTGACAGGCGTGACTTAGGATTTCTGGATTCGCATCGTCCAGGTTCGTCTCGATGAGGGCAACCTGATCGCGGTCAAAGCCGCCGGAATCATTCTCGCCAATCGTAACTCGAAGCATGTTGGGTATTTCGAGGTCTCTCGTGCCCAGCCCATAGCCAACGCTTTCGACTCTCATTGGCGGCATTGCGCCAAAATCCCTACTGATATTCTTAAGAAGCGCCGCGCCGGTCGGAGTTACAAGCTCCGCCTCAATGCCCCTTGAGTAGATGGGTATCCCCTTGAGCAGCTCCAGCGTCGCGGGCGCTGGGACTGGGATAGTACCATGCTGGCATTCAACGAAGCCAGTTCCAACGTGGACTTTTGAGCAATAGACCGCATCGATGCCGAGAAGCTCGAGCGCCACCACTGAGCCAACGATGTCGATTATCGAGTCAAGGGCTCCCACCTCGTGAAAATGAACCTTCTGAACGTCGCTTTGGTGGATACCCGCCTCGACCGTCGCGACGTGCTCGAAAATAGCCTTGCTCTTGGCCTTGACGCCGTCACTGAGCTCGCTCCCGTCAATCATCTCGACGATGTGACGTAAGTGGCGATGGATGTGCCCCTCATGGGCTTCGACATCGAACTTCGTGCCCGAAAGCGCGCCCTTCATGCCCTTCGCGGCGCTTATCGTAAACTGCAAGTCGCCGAGCTTGGAAAGCTCTTGCTTGAGGCGATCAAGTGATAGGCCGGCGTCCATCAACGACCCGATAAACATGTCTCCGCTGGCTCCGGAGAAGCAGTCGAAGTATGCAATTCTCAATCTATTCTCCCATCCGATTCATTACGCTTGCCGCATATCCAGCCCCGAAACCGTTGTCGATGTTCACGACCACGACGCCCGGCGCGCAGGAGTTCAGCATCCCCAGCAAGGCGGAAAGGCCGCCGAAGCTCGCTCCATATCCCACACTGGTTGGGACGGCGATTACCGGCCTATCGACAATGCCTCCGACGATGCTGGGCAGCGCGCCCTCCATACCGGCCACTACGACTAGCACGTTAGCAGCCCTTAATTTCTCCAAATTACCCAACAGGCGGTGAATACCCGCAACACCAACATCGTATAGCCTCTCAATTCGATTGCCCATCGTCTCGGCTGTTATGGCCGCCTCCTCCGCGACCGGAAGGTCCGAGGTGCCTGCGCTCACGATCAGTATCTGCTTATCAGTAACTGGGCTGTTAGGTTTTCCGACCACCACTATCCTCGCCGTCTCGTGATAGACAGCATCATCTCTGACCCCTCTGACAGCCTCGAAAACTGACCTTTTGGCCCTTGTCGCCAGAACGGGCGCTCCGGACGACGAGAGCCTCTGAACGATCTTGGCGACTTGCTCATCCGTTTTGCCCGTGCAGAGTACCACCTCTGCAAACCCCTTGCGCAGAGCCCTATGTGTATCGACTTTGGCCCAATCCAAGTCCTCATAGGGAAGAGACTTAAGCTGCTCGAACGCCTCGTCCGGCGTGACTTTGTGCGCCGAGAGGTCCGACAGCAACTCCCGAATCTTCTCCCTATCCAACGTCGCTCCTTTGCCCAAATGTCTCGTTCATGCTTCCAGTTCTATATCCCTCGATGTCCAGACTGATGTATGTATAGCCTTGCGCCTTGAAGTGCCTCGCAATCTCCGACGAGACGGCTTTATCAACAATTCTGGGCATATCTGCCATCAGCGACTCTATCCTCGCTGTATCGCCACTATCTCGCACCCTAACCTGACCGAGACCCAAGCGCCGCAAAAACTCCTCGCACGCCTCAATCCTTGCGAGCCGTTGGACAGTCATCTGAACACCATAAGGCACCCTCGTGGCGAGGCATGAATCGGACGGTTTGTCCCAGGTGGGCAGGCCCAATTCCTTTGAGATCGCGATGATCTCACATTTATTTAGCCTCACCTCGCTTAATGGACTTCGAATGCCGAGTTCCCGGGCAGCCCTCATCCCCGGACGATAGTCGTTCTCGTCATCGGCGTTCGTACCGTTCACCACGACCGCTGCCCCCATGCTGGCCGCGATGTCAAGCAATCGGCCTCCGACAAGCCTTGCGCAGAAGTAGCAGCGGTCCTTAGTGCTTGCGACGAAGTCCGCGTCCTTCATCTGCTCAGCTTGAAACGTAACGTGCCGAACGCCGAGCGCCTCTGCCAGCTCTTTTGCCTGCTCTTGCTCCCGCTTTGGATATATCTCCCCCGTCGCCGTCGCGGCGATCACGTTATCGCCGAGAACATCAGAGGCCACTTTCAAAAGGAAAGCGCTGTCCGCTCCACCAGAGAAGGCAACGAGCACGCTCTGCATCTCGGCAAGCAAGCGACTCAGCTTGGACAGCTTCTCGGCGCTTGCCATATCATCAGTCATTCGCTCAGTCTCCATTCGTGAAACACCCCACCGGGCTCAGTGGTCGCAGAGGTTGTCTCCTGACGTCAGAGTCCCCGCCAAATACGCCTCGACCAAAGCCGAGGGGTCATCGGTTCCGACGCCCAGCACGACCTCAACGCCACGCTCAGAGAACAGGTCCTTTGCCCGGCTACCCATCCCACCGGCGATGATCACCTGAACGCCTCGTTCATGGAGCCATCCCGGCAGAAGGCCCGGCTGGTGAGGAGGCGAGTCGATTTTCTGAGATGAAAGCGCCTTTCCTGTCGAGGTATCCACATCGAAAATAGCGAAGTATTCGGGGTGACCAAAATGCTGAGACAGCTTTCCTTCGATAACGGGCACGGCAATCTTCTTGGTCTCGATCTTAGTTACTGGCATCTCCTCGTCGGATTCAATCTCAGACGTTTTCGTCGATGACTCGACTGCTGTTTGTGCCGTCTCGCCGCCCGTGCGGGACAAAACCGACGCGGCAATCTTCTGAAAAGCGTCGGCAGCATCGGAGCTAGCCGATCCTTCAGCAAATGGCGTGCCTGCATCGGACGCGACCACGATTGCTGGATCAATCGGGATGCTCCCCAGGAAGGGGACACTCATGTCGCTAGCCATCTTCATGCCGCCGCCTGATTTGAATATATCGACCTTCTCGCCGCAATTTGGGCAGACGAATCCACTCATGTTCTCGACGACTCCCAGCACTGGGACGTGGAGTTTGCGGCAGAATCCGATGCACCTTCTAACATCGGATAAAGAGAGAGCCTGAGGCGTGGTGACGATGACCGCGCCGTCCGGGTTGTCGATAAGCTGGGCAACTGACAGAGGCTCGTCGCCTGTTCCGGGGGGGGAATCGACGATCATATAGTCCAGTTCTCCCCAGATCACATCTTTTAGGAATTGCTTGATCACGCCATACTTCATCGGACCTCTCCAGATGACCGCCTCGTCCGGGTTGCGAATCAAAAATCCAATCGACATGACCTTCAGGTTCTGGCCGGACATGACGGGGAGCAATTTGCCATCACGCCCCTCAACGGTGGCGCTCTTAAGGCCGAGAAGTTCTGGGACACTCGGACCATGTATGTCGATGTCCAAAAGACCGACCTTCATGCCTTGTCCAGCTAGGAAAGCGGCGAGATTCACAGCCACCGTGCTCTTTCCTACGCCGCCCTTTCCGGACAGCACAAGCACCTTATGCTTTATTACCGAGAGCTGCTCTCTGATGTACTCCCTGTCCTTAATCTCCGCCGTCATCTCTGGGCCGTTTGCTCCCTCTGAACGAGAATCCGAGTCGTGTCCCTCATGCTTCCCATTGCTTGCCATCATATCTCCTTATTTGAGTCAACCTTCACAATACCAATCAAAAAATCCCCGAACGGAAAACCAAAGAAGCTCACAAGAGCGGAGAGCGCTCCTGAAAGAGCTATAAATCCGGGCCACGGCAAGACGACCGTGGTTGAATAGACACTTGCATCGCCAATTGCACCAAGTAGCGTTTTTAGATCCTTTTTCGACATCAAATTCGCGCTTCTGAATATGGGCGAGTTCCTGCGCCGTCTAAGCCACGCAAGCAAGGACACGCGATTCAGGACGCCAACAATTATACAGCCACCAGGCTTCACACAGCGCGCCATCTCCATAATCGCCGCTTTCGCATCTGGCACAAACTCCAGCGCCGTGATGGCACATGCGACATCATAAGCGCCATTCGCGAAAGGGAGAAATTGTCCATCCGCAAGGGCATATCGCGCGGAAGCGCCCGACCTCGCCGACGCCAAATTGATCATCTTCTCTGAGACATCAATTCCCGTAACTGAAAAGCCCTGCCTTTTGAACAATTCCATGAAATGACCGGTTCCACAGCCAATTGACAGAAGCGTCTTACCGGAGGGCACGGGTCCGAGCGCGGCTCGGATTGCCTGCTTCTCGAGGCGATCATAAGTCCGGCCTATTCTGCTCTCGTACCAATCCTCATAGTTGTCCGCCACCTCATCGAAATCGAATAAAGACCGCTCCGGGCTGTTGCTCATAAACTCTCACTTAACCGCGAACCATCAGCTGTCAGCCGCCAACCTCGCGCCCGAATAACCTAGTGTAAGGTGGTCCTTCCAGCCTGCCACATAATTGCCCGCATTCGAAAACAATGGACGGGCTGGAAAGCCCGTCCTACCCAAGTGCTCATACACGTTCACTCAACTGTCAACCCCTCAAGCCATCTCATAGACGACATTGCGCCAGAGCGCCTTTATCTCATTAGCAACCGCTCCGCTTGTATATTCTACAACACTTGCGCCCATGACTTGGGCTTTAGTAACAGCAGAATCATACCTGATTCTCCCCAATACTTTGGCCCCATTGTCTTTGGCGAACGCATCAATCGCCTCAGTCATCTCAATGTTCAAATCGAACTTGTTGACGCAGATCGCAGACTTTATGCCGAAGTATTTTGTGAGCTCAAAGACTCGCTCAAGGTCGTGTTTTCCAGAGAGCGTTGGTTCCGTCACAATCAATACGAAATCCGCTCCCGTTACCGAGGCTATCACGGGACAGCCAATCCCGGGAGCGCCGTCGATGATGATCAGGTCAAGGCTCTTCTCTTCTGCCAGTTTCTTGGCCTCGTTGCGAACTAACGTTGCGAGTTTGCCGCTGTTTTCCTCAGCTGAGTATAGCCTCGCGTGGACCATTGGCCCATGTCTCGTCTCTGATACGAACCACTCGCCATTCTGACTCGGCTTGGATTCGATGGCATTCTCCGCGCAGAAATGAGCGCATACGCCGCAGCCTTCGCACGCCAAGGGGTCGATCCTAAACGTCTTAGGCACGATACCGTTCCCAGGCCCGTCGAAGCGAATCGCGTCAAACCTGCATATCTCCTCGCATTTGCCGCACGCGGTGCAGTGTCCGGGCAGTACGCGAGTCTCTCTGCCGCCTATGAAAACGTTTCGAGAAAGAATGCGAGGCGCAAGAACGAGGTGGAGATCGGCTGCGTCAACGTCGCAATCCACCAACACTTTCTTCTGAGCGATCGTCGCGAAAGAGGCGACAATGCTGGTCTTTCCTGTGCCTCCCTTGCCTGAGATGACAACTAGCTCTTTCATCTTGCACCTCCTAAAATCCTCTCAACAATCGGAAGCAGATAGTCGGCATAGCCCGGGACACCATCAATCGGCAGTCCGCCGGTCGAATAACAGACCGCAACCCTCCTGTCGTTCGGTATCTCGGCCAACACCTCAATCCTCTGCTGGTCGCAGTATTTCCGCGTCTTGTCGTCTCCTATATCGGATCGATTGACTACGACCACAAATAGGCTTCCGACCTGCCGGGCCATATCAACCGCTAGCTTAAGGTCATTGAGGCCAAAGGGCGTGGGCTCGGTCACAAGCAGGACAAGGTCCGCGTCCATTATCGTCTCAACAGCCGGGCAAGATGTTCCCGGCGGCGCGTCCAGGACCGTGAAGCCATCCGAGGCGCGCTGCTTGACCGCCTTTACGAGGGGCGGAGACAGGGCCTCGCCTATCTTGAGCTTCCCATGGGCGAAGCCAACTGGACCGGCGTGACCATCCTCAACCACACCAACCTCGCGGTCGGTCTCGCTTATCGCGTTCGTTGGGCAAACGAGGTAGCAGCCGCCGCAGGCGTGACAGAGCTCCTGAAATACCAGAGTCTTCTTGCCCATGCAGGCAATCGCGTTGTATTGGCATATCTCTTCACATTTCCGGCACGAAATACACTTATCCTGATCCACAACCGGCACTGGTAGATAGACAGTCTCGCGCTTCTCTATGTTCGGCTTCAGGAATATATGTCCATTGGGCTCCTCGACGTCGCAATCCAGATATGCAACCTTCTCACCCGCCCGCGAGAGCATTATGGCGAGATTCGTGGCCAGCGTCGTCTTTCCTGTTCCGCCCTTTCCGCTAGCTATTGCTACTTTCATACTTTCACCACCATCATTAGTGTAATATCACATCCTGTATAGTTAAAGCTGCTGCAACCGCAAGCAAAACAATCCCAAATATGAACCTGACAACGCCGGACTTGAGTTTGGCGGCCATGAGCCTGGAGCCCAATTGACTGGCGATCAGCACCCCGAGAATACAAGGCGCCCATATTGCCCAGTTTGGCGAGGCAGCTAGCGCGACGTGCGAGAGGAAGCTCGAACCCGCCGACCACGTGATAATGAACGCCGAGGTCGCAGCGGCCATCTTGGGCGCAAGCCCCGCAATGACCAGCATCGGCACGATAAAGGACCCTCCGCCACGACCAATAAGGCCCGCCACGAACCCAAGCGTTCCCCCGCCACATATTCCCAGGATCAGTCGACCACGAGAAGTTAGCTCCCCATGTTTCGCCTTCCAACCGGAAAGCATTAGGATTGCTGCCGTCGCTGAGAAGGCCGCAAAAACCCCGATCAAGAACCTAGTTGGGAGCTTCACATTGAGCCAAGCACCGACTGGTGCAAGGCCGACTGATGCAATCGCAAAGGGCACACCGGTTCGCCAATCGATCAACTTCTTACGCCCGTAAGTGAAAGCCGCCGAGGAACTGTTCAAGATATTCAGAAGGAGGCCAAGCGGAATTGCCTCGGTCTTGAAATCCATCCCCATCCAGAAGAGCACAGGGATATAGAGCTGCGACCCGCCCATCCCAAGCATCGAGAAAACAAACGCAATGCCTGAAATAATGAGCGGGGCAGAAAGCGTCATGTCCATCTTTCTGCCCCCCTCGCTTAAGCTCTGTATCCAGAACAGGGTATGCAGACAACCTTACCATCCACTATCCGCAGGCCCGGTCCAAAGACAACCTCACCGCATCGTTCGCAGCGCGCCCACTCAAATGTCCCTTTAGGCCGCACGAAGTCAACTTTGCGAACCTCGCCCACGACCAAAATGTCGTCATCGGGCGCGGACCACACAGCATCGACAAGCGGCCTGACAATCTCCTCCGGGACGTCCTGAGGCTCCACGCCGCTTTTTCTGAGCTCAAAAAACTTCCCCTGGAAGCCCTTGACTACTCGCTCCGGCTTGCACGTTACACGAACTGCCCTGCTGCTCTTGACGTCTATCAACTCGATTGCATTCTTGTTATACCCAAGCTTTGCAATGTTGCCCTTACCAAGGGTGCAGCCCGTCGCTGTTTGCACTCCATCGGCAAAGCACATCATAGCGTGCGCATCGCCAACCTCGCAGTTGCAGTAAAGCTCCTTGTTCTTAGCGCGCTCTACTCCCAGAGCTGCCATCGCAGCAAGCCCCACTCTGAGACCCCACGGCATCGCTGGGCACAAATGTCCATGAAGCTTTATCCCTAAATCAAGAATTGAATCTCTTCCCAAAACCATACTTTCCTTCCTCATCTTCAAGTTTACCGCTCACCATGAGTCAAAGACTCAACAACCCTGAAATATCAACACTCGGAAAAAATGAGGAACGAACAATCAGCTGCCTACCCAAGTGCAGTGGCAACAGCGCTTACGGCTTTGGGGCCTGCTCAAGATGCCTCCTTCTGTCTCGTCGTTTCCTAGTTCATTCACAAAACACGGTCTATAAGCCACTCTTAGCGGGGCAAAACTATCATTCCCATTTGCCTACTCGCCCGGCTCCTTCCTCCTGCGCGAGCCAACCTCTTCCGCGTCTGTGTCCGCAATCTCCTCTTGCCATCCTGAGCGCGCCTCCGATCGCGTGTCAAATCTGGAAATAAAGGGCTTGATGTCCACCACTGGACTCCCGTCTAGAATATCGATGTCCTCGATAAATAGCACATTCCCCTCGCGCTTTACCAGTCGAACCAGACTGAAGCCGATCGGATTGGGCCTTCTGGGCGATCTTGCGGCAAATACGCCCCTCTTGACACTTTCAAGATAGGGCTTGACCTTCAGGGCTGCAGGTCCTGCCTTATGAAATACGAATAGAATGAAGATGTGCGAGAATCCGTCCAGATCATCCAGCCCTTCCTCGTATTCCGGCAGCACAACCACCTTTGCCTGTGAGCCCTGACCAAATACTGGCTGAATCGGCGTCTTGGCTGGATCGACATAGCTGCAATGGACGTAACCTATCGGCCGAAACACGAACTCCGGCTGTTGACCGCTATCGGGACTTTCCTTTCCGGACGTCATGTTGAACTCCCTCGCATCACAGTTATCGCGTAATCACGGCGCCTCAGTTGGGCCATTTCATTTGCGCGCACAACATTCCTAACTGGTTCTAATGGTCTTGCCCCAACATATCACCACGTGCCGCTCTACTTCCCTCTCGACCACTCTTCAAACGCCTTCTGCGCAGCGAACATCAAGTGCGCATGTGCGGGGTTCGGCGTCAGCTCCGGATGTGTGGAGAAATCCATTCGAACAACATCTTCAACCGTAGCTTTTCTGTAAATCAACTGCCCTAGAC
>JAGHCW010000075.1 GCA_021160245.1 bacterium | reverse complement strand
CGGCGGATCGACTTTGACACCAATTCCTTTGAGGCGGTGATTCGCTCCGGTATCACGCATTTCACCACAAGCGCCCCAACAGCCTTCTTGTCGGTCGAGAGTATTGGCGCAGCGCAGCTGATAATCTCTCTGCGGCCTTGTGACTGAAGATCAATCAGCCTTTGCTTCTGGCCCGAAAGCAAAAGTCTTATCCTAGCCTTGTCATATCGGAACGTCTCATCCGGAGACGATAGCTCGGAGCCCTGGGCTTTCTCGATCTCATCTTCGCCCTTGAGAACTTGAATACCACCAAGGCCGTACTCCTTGGTCATTCCGGCGAGAAACTCCTTGAGTTGGCCCGACTTCGACTCTGATAGAAGCTCCCTCCGGGCTATCTCACTCGCAATATAACTCGCAAAACGCTCAGCTCGCTTAACATCCTGCTCGTGGTAGTAGCTAGCTATGCTGACCGCCTCTTGATAGACCTTCTCAACGTCTGCGCCAAAAAAACGCCCGAACATCTCACCAACCAATCCCGACGCTAGCACAAAGAGCAGTATCGACGGGATAAGGGAGAACCCCACAAAGGCAATCACGAGCTTCGTCTTGAGCCTCGCGCCGACCTTCTTTCGCTTCCGTTCAAAGTAGAGTTTTATAAGGTTGCGGAAGATTAAAAAGACAAGAAGCATCGTCAGCAGAACGTTCAGGACAAGCGTAGCCTGCCACATACCACGCTCAAAACCAGAGACCCCACGACTGGCCTCGTATATCAAGCTGCCGCTTTCGATGTAAACCAGAATGGATGTCGCGATAAGCGATAGCAGAAAAACGGCGCCGAAGATTATTAGATGTTTACGCCGCTTTGCGGTTTTCATCTGCCTCTCTACCGGCTCTGGAATCGGGTCCTGTCGAGCACCTGCTTCACCAATGCCATTAGGCGAAGAGGGCACAGCCGGTTCCATTAATTTCCGGGGCTCCCCGGCTCACGTTCATCCTTGGGATTGGCGCCGCGCTTCTTCTTTTTGCCGAGCCCGTCCCCTTGCAGCACTTTCGTGGATATCGGCTGCGAATAAGACCACTCTGTGGTGTAGCCGCTTCGTCGAAACCAAAGCAAATACCCAAGCGGAAAGACCATCTCGCGCGCCTCGACTTCACAATCCACTCCCGCATAGTAACACCTCTTTGAATACTTCTCCATCAAGAGTGGTGTTGGCACAAAAGTCGAAAAATCGAGCAAATAGTCCATCGCCTCCTTTCTATCAGTGAAATTCAGCGAGGGTTCTTTGCCCTTACTCGGGACAACAATTGTGAACGATTTCGTTACTGGGTCGTAGGTTATTCGCTTTGTCACAATCACCGAGGCGATTTGGATATCAAACCAAAAGTCCCGCCGTTCAAAGACACCGGCCTCGAACTCCAGCGTTAGTGTTAGCCCAGAATTGAGCAATTGTCTCAGCTCAATGTTCATCCAATTCTTAAGCTCGGACTTTATCACTATCACCCGACCACTCTCCGCAATTAAGGCGGACGGCTGAGTCATCTGCGGCTCAAGACCTGACGGGCTTGATGAGTCTGCCCAGGCCTGGATGCAAAGCAGTGTCACGACGGTCGCAATGACCAGAGATGTTCTCAAAATTAGTTCCTCGTCATTTCCACCCCAACTGCAAGTTGGCAGGCGCTAGATCCACTGAACTGCCCGCACATACAATTGATCTAAACCAAGTATATGATAAACAGATGCTCTGGTCAAACTGCTAGTAATGATGGGTTTCAGTAGGCCAATTCGAAGTTGCCCCTGAACATCCCTCTTCAGCCTCTATTCATTCTATTCCGCAAGCGAATCGAGTTCCTGCATCAAACTCTCTTGCTCGCAGTGCAGTTTTTCCCACATCTTATACAGCTTAGGCAACCGCTTCTTTATACCCCGCGACTCCGCTTCGATCTCTCGCACTTGCCCCTTGTACCGATCGTCTGACCGAGACATCATCTCACCAAGCTCAGTCTGACGCTTTTCCAATGTGCTGATCTTATGCTCCAGCTCGTCCACTCTCTTCTTCAGCTGGCGCGTCCGAGCGATGACTTCCTCGCTCTTCTCTCTCAATTGCTGGCGAAGCCTCTTGCCCTCTCTGCTCTGAGGATGAGGTTTGTCATCACCTTGAACTCTGCCGAGGGCCTTGCCGTTCTTCCCCTTGGCCGCCCCATTCTGGCAATCCTGCTCCTCAAGCTCTTCTTGCTTTCGAAGAAAGTACCCGTAATTGCCCAGGAACATTGTCAGCCGACCATTCTCCACATGAAGCGTCTTGGTCGCCACGTTGTTCATGACGCGCCTGTCATGTGATACAAGAAGTATCGTTCCGGGAAAACGCCGCAACGCATCCTCAAAAACCTGCTTGGCTGCCATATCAAGGTGATTCGTCGGCTCATCAAGCACCAGGAAATTCGCCCGACGGAACATCATCTTAGCAAGAACCAGCCTCGCCCGCTCTCCGCCGCTCAGCACCTTCACCGGCTTCTCAATGTCATCGCCCGAAAAGAGAAACGACCCCAGAATGCTCCGAAGCCGGGGAATCATGTCAAGAGGCGCGACCGACTCCATCTCCTGAAGCACCGTGCTATCGGCTGAAAGGTCCGTATCTTGATCCTGGGAGAAGTACTCCAACTTGATGTTGTAGCCGAGCTTCAACTCGCCGCTGTCATACGGCTCCTCGCCAGAAATAAGCCGCAGAAGCGTCGTCTTGCCGGCGCCATTAAGACCGACAACAGCAATCCTCTCGCCTCGATAGATGCTGAGATCGACCCCGTCAAATACGACGTTGTCGCCGTAGGATTTCTTGATGCCCTTAAGCTGCAGCACCTCCCTGCCGCCCCTTTCGGGATCGGGGAAGTTAAACCGAAGGCGCCTCGTATCCGTCGGCAGCTCAATCCTCTCAAGCTTCTCCAAATACTTTATGCGACCCTGAACAGATCTTGCCTTGCTCGCCTTATATCGAAACCTAGTGATGAACGCCTTAACATGCGCTATATGCTCCTGCTGGTGCTTGTACTGCTTCATCAGAACCTCACGGCGCTGCTCCCGCTCAATCTCATATTGGGAGTAGCCACATCTGTACACCTCCAGCTTTCCAAAGCCGATCTCGACGATGCTCGTAACCATCTTGTCCAAAAAGTACCTATCGTGAGAGACCAAAACCACCGTCCCCTCATATTCTGATAGGAACTTCTCCAGCCACTGACGCGCCTCAAGATCAAGATAGTTCGTCGGCTCATCCAAAAGAAGCACATCCGGCCGCGATAGCAACAGCTTGGCCAGCGCGATCCGCATCTGCCAGCCGCCACTGAAGTCGGACGAGAGTTTGTCGAAATCGCCCTTCGAAAAACCCAACCCAAAGAGCACGGTTCCCGCCTTCGTCTCAACCTCAAAGCCGTCAAGCTGCTCGAACCTATGCTGGAGCCAGCTATACCTCTGAAGCTGCGACTCTGAGCCAATTTCATCGCCGCCTCTTGAGGCCATTTCCTGCTCTAGGCGGGTCATTTCATCTCTGAGAGCGATGACCTCCTCAAATACACTCATCGCCTCATCCCAAAGACTCAGTTCAAGCGACTCATAGACCTGCTGCGGAAGGTAGCCAAACGTCGTGTTCTTGGGCCGCTCAACATAACCGGAGTCCGCCTCTATCAGCCCGGCTATGACTCGCAAGAGAGTCGTCTTTCCAGAGCCGTTAGCCCCGACAATACCGACCCGCTCGTTGTCTGTAACGTGCCATGAGATGTCGTTTGCAATCTGTTGCTCCCCGAATCGGAGCGAAATGCCATTTAGGGCAAACATCGGACTTCTCGTTTCTCTCTATTGTTTCTCAATTCAGACCTTTTCGTTGGGAGATAGTAATCGCATGACAGAATACCCAGCAGGCTGCTCAAGCCAAAGTCAAGCCACGGGACGCCCCGGACATGCCAATTGCCCGCAAGCCGCGATGATGTCGGCGCCTCTCGAATGACGGATAGTAGCCTTCACACCGCCTCTTTCAAGCACGGAAAGAAAACGTAGCGTCTGCTCGCTCCCGGGAGAAGATAAACCGCAAGCCGAGGCCGGATTCAAGGGGATCAGATTCACCTTGCACCGAATACCCGACAAGAGCTCCACCAAAGCCCTCGCATGGCCGGTACTCGCATTCCAGCCTTCAATCAAAACATATTCAAATGTCGGAAGCCGCCCAGTCTCTCTGAAGCAGTGCCTAGCCGTCGCGATTATCGAGCCGACACTGAACCGACGATTTGCCGGAATTATCCTCTCCCTCAACTCGTCATTCGGCGCGTGGAGCGAGAATGATAAACCGATCTGAGGCGCGTGCCGGATCAGTTCCTCGACAGTGCCCGGAATGCCTACTGTCGATACTGTGATCCTGCGCCAGCCGATATTGAAGCCAAGTTCAGAGTTGATCGTAAGCGCCGCGTCAACTGTGCTCTTCAGGTTGTCGAGTGGCTCGCCCATGCCCATAAAGACCACGTGCGTTATCTTGGCCGGGCCGGCCGCTCTGGACGCAAGCATCATCTGCGCCACTATCTCCCCAGCCGTCAGGTTCCTGACAAAACCACCTGCCCCGCTTGCGCAGAACTTACAGCCAAACCGGCAACCCACTTGCGTCGAGACACAGAGCGTTAGCCGCCTCTCAGATGGAATCAGAACCGTCTCGACCAAACGTCCATCAAAGAGCCTAATCACGAACTTCGACGAGCCATCGAGCTTCGACACCAAGCGCCTCGCAACCGTCGGCCTGCATATCTCAAACTCCGCGGCGAACCGTTGGCGTAATGCCTTGGGCAGATTCGTCATCTCCGCGAAGGTCCTGACGTCCTTTTTGTAAATCCACTCCTGTATCTGCCCGGCCCGAAAGCGCGCCTGCCGCCAGTCAGCAACCTGAGTCTCGAGCTTACGAGGCGGCAAATCGAGAATGTCTCTTTTCATCAAACGACCTACAAATGAATTGCGAAATCGTCTCGGCTAAAGGCTTTGAATCGCTAATTTAAGCCGACCGGCGTTCGCCTCAATATCAGATGGATTCACGAAGACGTCAATGCCGATCTCAGTGCCTGACAAGTGCTTGCGTGTTTTCGAATCGGCGTGCGCCGGATAAAACTCCACGTGAAAATGATATGCCGAATAATCACCACCATCCGTCGGCGCCTGATGAATAGCCATGATATACGCCGCCGCAAAGCCGAATAGCCTGTCGTAACCCCTCACCAAGTCCTGAAGCATGCTACCAAAGGCCAAAACCTCCGCATCGCCGAGCTCCACAATTGAGCCGAAATGCCTTCGACTTACAATATGCGCCTCATAAGGGAATCGGGCAAAATAGGGAATGACGCAGACGAAATGCTCATTCTCGGAAACAACTCGCACGCCAAGACGAAGCTCGGACTCTAACATATCACAGATGAGGCAGCTCGAATGTTCCTCCATATATGCCCTGCAAGACGCTATCTCCCGCTGAATGAGACGAGGCACGAACGGAAAGGCGTAAATCTGACCGTGGGGATGATGAATAGTAACACCAACAGCCTCGCCCCGATTCTCGAATATGAAGACATACCGTATGCCCTCAATCGATCCGAGCGCCTCGGTCCTCGCTTGCCAGCAGCGCACGAGCTTCTCGATGTGCCAGTCCTCGAGGTCGTAGATGTTCGCGGTGTGGTTTGGGCTATAAAGAATCACCTCGCAGGCTCCCAGCGACGGCTTGCTCAAATAAAGCCCTGCCGCCGATCGATTCTTCCGCCCAGAACTCGCGGAAGTCCCATCGGGAACGCCATCGGCCCATGCAAAGGCCCCGTCTGCAATAGAGAGCGACATCGATGGGAAATCGTTCTGATACACAAAGACGTCGTAGTCCTTCGGGACCTTCCCGATTCCCGGGCAGAACGGGCAAGTATCTCTGGGCAGGACGGGGCGCTTGCTTCTTTTCGCCGCCACGACGACCCATTCTTGGGATATTGGATTGTATCGCATCTCAAACATGCGACGGAGTATAGAGCAGGTTATCTAGAATCGGCAACCTGAGTGTGCCATTGGGAGCTTTGATAAAACGAGAAATGTCGTCACCCAAGCTTCAGCCGCCTCCCCGCGCTTTGAGTAACTGAGCGAATTGGGAGATGCGTTGCGATATATGCCGAATTATGTAGATAGAATGTCGTCTGAAGGGGATTACGAGTCATAAAGAGCGATAAAACAGCTTGACATCGCATGTCGAGCGG
>JAGHCW010000236.1 GCA_021160245.1 bacterium | reverse complement strand
TTTCGCCTTGAGGTTTGGTCTTTTTGTGGTTAGATTCTTAGAAAATGTCAGTGCTAATTTTCCCGGCGGCCATCCTTACCGTCTTGGCGACGCGAGGACTGGTCTTAACCACAACATGATTGGGAGGAGATGAGTTGTGAAGAGCATCTTCATTTGCGGCTTGGTTGTTGCCTTTTTTACATTTCCGCTTCTCTGTTCGGGAATCAGCTTCGAGAATCACACTAACGCCAACATAGTGATCAGGGCTCTATTGGTTGACGGGCCTTTTCTCTGGGCTGGAACCGACGGCGGTCTCATTCGCTGGTGTATGATCAACGGTTCATCCGAGAAATTCACGACGTCAGATGGACTTGTGCATAATCAGGTTTCGTCAATCGCTCACGACGCGGAGGGGGGAGTGTGGGTTGGCGCGCTTGGAGGCGCCAGCAGGTATTATATGGGCATGTGGACAAGGCTTGACGTCTCTACCGGTCTTGTCAGCCCCCGGGTTGAGGCGATTCACGTGGCCGGCAGCGGTGATGTCTGGATTGGGACAACGGGCGGATTATCGGTTCTTAAAAGCGATGGGATAAAAAATTACACAGAAGCAGATGGCCTGCCCTGCAATTGGGTGACGGACATAGCGGAGTTCGACGACCGCATGTTCTTCGCAACGGACGAAGGCGTCGGCTGGTTTGATGGAGAGACATTCGGCAATTATGATACATCGGACAACCTGCCTAGCAATAACATAACCTGCCTCGTCGTGACGCCGGAGGGTCTATGGGCTGGCACGAGAGGGACGGGAGTATGCCTCTTCGATGGCAGCTCTTGGCGGACGTTCACATCTGCCGACGGAATAGAGGGCTCCGTCATCGCCGACCTCAGTGTGAGTGCCGATTTCAGCGTCTGGGCTGTGACTGAACGAGGGGTCTCACTTCACTCGGGCGGCGTTTGGTTGTCTTTCAACAAATCCCATGGTCTGCCAGACGCGTCACTTCTGTCGATTTCAACGGACCCTGAGGGCAACGTTTATTTGGGGACAGGTGATGAGGGGATATGGTGTTGGTACAATGGCAATGCCCTGGTGCTGAAATCGCTTGAGGGTCTCTTGGATAATCGAGTGCATTGCGTGGCAAAAGCGAGCGATGGCAGCACATGGTTCGGCTGCAATTCGGGCGTCTCGGTGCTTACAGATGGTGAATGGCGGTCGTTCCGAGACGCGGACTCGATCAAGCTAGGCGCCGTCAATGATATAATACAGAGCCAAGACGGCGCGATGTGGATAGCGACTGACGAGGCGGGGCTCGCGCGGTTCGACGGGGAGACTTGGACGCTGTTTGACGCCTCTTCGGGATTGCTCAGCGACGAGGCGCTCTCTGTCGCTTCGCGGGGAGAATCAGTCTATTGTGGGACTTCATTGGGCCTCTCCATACTTGACATCGATGGCATCTCCTCAATAACTCAGGATGACGGCCTGCCTTTTGAATCAGTTGACGTCGTAGATGTTGATCAAAATGGGCGTATCATAGTCGGCAGCAGTTCTGAGCGCGGTGGTCTTGTGGTGATTGACGGCGCTGATATGACGCATTACACAGTTACCGATGGCCTTCCTTCCGATTGCATATACGCAATCAACGCTGAAAAGCAGGGCGTCGTCTGGCTAGGCACGGATTTCGGCGCCTCGCGTTGGGACGACAACGGCTTCAGAATGTACCTGGTGGAGGAGGGTTTGATAAGCTACACAGTGAAATCCATATCCTATGGCCCTTATGGCGATGTTTGGCTCGGCCAGATGGGCGGCATTTCCCGTTTTGATGGCGCCAGTTTTGAGAATTTCAGCGCGATCCATGGGCTTGCGGACAATAGGGTTGGCGATCTCTGCGCCGGTAGCGATGACGATTTATGGGTTGCGACGCTTGGAGGCGCGGCCAGGGTGTCCTTTGCAGCGGGACCCGAGCCTGAGCTCGTGCTCAAAGCAACTAGCCCAGTATGCAGGCCCGGGCAGCAGGTCGGGTGTTCACTATCGCTCTCAAACTCCGGCGCCTCGAGGTCATTTGATCTATATGTGGGTCTGATAACAGAGGACGATCGGGTCTTCTGCCTGATGAGCTGGGGTTCATGGCAGGAAGGTGCAATCGCGCCCTGGGCCCAAGGGATTATGGTTCCCCCTGAAGCGACGGTCTCAATCGACCCGCTCATCACAATGCTGCTACCATCCTACTTCCCGCCGGTCATAGAGCCCGGGCGATACGCTTTTGCCGCCGCAGTCGCGAACGCGATGACGCCTCAGTTTCTGGGCGACGTCGCAATCGCCCCATTTGAGTTCTATTATTGATTGAGGCGCCTTGAGCTATTAGGCCGTTTATGGAGAGACCTGCTGTACTCAGTGTTTTGTATAGAGCCTTCGCATCTGGAAGGCGAGCCAGGCGGTGGACCGGTCACTCACGATAGGCTACCGGTATGCGCTAATCAATGTCCATGTTCCTGGCTTGAGATGGGCGAGTGGCGCCAATGCTCGGGAAATCCCTGAGATCAGAATTCCCACAGGTCGATTGAACGAGCTTCATCCAATCTATAGCGCCATCGCTGCTGCAGAACTCCTGAATGAACTGCTGTGTGAGGCGATTCAACACTCTGCTTCTTCCATCACAGAAGGAGTCATTGTGTTCTTTTGCCCTGTATCCTATCGGCTCGATGATGTCGGTATATAGGTTCTCGTTCTCACTTATTAAGTGCCAGAAATTCTGGCCCACGACCTTGAGGTATCCTCTAAGATATCTTGTCTTGGTCTTGCCATAGCATATCCCCAGCACAGGCTGAACGTTAGCGCCGAGCATCGATTGCTTAACTCTGGTCACGGCATTTTTAAGGTCCTGTTCAAGCTTGGTTTGCTGCGAGCTGTTGCCCCAGTTGGGGCCTGACTTGATGGATATAACATAGTGAACGCCGGCATTGATGAACTCGAGGTCCACCCCCTGAGC
>JAGHCW010000150.1 GCA_021160245.1 bacterium | reverse complement strand
CCGCTCGACATGCGATGTCAAGCTGTTTTATCGCTCTTTATGACTCGTAATCCCCTTCAGACGACATTCTATCTACATAATTCGGCATATATCGCAACGCATCTCCCAATTCGCTCAGTTACTCAAATCGCCACGAGGCGCTTGAGAGTTCGCGGATGGGGAAAGGCTGGCTATGCAGTATGGGGCGGACGCAGGCGCTATGGCCTGGTGGATCATTCTGGGCGTTTTGTAATCTCGAAGATGATTATCGCTTCCGCCTGGTTCTCGACGTTGTGGCCCATTTTGAATTGGACAACTCTATCAAATCTCAACCACTCTTCCTGATGCAGTTGATCCAGAAGGTGTTCATAAATGGCCGGATACCGTTTGAACACTACAAAGAGCTCCTTCTTCTCCGGCCAAAGCGCGCGCAACCGTTGCTTTGTGTCCGCATATTCCTCCTCAAAGAAGGAGATGTCGCCAGCAAATGTGCCTTGTGGGGTCCAGCCCATTTCGCCCCTCGGGAATTTCAGCGTACAAAGCCGCGATTCAGGATGGTAGCAGTCAAACGGAGTCTTCGTCAGATCGGTAAATATGACAACATCGGCATCGGTCGCGTTTTTCACGATAAAATCCGCAATCGTGCGATCGTTGCTTTTCTCGTATGTTGTGAAGTAGGCAAATAGTGAGACCGAAAGCACCAGAGTCAGTAGCGAGGCGGCGGCAATCTTGAGACTTTTATGAGGCAGTGCCCAAAGCCCAATCGCACAGAAAATGAAGAGTCCGGGCTGAACGATCGTGTCGTATCTGCCCGCCACGTAGATCGGCTTTGTTTGCGAGACCATAAACGCACAGACAATGGGGACAACTGCATAAGACAGGATCAACAGGCCAGAGCGAGCCATTCTCTGCCGCCCAGCATCCTCATCGCGCCTCGCCTCAAGAATGAACCTGACGGCGGAGACCGAAAGCCCGAAGATCACGAGAAGCCCGACCGCCCAAAGGAACTTTAGGTTGCCCGTAGTAGGGAGGCGCCAGCTCTTGAACGATAGGTGTAGAATCGTGTCGAAAAGCATGTCGAGGCGCGCCTCTTTAATCCAGGGCGTTTTGCCTTCAGAGACTTGCCTACTGAGAACGAGCAGCCAGGGCACATAAGCTGCCACGACGCCCATCAGCGCCAACATCGGCCGCGGATCGGGGCGAACCTTGCGCCTCGACAAGATATAGAGGCACTCTGCGCCCAGTACGAAGACGCCGTAGTTTTGGCAATAGAGCATTGCGGCCGAGAATACGATTAGTCCGGTTATGGCTTTGCGGGACGGCTTCTCGGTTACAAGGAAGCAGTAATAGACTGAGATGACCGCAAGAAGCGGCGCAAGGGTGTACATACGCGCCTCCTGCGAATAGAAGACGGCAAGGGGCGACAGCGCGAGCATTCCTCCGGCGATGAGACCGATGGCTGGTCGAAAGAGGGCGGCGCCAACGATGACCACTGCGCCGACGAGGCACACGCCGAGTAGGGCGGATAGGAGCCGAGATGCGACCTCTGAATCGCCAAACACCTTAATCCAGAAGTGGAGCATGATGTAGTAGAGCGGCGGCGATGAATCGTCGATCTGCGCTCTTATGATAGCATTTACAGGGTCTCGGGCAAGGACGACGGAATATGCCTCGTCCTGCCAGTAGCTCTGAAAGCTAATGCCCCACAGCCTAAGAACTACCGCCAGAAGGACGATTGCGACAGCTATGGCCTTCTGTTTGCCAGTCCAGGCCGAAGAGAGCGTGCGAACGCCAGTTTGGCTCAAGGGATTCGCCTCCTATATTCATCAAGCGCATGGAGAATACTGTCGAGGACGTGCAACATCAAGACGCATTGTGCGGCGACTCACCACAAGCCGGAGCCGTCATTAATCTGATGGACTTGACGTCCGTAGAATAATTGGCAACATTCAAATCAGTGCAAATGACCAAGACTAGCACTTACCGGGGCTCTTAGCTTCGCTGAATGCCTGCCTTGGCGTTGCTCGTTTATGTATCTTTGGGATTCTTCAGATCCGGAAGAGCAGAGGGAGAGAAGCATGTCGGCAAAAGAGCTACTGGGCGCCTTAATAGCGGTGCTCGCATTTCTATTGGGCGCTCTTGCGCAGGTGGATTCGGCGCTCGGGTTGTAGTTACGTCTATCACTTGACGCATCCGCCACGATGCACTTGATGAGCAGGGGAAAGGCCTCCGCGCACAATCTCGAGCCCCACGTCCCACCTTATGGATGTGTCGGAACACCCCAGTCAGAACGAAAGGCAACAGGCTTCATTGAGGCGCTAGCTGGACGTCGAGATCAGCATTCAAGGCGTCGTTTAGTCGATCGCTGTCAATAAGTCTTGGCAAATGAACGCAGTTTGTATAATTTGAGCCTGCACACTGAATGAACTCATTTCAGCAAAACACGTTTAGGCAGCTCCGTGGGAGCCAAAATGCAGGACAAGATCATACAAACCGTTGGCCTTGCCAAGAGATTCGGCGAATTCGAGGCGGTTGGCGGCATAGACCTTGAGGTTTTCCGAGGCGAGATATTCACGTTGCTGGGCCCCAATGGGGCCGGCAAGACGACGACCTTGCGCATGTTGATGGGCGTTCTTCAGCCGACGGGCGGGACTGCGAGGATCGATGGACTGGACTGTTTTCGCGAGCGGGAGAAGGTGATGACGCGGGTAGGGTATTTGCCCGAGGAGCCTATTTTCTACGACTATCTTCGCGGTCGAGAGATCATAAATTTCGTCGGGGAGATGCACGGACTTTCAGAAGCTGACATTGCGGCCGCGTCCGAGCCGTTGATGGAACGGCTTAAGCTCGACGATGCGCTCGATGAGTATGCGGTCAACTACTCTCGCGGCATGAAAAAGAAGTTGGCCCTTGTCTGTGCGCTGATGCACGACCCGGCGCTGCTTATGCTCGACGAGCCGACGGCCGGCATGGACCCGTACGCCACACGGGAGGTTCACGAGTTGATGCAGCAGCGCACAGAGCGGGGCCACACCGTGCTATTTAGCACGCATCTTTTGGACCAGGCGGAGAAGCTCTGCGATCGCGCGGGCATTTTGTTCAAAGGCAAACTCGCCGCTGTCGGGCAGCTCGATGAGCTCCGGCAGAATCTCTCCGAGGATAGCTCGCTTGAGGAGATTTATTTTTCGCTCACCCAAGATGGAGTTGAAGACAATATTCCCGAGAATTTGAGCAAATGACCTCTCGGCCCCCAACGGGCATTCGCGCGATGGTCATTCTGATCAGAATGAGTCTTAGGAGGAGATCTAACCGCCTGCGAAAGGGATTTTCATTTGCTTTTGGAAAGAAACGAAAGGGCACGTCTCCTGCAAAGAGAACCGCCACGCCCAGGAAATCGGGACGGAGGTCCCTTATATCCGTTTTGGCTTTGGGTTTTCTGTTTGTTGCTAGTGGGACCATGATCTGGTCAATGCTCCTGACCAACCTATGCAGGCACATTAGCGCTCAGGCAGAGACGTCCGTAGCCCAAAATGAAGCCGGCGAACCAACTGCCGATGCGTCCGGCGCCAAGTCGAAAGAGGTCATTCCTCCTTGGGAGATTTACCGTTTATGGCCGAGTGATAGCAGGGAAGATCGGCTGATTGGTATCTTGGGATTCGTCCTATTCCTTCTTGTATTCTCGACACTTTGCGTCGATCTAGGAATACGCAATGTCGATCTTGGCAAAGCCGAGTGGGACATGGAGTGGCTATCATCACTTCCCGTATCTACCCATTTGTTATTCGCCGCAAAACTAGCTGAATATGCAGTGACAAGCCCCTTCCTATGGATGTTTATCTTGCCCTTTTTAATCGCGATGTTCGTGGCGGCAGGTTTCGCATTTTGGAGCATTTTGCTTGCATTTAGCACGGCAATTGTGATTGCCCTCATTCTCGCTGCGCTGCGGCTTCTAATCGAAACTTGGGTCAAGAAGAAGGTTTCTAAGCCTCTCACGAAGACTATCCAGGCTGGTATCACTGTAATTGGTATCAGTCTTTTCTGGGGCACCTGGCTAGCTAATTCTCAGCCCCGAATATTAGCCTTTCTGGTTAGAGCTTCTGATTACATGCCTGCACCAGCGTTATGGGCGCCCTGGGTTGCGCCGGTGATGCTTTGCAGAGCTGGCGCTTGGGTGTGGGCCCCAACTGCTGCGATTATTTTAGGAGGAGCGGCCATTTTCATTGCAGCGATAGCCGGCTCAAGCCGCCTCGTGAGAGATGGGCTGATCGTGGCCGGCGGCGCTTACGTCGGAACAAGGTCTCGCAGCGCCAAGAGTCCGAGGCCTAGATGGATTAAACAGAGGTTCAAGGGCTTGATTGGGAAAGACCTAACTTTGTTGTTTCGGGACCGTAACATTCTCGTTCAGATCACCGTCCTGCCAGCCCTATTATTCGCGTACCAGCTTTTGGCGAGGCCAATGCTATTTGAATCTACTCGCGTGGACTTTCGGTCGGCATCAGCTCTCGCCTTCGGAATGGGCGCATTCGTTCTTATGACGGGTGTGACGGCAACGGCGACTCCCGAATTCAAATCGATGTGGCTGCTTTTCACTTTCCCAATGAAGCTACGACGGGCAATGGAGGCGAGAGTTAGATTGTGGGGAGTGATTGCAGGCGGTATATGCTTCATCGTTCTTGCCATCGTTTTTATCAAGGCCCCCACAATTGGTGCAGACGCGTTTCTTCGCGCGGGCCTTGCGCTCGCCGGGATTTTCATATATTCCCGTGTTGCGGTCGCGCTATGCGTTATGTATGCCGACCCCTTCGAGAGTGATCCACAACAGAGAATCCGTCCCGAGATGGTAATGCTGTTCATGCTCCTCGCTGGGATGTACGCGGTCGTAATATACGCCCCGACGGTATATGCCAGCATCTCGGCACTTTTTTTGAGCATTCTCCTAGCATACTCCATCTGGCAAGCTGCGCTGGACAGGATGCGACTGATCTTGGACCCGGTTGTCCAGCCTCGCCACAAGATTGGCCTAATAGATGGCCTCGTTGCAGCCTATATATTTTTCTTCATTCAAGGGCTTGCCGGGATTGCATTCCATGCGGCCAATACCGTCCCAAGCGCCAAATCCCTAATCATGATCTATTCGTTTGCCGCATTCTTCGCGACCCTATTGACGGCTTATTTCTTCTTCCGTGTGAAGGTCCCCAACCTGCTCGAGACTATCGGGCTGCGATCATCGGGCGAGAACCGGGTGAGGTGGCCAAAGGCCCTCGCGAAGGGCCTCTTCTGGGGTCTTCTGGCGGCTGTTTTCGCCGTCTTCTACTTGAACCTCATCGAGCTATCTCCCATGCTTCAGGAACTGAAAAAACAGAGCCTGCAACTATTCTCTAATGAAACAGAACGCCAAATAGGATGGCTCGCCCTGCTTATGCTCGTCGCTGCGCCTCTATTTGAGGAGTACATATTCCGCGGTCTGGTATTTCGGGGCATGAGGCGGACGTCGAGGCCGGTCGTGGCGATCGTCGGAAGCGCTGTAGTTTTTGCGATGGCGCATCCCGCCATCTCGGCGCTTCCGGTTTTTGGCCTCGGCATCGCTGCGGCCATCGCCTTCGAGCGAAGCGGCCTGCTCATTGCGCCGATAGCTGCGCACGTCACTTACAATGCTGCCGTCCTCGCGGCGCAGATGGCCGGAAAGGCATAACGGCAGTGAGGCGGTAGTTGGGGGTTATTCGATTACTGGATTGGGCAATCCAAACGTCTCGATATGAGAGCGAATTGCCGATCTTACGTCCGCGAGCGCTTCCTCGTATGTGTCCCCCTCGCCCACAACGACTCCCTTTACACCCAGCGGATAGCCACGTAACCATTGGGGTGCTTTTCGACTATGATCTTAATCTCTTTCATACCACCTTCCCCAAGATTGCCTTGTGCCAATCTTGTTTGTAGGCGTCACCTCTGTTACTGATGCCTTGTCGCCTGTAATACTCCTTGACCTCGTGAGAAATGAGGACTTCATACATCCTCTTTGACCTCGGACCACTTCTCGACACGGCCTTGCCTGACGTCCTCTTCGCCTCTCAAAATGCTCGCCACGAAATGCTCATCTCTGAGAATCTCCTTTGTGGCTTCCAGTTCCTCCTTAATTTTGAGAAACGAAACAAAATCAGCAACCTCTCTCTGCCGTTCTAGCGACAGCATGTCAAAGTCAGAAAGCATCCGTTTAAGGCTCTTATTCGACCACATCAACCAGCTCATCCAGGCTCTTAATCAAATGTATCGCGCTGTCTGCGAGTTCGGCTCTTGTGCCGTAGCCATAGAGAACGCCGATGAATGGGATTTCGCAGACTTGGGCCGCGGCAAGGTCATTTGTCGTGTCGCCAACCACAATGGGGCGTTCTGCGAGCAATTTCTCCGCAACCTCCGAGACCAATTCGGATTTGTGCGGAAAGCCGCGCTCGCCACTACAAAGCGTCACGTCAAAGTAATCATCCAGCGAGAGCGCCTCGATATTCGCCTGAAAGTAGCCGAGGTCGCAGTTGCTGGCGAGGCCGAGCTTCAAGCCCTTCTCCTTGAGCCGCGCAAGAGCTGACGGCGCGCCTGGGGCAAAGACGCCATTGCCATCCGCAAGCATCCTGACCTCGATCTCTTTGATCCGCGCCTCGACCTCCGCCCGGACCGCAGGCTCTAGACCGGGCAGAATCGCCGCGAAATACTCCGGTGAGGTCTTGCCAATGTTGCAGATAACGGTTTGCTCATCGATATTCGGGATGCTCGATCCCAATCGCCGGGACATCTCATCGATGCCCTGGATCACCGCAGCGACTGCGAGTTCTCGCGATAGGACGATTGTGCCGTCCATGTCAAATATGATGGCGTCAACCCCGTTCAGCAGATTATGAGCTGATGACAAGGGCGAAGAGCTAGCCAAATATCTTCTTTAAAAGCTTGTTACGAGTCTTGTCCGCAGAACGTTTCCCTTTCCGAGCGCTGGTTCTCTTGGAATTGCGGTCAGAAAGGGCCTTGCTATCGCCTAGCACACGTCCGTTTCTGTGGGTTTTGCTTCTGATGGGTGTGTATCCTTTGGACATGCTGTAGCACCTCCCTTCGGGCTTAAACTGATTTACTGCACACAATCAAACAATGCCCCAAAGCGAACGATTTGGCAAGTACTTTTGAGCTCCCCGGAAAATCAGATTTACCCGGGCGGCACTGGCCTTTTGGAGTGCGGCTGTGCGTCCTGAAAGCTGTGTATTGTCCGAGTTGGTGAGAGGGCAACCCGTTAGCCCAAAGGCATGGGAACGGTAACCTTTGTCTTGGGAGCGTATCAGTAATGATGTGTTCTAAGCGTCCATAGGAAGGAGTTCGAGGTGTGAGGGTAACCCCCGAAACCACTGTCGTTGAAGGCGCCGATGCCCTGGCCGCGGCCGCAGGCAACACCAACTGCAGAAATTGCCTATGCAGTTCGGGCCTTCCGGGGTCGTATGCTCACATCGAGTCTCTAGGGACAATCACGGAACAGGAGAGACTTCGGATTGTGGATTGTGGATTGTGGATTTCGGATTGGTTTATGCAGGCTTGTCCATGCAGTCGCCGAGCACATACGTAGTTCCATCAGGTCCTGCTCCAACTTCTACCCATACCGGCTTCTGGGTTCCAAAGTTCACAATTCAATAATCCGAAATCCGCAATCCGCAATCCGCAATCCGAAATCCGAAATCGCAGCCTGAAGGCTATCTCGGAATGGAGCAAGCGATATCGCCATGCCCGAATAATCAGATTGACCGCAAAGGACATCGAGGGATGAAGACGTTTGCCGGCTGCCCAGAGGTTATGAGCTCGAAAGGAGTCGGTCTATGAGTTGCCCCCGTTGGGTGATTATCGGAGGGGGAATGCAAGCTCCTTGGCGTGTGGAGATTTTGGTTGAGCAGCTTGACATAGTCCCCAATGATCTTGAGATTGGATGAGTATAATAATTAGCATTCTTATCTGGTAGTTCATTCTTGCTGATGGCGAGGTTAAAGAAGAATGGTGGGCCAAGTGCACGGCCAGAGCGTGCTGCTGTTGCGGCCACCTGGGGGGCTGTCTTGTCGGTCTTTTTGGCCAGGAACTGATGCAGGACAGGACGCGCCGAGAACGAGCATCCCTCTCGACTTGCTACAGGTTGCGGGCAAGCTTGATCAGAAGGGCTATGATTGCAGAGTCATGGACTATGTGGCCTTGGGCCTTAGTTGGGGCGCGTTGAGGTCCGACCTATTGAGGCTTGCGCCTGCGAATGTTGTAATCTGTGCCTCGTTGCCGACGCTTGAGACGGACGTGTTGGCGGCGAAGGAGGTGAAGGCCGCGCTGCCGAAATCAAAGGTGGTGTTTTGTGGTCGGGACTTGCTCTATGAGGAGGCGCAGGTTCATTGGGCTTGTCCCGAGTTGGATGGCATCATAAGCGACCCTCTTGCGTTTGCGGGCGAGGACGGAGGGCGCGCCGGTTTCAGTTTGCTCACAAAGGCCCAATCGCGCCGGTTGGGCAAGAAGATCGAGGTTCGCTCTTTTGGCCGCCTGGACACCGGTCGTCTGTCGCACATCCCACGTCCGCTTTGGGAGCTGCTAGATCTCTCACTCTATAGGTCGCCGCTGTCGGGCCAAGTGATGTTGCCGATTATTGCCTCAACAGGATGCGGATATGGTTGTCTTCACTGCATCGTCCCACGGCTGTCTGGGGGGATTGCGCATCTTAGGAAACCTGCTGAAGTGGTTGAGGAGATGACATTTGCCGCGGGAAGACTGGGACATCGCAGTTTCACGCTTGTCGCGGATAATTTTTCTCCGCCGGAGCTCTGGTGGGACGAGCTGATTTCGGAGATTGGAACTGCTGGTCTTCGGATTGAGTTTGGCTTCAAGACTTGCGACATGGTAATTGGGCGCAAACTTGCCGTCAGGCTGCGAGGCGCAGGATGTAGATGGATAACGCTGCTGCGGGGAGCTTCAACCAATGGGGCGAGGATTAACCGCGGTCTCGGGCCGAATCTCGACGATCAGAAGCTTGTTGAGATGGGCGCGGTTCTGCGCGATGCGGGCATAATTTTCGGGCTGCTCTTCGTTACAGGGCTTTACAGCGAGTTGGAAGATGATTTTCGTCGTTGTGTTGCACTTGCTGAGCGATGTGGGGCCGGCGATATTGACTTTCGTGACGCGGGTCAGATAAGCGGCTCCAGGAAGAGCGATATGGCCAAGCGGCGTCGGCTTTCACCAGGAGAGATTGCCGTTGCAGATGCGAATGCGACACCCCTTTTGAGAGCTGCGAGACACGCCTCTTCTGTTCGAGCGGAACGGCGCTTTTGGCTTCGGCCCTCTCCGCTCTATTCACTGACAAGGCGTTTTGGGGCTAGGGGGCTTGCAAAGCTCATTCGATCGATGCTAAGATTCGACAGCGTTTAGCGCTGATGCTCGGTAAGAATATAATCAACGGCGGTTACACACAAGTACCACAAGACCTTCATGTCAAGGAGAGTGAATTATGCGTAGGTTACTATTGTTTTCGATTACTATCGGGGTGTTCCTGATCACATTTGGCGCGGACTTTCTGCAAGCGGCAGAGGGAGACATAACATACGAGTTCGATTCGCCGGGCTTTCTGAATAGGCCTCGTGGGCTCACAATCGACTCTAGCGGCCTTCTTTATTGCTCGGGCGTTAGTCTGATAGCGCAGCAAGTGACGCCAATGCTTTGCGTAATCGACACGCTGGGAGGTGTCAGCAGGGGTTCCTTTGTGATAGATTATCCGGAGAATTTGGGCGATGAGCTTCAACCACGGGGCTGCGCTTGGGATGGAGAGAACGTTTGGATTGCGGACACCGGAGCCATTAATCGGTTGCTTTGCATTAGCCCGCGCGATGGCAGTCTGGTCAGGTCTTTCTTGGTTAGCGGCAGGATTCTCGGGCTTGCGTATTCATCGGGCTATCTCTATGGGCTTGTTACGGCATCTGGTGGCGGAACCGTTCTGAAGTATGACCCAGATGGCAACGCGCACGGGAGTTTTGAGATTCCCTCGAATGTTGGTGGGCTTTCGATTACTCAGGGGTTCGGCCTCGCTCCAGCCGCTGAGGGGCTTTATTGCTCCGCCT
>JAGHCW010000178.1 GCA_021160245.1 bacterium | reverse complement strand
GTGTGGTATCCCACCCGCCCCTTGAGGCTATAGAGCAGCGGACCATTAGGCCCCTCGATAAGAACCCGAGGCGCTCGATACTCGGTACGCTCAAACGTGGCCGGCCAAATGCTCCCCGCCGGACCATCTGTGAAAACGACATCGTCAACGGCGAAGACAGCGCCGTCCTCCGACCAATTCTGACCGTCGAACGATCGATTTACGACAATCCTCCCAGGCGGGCTTAACCAACTCTCGTCATTCGTCGTAACCCACTGCACGGAGGCAAGCCGATGAGTGGCATGGGCCTCAGTTGACGCCATCCCGATTGAATAATTGACGTCTGCCACTGAGGCGCCTGTCGCGCCAGGTGTTCCCTGCATCTCATCTAGAATTTCCGAGCACGGAACGCCCGCCACTCTTCGCGCTGATTCCTCGCGACGAAGCTCAATCGAATTGGAAGTAGCCAGCCATACGACCGGTATCTCGTAAAGTTGCTCCCCGTCGTCATCATCCTGATGAATCACATCCTCTGATTGACCAACCCAGACAAACAGATTGCCATTCACACAAGCTAGCGAGAGCTCATAAGGCTCTTTCAGCCGCGGTTGGCAGTAAGCATGTAGCTCTGGACGAAGCGGAAGGAAAGAATTTCGAGCAACGCAGCTTGACCACGTGTTTCTACACAGCCCGAATGTCGAATAAAGCGACTCGCCATATTTCGGGTAATCTCCACGACCAACTGCCCTGCACGTCCCAGCGGAAAAACTGCATGGCTCACCCGAGGGATCTGCCAGACAGGGCGCCTCGCCGAACTTCAGCGGACATGGGGCGAAGTTCCCCCGGTCCTTGCAGGTCGCAAACGTTCCGTCGCACCTAAATCCCCGAGGCGCCTCGCATGGGGTTTGCCCATAAGTATTGCGGCATTTCCCGTGCGCTCTGCAAAGGCCGTTCGCCCAGGTAAGAGCGCAGCCAAAAGCGTCCCTGTAGCCCGCATACTTCGGATTGTGCGGGACAGCATAGAGCCTCGGTATTCGCCCGTTTTCCAGCACAAGGAGCCGGCCCAACCAGCCTGTATATGGCTCTTCGAACTCTGCCCCGTCAAGGCACAGCCGAAACCGCACGGCAGGCGTATCCGGGCCATCCTCGAGATCATCAAGCGGCTTCACCGGCAGGCCCCCTGCAACCTTGCGCCTCGCCTCAATCGAGCTCGACTGACGGGAATCCTCGATAACCACCCTCGCGCCGCGCATCGCATTGCCATCGACGATCTCGCCGTCGGCAGTGACAAACAGGCGGTGAGATATGCTCGCCACAACCGTCGCTGATGAAAGCCCCAAGTCAAATGGACGCTTGCTCGACATGCCTAGTACCTCACCCTCAATTCCGTTCTGGCGAAGCCCTTTCCGCTTTCCTCCGTCGATGTCGAGATACTGCATCTCTCTACAGCCCCGGCCCCATCAGGCGCCATTGGCAGCTCACTGTCGCATTCAACAGGCGGCAGAATCGGAGTTCCTGGCTGAATGAAAACCTCTCCCGGAATGACGTAGGTGTCCTCTATGCCCCTGCTGCTCAAATTCTCATGCAACCTCTCTGCCACGTTGTCAGCATCGTCCCAATCAACCAGATTCGAATCCGACCGAACCACTTGAGGCGTCGAGCTCGCTGAGTCGCCCGACCCACCCAGTTGCGAAGATACCCTCATCTTCCGCATCTCAATCGGGTGCGAGGGAACGCTTGACGCCGGCACATTGTGCGATTCGGTCCGGCTCTCGAGAACTCCACTTGCCAGCCGCAATGTATGAACCGTCCGCCGATAAGTCATGGCATCTACCTGATCATGGCGAATTATCTCCTGATGAATGATGCACTCAGGATCGACACCATCGGGCGCCGATCTCCGCCCGTCCTTCGCCGGCTGAGAACCCCCAAGACCAACAAGGCTGGTCTTGATCACTGCGTCTTCAGAAACCTCCGATGGCGATTTAACTGTTCCAAGTCTCCGCCACTTCAGGTCACAATCCGGACAGTCCGCCCTGTAACAACACTCAGTCCCATCAAAGGAACGATGAACCGAGCACGTTCGTGCTGTGCCAGTATATTGCGAACAAGTTGCCAATCGGCCGTATTCGTTGCATTCGAGGCCAAGAAGACAGCGGCCGGAAGGCGTGTTAAAGTGATCACACGTTTCTCGCCCCAATTCGCAGCCGACAGAATCACCCCCTACCGAGGACGACCCCGCAACGAAATTGCAGTCCGGAGTGTTGCTAAAGACAGCCGCTCGCTTCTGCGTAGTCTGTGTAATCAGCGTGCCCAATACTCGGTCATAGCAGAAGGTCCGAATCTGATACTCAATAGGGTCCAGCCATACCTTGACTAGTCTGCTCTTCCCATCATCACCACCCTCTCCGCATCGTCGAACCCAGGCGCTCGCGGAAATCACCGAATGGCTGGCGTATTCGCGGGGGGTCTCAACTTCCCACGAGGTGTGCTCATAAAGGTGCAGCATCTCCTCACATCTGATCAGCTCCGCCTTCGTCCATTGAACTCCACGCATCGGATTATACCAACCGCAAGATACGGCAGTGCCCCGCCCATTGCATCGCAGTCCAAAATTGCAGCACGAGGAAGTCGAGGACCAATTCTCGCAAGGCTGAGTTCTATAAACGCTCTCTTGGGAAAAGAGCATTCGTTGTCTATTCCCAATTACGTCCCTCAGCCAAACTTCCTTTATGACATGAATCTCGCTCTCGCCTCGTTCGACACGATCGCAAGTCTCATAACCTCCGAAGCAATGGCTGAGCGATAGCATGGACTTGAGGAGGCGCGACTTGACCTTGATGTCACCGCTTGAAAGAGCGGAAGCAAGAGAGAAAGGCGCAGTCCACACCTTGCCCTGATGCTTGTCCGGCCTAAATTTGCCCAGTCCACCCTTGAGCATCAAACTGCCGTCTCCAGAAAGCGCCGGGCGGCAAACCACACGCGACGCCAGAAGACCGTTTGAAACCGTCGGCGCATCTTCTGCAAAGTTGTGCAGAAGTGTTCTATCCATAAGGAACAGGACGTTGTCTCTGACCCATACGATCGGCTCTTGAAGACGAAAGAGAGCCAGAATCGCGGACAGATAACTGACACTTGGTCTGCAAACCACCTGTCTAATCCACTGGGGAACGACAGCCGGCACAACATCATCTAGTCCGCCCTTTAGAGCCAGCGCCCGCGCCACCTCCATTGAGGAATATCCCCGGCGACCAAACTGGTCCCCGATCATCACGTGGATGTCGTAGTGGGGTCTTAGATTCCGCGTATTCTCAAGATACTCCGCATACTCCCCCGAGGTCATCGACACAAATATCTGCTCCCTCGACGGCGCCGCCCGTGACAGAGCACAAACGGCGTCAGTGCCGCTTAACACGGCCACTCGACGCTCGCCCGCCTTCTTCATCTTCATCGCATCGACTGTGAATTCCAGCTCCTGACCAGAGAGAAGCTCAACGCTTAGAGAATCACCAATCTCGGCGCCAATCGAAAGGTCAGGAACACTGATCTCAATCGTATGACCAACATCTCCAGCGGGAAGAATATGAAGTCCTGAATAATCCGCCACGCCGCCACGCGCAAATATCAAATCCGTCATCTATCCACCTAATTCAGCATCTGCCGGGTCTGTTCTGAGTTACAAAGGAAAAAGAAGTTGAGTGTCCACGTCGCTGCTGACGCCATTTGACGAAATTGAGGATCGAACAGCAGATATCCGCTCCAGCTCCTCCAATCTCCGCTCGTAATCAAGTAGTCTTTCCGCCCGCCTATTCAAAGCCTTGCGATCGAATCGCGAGCGAAGCCCCCCTCGACTGTCCAACGGGGCAAACCTGCCGCTGCCCTGTCCAGGCTTGGCGCCTTCATCAGGCAATCGCGCATCCTCCGCGCCGACCAGCCGCTCGGAACCTTCGATGGGAATGTGTCTCTTTAACTTCGGGGTCGTACCGCCGCCCGCCACAAGAGAGCCATTGGGCATTCGGAATGGCGCAGAATGAACATCATCTACCATGGGCTGTCGCTGTGGCACAGGATGCGACTCACCTATCGTCTCGGATTCAACACTGCCTCTTCCCTGATTCGGCGTGCTCTCGCGACCATTGGGAGGTACATGCGCACCGAGACGGTGACCATCTAGACCCGTTGGATTCTGAAGCTGTGCTGCTCGGACCGGCAATTTCTCTTTCGAAGCTGGATCATTGAGAAAATTGGTAAAACCCACAGATCGGGTCTCTTGCTTAGCATCAAGAACGGAACCGCCCATACGAGCATGTTCAACCGAATTTGGCCCCTCCGGTGGCTCTATTGACCCACCCCTTGCATCCCGGTCATCTACAGGAAAACGAGAACTCGCATCAAACGCCCGCTCAAAAGACTGCGAAATCACCCCCTCCTCAAATGCGATGCCGCTATTGCCAAGCGCCAATTCAGCATCCTCGTCCACCCGAAGGCGCAGCGCCTCGTCTCTCATCGTCGCCGTTCGATCCAACATGTCACTGCTCCGCTGAGACGATGATACACGGCTGTCGTATTCCGAGGAAACGTCCTCCAGAACCAGCAGAAACGCCACTGCGTTAATATCTATCGCTTCCATGTTCTAGCCCCTAAGGTCTGCTTTTCTCGCCTCTATTCCCGCTCTCAGACGGGAAAACAACTCGTCAAATGACCAAGCCGGGCGAGAAGAATCATTCTGCAAACTGACGCCCGCTGACGGACTCGGCGGAGCGCAGAAAAGACTGAGACCATTCCGATTGATCTCCACTCCCACGACCTCCTTTGCATAAAGAGGCGCGATGCTCCGCTTTGTCTGATGAATGTGTCGGCACGCAGAAATCGTGAGATGCACGCCTCTAGAGCGGTACTCCCGATAGATGGCCCATAGATAATCGTCCATACTGCATCGCCTCGCCACGACATCCGTCCCGAGACAGGCCCGGCGCCTCTTATCATCCCAAAGCCATATCCTCTCACGCTCGGACAATGCCTGCCCCCTCTTGGCTTTGGCAGCCAGAATGGATTGCGAGAGCGCCACCATATCACTCGCCTCCCGTGGTGAGAGGTATTTCACATCGTTGGGAAACTCACCCCCTCGTCCGACCAATCCATTTCGGCTCTCAGCGGATATAGCCGACAAGTCCGAACGCGGACGAAGTTGACGATGCTCCCAAGAATCCTCGCAGCGCAGGCGATAAATGTGGTATATCTCCTCCGGTGTGAATTCGGATTCGAGCCTCCGAGGGCTTATACCAAACTGGACAAAGGTCGAAAGAATGTGCCACCTCTTGCTCTCAATCAGTTCTATCACGTTCATTTCGTCTCTCCTTAGCAAGATAAGTCCTCGCCTGAAGCGGATTCCCCCACAATTGAAGACGAAAGAACTCGGTCATTCGCACGTTCCTTTGCTCCTCGCATTTGTTTGCCTAGCGTCCACGATGCCATTCTGCTTTGCAGGCGCCCCGACAGAAACCGGTCACATTGATGAGATGAAGGTCACGGTTAGACTCGGGGCCGAACGCCAAGCAGTTGATCTAAAATGCTCGCCAAACGCAGCTAAGCTCCAAATCCTGGATGCCGCAACATCAGCGCCGCTCTTCAAGCGCTGGGACTTTCGCGCAGCTACAATTGAAGCTGTGGGCTCTTCACTCGTCATAAATGACGAAGCAGTCGCCACCGAGCGCCTCGTCATAGCTTCCTCGGACGGTGTCGTTCTGATCGATCAGAAGCCATACCGGGGCAAAATGGAGGTTGCCCTCACCGGAAACAGCCTACTCATTGTTCGGAACACTCTGTCGCTTGGTGACTATCTGGCGAGCGTGGTAGGCGCTGAGATGCCCGATTCCGCAACTGCAGAGGCTCTAAAAGCCCAGAGCATCGTCTCGAGAAGCTATATTCTGCACCGTATGGAAAAAAGCGAGCCCAACGCCGGCTCGGTCTGCGACAGCGTCCTATCTCAGGTCTATGCCGGGCGCGACTCGGAGAGCCCGGAGACGATCGAGGCCGTTAAGAAGACGCGCAACCTCGTCCTGACCCACAAAAAGCATGTAATCGACGCCTGCTTTTTCGCGTCCAGCGGCGGCCACACCGCTTCTGCAAAGGACGTCTGGTCATCGAACGTGCCCTACCTCAAGGGCCGAAAGGACCGCTTCAGTGAAGGCGGAATGTACAGCAGCTGGGAGCTAAAACTGTCGGCCAAGGCCATTGAGCGGCTCCTCGCCAAAAACGGCAAGAGAATCGGTCGCCTGAATAAGATAGTCGTGAAAAACCGGGACAAGTCCGGGCGGGTCCGCACGATTCTCCTCAAAGGCAGCGCCGGCAAACTCAATATGAGAGGAGTGGACTTCAGGATACTCATGGGCACAAGAAAACTCAGGAGCACCATGTTTCAAGTGAAGAGGCAAAAGGACAAGTTCATCTTCACAGGCAAGGGATATGGCCACGGAGTAGGTCTATCCCAGTGGGGCGCGTGCCGAATGGCAGAAACTGGCTATCGATGCAAGCAGATACTGAAGTTCTATTACCGAAGCGTGGCGATCTCCGAATACTCAGGGCCATTAATGACGACGGTTAAAGGGCAGTAAAAATGACCAAAATCCAAGATAAAGAGGTCAGAATCCTAATGGCCAGCGGCGGCACCGGTGGACACGCCTACCCATGCCTCGTCGTCGCTCAAGCCATTCGAGACCTAGAACCCGAGGCCAAATTCATCTTCGTTGGGGCAAAGGGAAAGATGGACGAGGCACTGTTTGCAAAGCATGGGTTCGACTTCGCCAGCATAGATGTCCTGGGGATTCCTCGGGGCAAGGGCGCGTTCAATCTCTCAAAAGCCGCTAAATCTGCACTCAAAATAATCTCCATGAGCCCTCTCATCGAATCGCTACGCATACTGAGGAAATTCCGTCCCTGCATCGTCTTCGGCGCCGGAGGCTATGTTTCGGGTCCCCTAATTGCCGCAGCCTGGCTAAAACGAATCCCAAGAGCGATTCTTGAGACCAATGCTGTTCCAGGCCTTGCAAACAAGCTGCTTAGCAGATTCTCAAATGCCATATTCACCGGAATGCAGCCCGCCGCTGGCCAATTCCCGAGACGCTGTAACATCATAATGACAGGCAACCCGGTCAGAGGAGGCAGTCAATCGGAGGGACAGAGCATTAG
>JAGHCW010000127.1 GCA_021160245.1 bacterium | reverse complement strand
CCTCTTCATTCGGGTGACCTGAGGATGCCGCCCCTCATACTTCACCGGAATCATCATCTGAAAGGCATATAGGGGAGATATCGACCGCCGCACATCCCCCCGAATGAATTCGGGGGTTATGACAATATGAACCGTTGCATCGCCTCGGCTAAAGCCGGGCGGTGAATTGGCCCAGTCAGCAGAGCTCCTTCTCACGAATCACCCTATCTTAATAAGGCCATATAGAGGCTAAGAACTTCACCCACAATCCAAGGTCACACCCGGCGGTTGCTATCCATTTGATTCTAACGAGCGCGAGACTATAATCGTCTCGATGTTTTTCATAGTATCGGATACTACTTGAGCATTATCAGATAGAGAGGAAGGAATATGTTAAAGCTCGTCGAGTGTGTGCCGAATTTCAGTGAGGGCCGAGATAAGGAGATCATTGGAAAGATTACGGAGGCAATTGAAAAAAGCGGTGGCGTGAAGCTGCTTGACGTTGATCCCGGCGCGGACACCAACCGAACGGTAGTGACGTTCATTGGAACCCCGGAGGCTGCGGAAGAGGCGGCTTTTAAGGCTATCCAGAAGGCGCAGGAGCTCATTGACATGCGCAAGCACAAGGGCGCTCACGGCAGAATGGGCGCGACCGATGTTTGCCCGTTTGTGCCCGTGTCCGGCGTTACGATGGAAGACTGCGTCGAGATGGCGAAGAAGCTCGGGAAGCGCGTCGCTGATGAGCTCGGCATCCCCGTCTATCTCTATGAGGAGGCGGCGCAGAAGCCCGAGCGGAAGAACCTTGCCAACTGCCGCAAGGGTGAGTATGAGGGGCTGGCTGAAAAGCTCAAAGACCCGGAATGGGCCCCGGACTTTGGGGAGCCTGTTTTCAACGCCAAGTCCGGACTGACCTCGATAAGCGCGCGAGAGTTCCTTATCGCCTACAACGTCAACCTGAATACCCGCGACGGCAAGAAAGCAAGGGATGTCGCGCTCTCCATTCGCGAGGCGGGGCGGGCGAAGCGCGATGAGAACGGCAAGATCGTGCGCGACGAGAACGGTAAGGCTATCAAGGTTCCAGGCCGTCTCACGTTCTGCAAGGGCACTGGCTGGTATATAGACGAGTACTCGATGGCGCAGATTTCCATGAACCTCACAAACTACAAGGTTACGCCGCATCACATCGCAGTAGAGGTGTGCAGAGAAGAGGCGGCAAAGAGAGGCCTCGTCGTAACGGGCACGGAGCTTGTGGGGCTCATCCCAAAGGCCGCCATGCTAATGGCCGGCCATTACTACCTAGAGAAACAGGGCAAGTGCCCCGGACAGCCGGAGAAGGAGCTCATCCGCATCGCCGCCCAATCGATGGGCATGAGCGAGGTCGCGCCGTTTGACCCGAAGGAAAAGATCATCGAGTATCAGGTCATTGACGACGAGCACACGCTCAGAAGGATGACCCTCTGTGACTTCGCGGACGAGCTATCCACCGATTCTCCCGCGCCCGGCGGCGGAAGCGTTGCGGCGCTTGCCGGAGCAATGAGCGCCTCGCTCGCCGTGATGGTCGCAAACCTAACACACGGCAAGAAGGGTTATGAGGCTGCGTTCGATGAGATGTCGAAGGTGGCGCTTGCGGGTCAGCCATTGAAGGACGAGTTCCTTCATACCATTGATGCGGACGCCGAGGCCTTCGACGAGGTGATGGCCAAGATGCGGATGAAGAAGAAGACGCCGGAGCAAAAAGCAGCCCGCAAGGAAGCCGTGGAAGAGGCGACGAAGCAGGCGACGCAGATACCGCTCTCGGTCATCAAAAACTCGCTTGACGCCCTCAAGCTCGCTGAGACCGCTGCCAAGCTGGGCAATGTCAACTCGCTATCTGACGCCGGAGTAGCCGCTCTAATGGGCTATGCTGCCGCGGAGGCCGCTTACATGAACGTGATGATCAACCTTCCGGGCATTGAGGACAAGAGCTTTGTGGAGAATACAAAAAAGGAGGCAGACGAGGCGCTTGCGGCCTGCAAGACGCTATCCGAGGCTATCCGCAAGCAGGTCTTGGACAAACTGAGCGCGGATTTAGAAGGATAGGCGACAATCAGCATTGAATGAAAAACATCGGAAGGTGAACAATTGACCGCCAAGAGCGATAGAGAACTGACAATCGAAGAACTTAGGCCCGAGATAAAGCGGACGCACTATTGTGCGGACCTTTCAGAGAAGAACATCGACGAACAAATAGTTTTGAACGGCTGGGTACACAAAGTGCGCGATCTCGGCGGACTGGTCTTTGTAACCCTTCGAGATAGAAGTGGCACCATTCAGATGGCTGTTGACGCTAACGATAGTCCCGACCTGGCGGCAAAATGCCAGCAACTCCGCGCGGAATACGTAATCTCCGCCCGGGGCGTCGTCCAGCCGCGGCCGGAACAGATGCGCCGGGAAGATCAGGCAACCGGCGCGATTGAGGTCCGAATGGTCTCCTTGCACCTTCTCGCTGAGGCCGATGTGCCTCCATTTGTTATCCAGGACAACGTGAAGGCGAAGGACGAGCTGAGGCTCAAATATCGCTACCTCGACCTGCGGCGGCCTATCATGGCCAAGAGACTTAAGGTCCGGCACATAGCGGCGCAGGAAGCTCGCCGCTCGCTCTCTGATGACGGCTTCATTGAGGTCGAGACCCCATTTATGATACGCAGCACGCCGGAAGGGGCGAGGGACTACATCGTCCCAAGCAGAATCAGACGAGGCAGCTGCTATGCCCTACCCCAATCGCCTCAGCTCTTAAAGCAGCTGCTCATGATAGGCGGCGTTGACAGATACTACCAGATCGTCCGCTGCTTCCGCGATGAGGACCTTCGGGCAAACCGTCAGCCCGAATTCACCCAGATCAACATAGAGATGTCATTTGCCGATGAGGCGGACATCTTTGATGTCGCTGAGAAGTTGACCTGTTCTGTCTATGGCAAGGCGCTAGGCGTTGAGATGCCTAGGCCATTTCCGATTCTGACTTATGATGAGGCGATGAGCAGGTTCGGGTCGGATAAGCCCGATACACGCTATGAACTTAAGCTTTGCAATCTAACGGAGATGTTTAAGCAAAGTGAGTTCGTCCCGTTCAGGGAGGCGGTAGAAAAGAATGGTCTCGTCGTCGGCATTTGCGGCCCAGGCGGCGCCTCATACTCGCGCAAGGTTGTCGATTCTCTGTCTCAGATTGTCAGACCGCTTGGCGTCTTCGGACTCATTTCGGTGAGGGCGACGGACGATGGTGTCACCAGCTCGGCAAAGAAGTTCATCCATGGCGCATTCGCGCAAAAGTTACTCGATCGCCTCAGCGCCGGCAAGGGCGACGTTGTGCTATTGGCATCCGGACCGGTGTCGAAGGTTTTGACCGCGATGGGCCGCGTCCGGCAGGAGCTCGCAACCAAGGAGAACCTAATACCAGAAGGCGCCTACAAGCCGCTATGGGTCACCGAATTTCCGCTCTTTGATAGCGACGAGGAGACGGGGCAGATAATTCCCATGCACCACCCGTTCACTGGGATTCACTCCGGGGATGAGCAGCTCTTGGACACTGACCCACTGAAGGTCCGCGGCCGGCTCTATGATCTCGTGATCAACGATCAGGAGATAGCCGGCGGTGGAGTGCGAATCTCAAACCCCGAGCTGCAGATGCGAGTCTTTGAGGCTATCGGGATTGACAAGGAAGAGGCGGCGCGCAGATTCGGGTTTTTCCTTGATGCGCTAAGGTTCGGCACGCCTCCGCACTGTGGCATAGCTTATGGCTTTGACAGGATGGTCATGCAGCTTTGCGGTGTCGATTCGATAGCGGACGTTATCCCGTTCCCCAAGACGACGGCAGCATCCTGCCTTATGACTGGGGCGCCGGCGCCTATGGATGAGGCGGCGCTCGACGAGCTTGGCCTGAAGCTAAAGGAGTAAGGGCGGGCGAATCGTGGGTCTCGCTCTGCCGATTCGCCGCTCTGAATTGCTACTTCTCGGCGGCAAGCGCGATCGCCAGGACTTGCTCAACATTCTCCACGAAATGGAATTTTAGTCCCTGAACATGCTCTGACTTCAGGTCCTCAATGTCGCCCTTATTTAGATTCGGGACGATTATCTCGTGAATGCCGGCCCGCTTGGCCGCGAGTATCTTCTCCTTCAGTCCGCCTACTGGCAGGACATTGCCCCGAAGCGTTAGCTCGCCCGTCATTGCGACTTCGTGCCGTACTAATCGCCCTGTGAAAAGGGATACAAGCGCTGTGGCGAGGGTTACGCCGGCGCTCGGACCATCCTTCGGGATGGCTCCTGATGGTATGTGTATGTGCACGTCCAGCTTCGCAAAATCGGTATCCGCAATCCCAAGCTCATTTGCCCTTGAACGAACATAACTCATGGCCGCTTTTGCCGATTCTTGCAGGACATTACCAAGCTGCCCCGTAAGCGTCAGGTCTTTCGAGCCACGCATCTTGGTCGCCTCGACGAAGATTATTTCGCCGCCGACACGCGTCCATACAAGTCCTGCCACAACGCCAACCTCGTCCCGCCGGCCCTTCGTCTCCGAGAAGAATTTGGGCGCGCCGAGGTATTCACGAAGCGACTTGATCGTGATTGTCCGGGTTTTGCTGTCTCCGCCGGCGATGTGTTTCGCTACCTTCCGATATATTTTAGCGATCGTTCGCTCCAGCTCCCTGAGCCCCGCTTCCTTTGTGTATCGAGATATTATGTGCTCTATCGCCTTCGTGCGGAACTTCACATGCGACGGCTTCAGGCCGTGTTCAGCCATCTGCTTGGGGATGAGGAACTGCCGGGCGATTACAAGCTTCTCCTCGTTTAAGTATCCGGGGAGTTCGATGACCTCCATTCGGTCTCGGAGTGCCGGCGGGATTGGGTCGAGTATATTCGCAGTCGTTATGAACATCACTTTGGATAGATCAAATGCAACCTCGATGTAGTGGTCGGCAAACGAGTGGTTCTGCTCCGGGTCAAGGACCTCAAGCAGAGCTGAGGCGGGATCGCCCCGGAAATCCGCGCCGATCTTATCTACCTCGTCGAGAATGAACACCGGGTTGTTTGAGCCGACCCGCTTCGTCTCCTGGATAATCCTTCCGGGCAGAGCGCCAACGTACGTCCGCCTGTGCCCCCTTATCTCCGCCTCGTCTCGCATTCCCCCGAGGGAGGCTCTGGCGAACTTGCGGCCCAAGGAACGTGCGATTGATTTGCCCAGCGACGTCTTACCGACGCCCGGCGGGCCGACGAAGCAGAGTATTGGGCTCTTCAGGTCCTTTTTCAGGCTGCGGACGGCGAGGAACTCTAGTATCCTCTCCTTAACCTGTGTCAGGTTGAAATGGTCCTCGTCAAGTATCTCAAGCGCTCGGTTGAGATCGAGATTATCCTCCGTGCTCTTGTTCCAGGGGAGTGAGATGAGCCAATCCAGATACGTCCGCACAACGCTGTGTTCTGCCGCGGCCGGGGGAATCATGCTCAGCCTCTCAAGCTCCTTCTCAGCAACCTTGCGAGCATCAACCGGCATCTCCGCTTCAACTATCTTTTTGCGCAGTTCTTCCATCTCCTGCGACCTGTCATCGGTCTCGCCAAGCTCCCCTTGAATCGCCTTCAATTGCTGGCGAAGGAAGTACTCCCGCTGCGATTTCTCGATTTCGCTCTTAGCCTGGAACTGTATCTTGGAGCTCAACTCCAGCACTTGCAGCTCGCGGTTGAGGTAACCAATGACCATCCCCGCCCGCTCCTTAGCATCGACCGTCTCGAGCAAGTCTTGCGACTCGCCGGTGCTGATCTTCATGTGGAAAGCCACGAAATCTGAGAGCCGCCCGAGCTCCTTTATGTTCATCGCCGCAACGTACATCTCCTCGGACAAATAGCGAGACATCTCCACGATTCGCTGGAAGAGCGAGAGTATATTCTCAATCAATGCCTGACCGCGTATCGACTTCCTCTCCGTTTGGGGAATAACCTCCACGCTCGCCACAAAATATGGTGAGAATTGCTCATAGGAAAGCACCCGGGCCCTCGAGATGCCTTGAACGATCAACTTTGCGCTCCTGTCTGGCATCTCCAGCTTCTTGACTATCGTGCAAATCGTTCCGACCTTATAGAGGCCATCAACGCTGGGTTCGTTCTCAGAAGGGTCCTTCTGAGTAACGAGGAGAACGTAGTCCACATCCTCTCGCACATCCTCAAGCAGAGTTATGCTTCGCTCACGACCCACGAGTAAGGGCATGACCGTATGCGGGAAAACCACGAGGTCCCGAAGCGGCAGAACCGGTCGCAGAATCAACCTAGATGCGACTCCGGCCTTTGAGGCTCGTTTGCGCGTCTTCGACATTGATTTATTCTCTTTGCCGTTTTCCGGCACTATGAATCACCTCCGTCAACTAGAGCAATTCCGCTTCATCAAAGCATTCGCCAACCTCAACATTCGCGCCTCGTCAAAAGGCTTGCCGATCAACTGGACACCAATCGGCAGACCGTCGGCATCCTTGCCAAACGGAAGCGATACTGCCGGCAAGCCGGCGAGATTCGCGGGAATCGTGAATATGTCAGATAAATACATCAAGAGGGGATCGTCAACCTTCTCACCGATCATAAAAGCCTGTTGCGGACTGGTTGGCCCCACGAGGACATCCACTCCCTCAAAAGCAATGTCGAAGTCGCGCATCACCAGAGTTCTTGCCCTCTGCGCCCTCTCATAATATGCGTCATAATACCCCATACTTAAAACAAACGTCCCCAGAATGATCCTCCGCTTAACCTCCCGTGAGAAGCCCTCGCCCCTCGTCTTCCGATACATATCTGCAAGGTCAGAGAAGCCGCTGGCGCGATGCCCGTATCGAACGCCGTCGTAACGGAGCATGTTCGAGCTAGTCTCGGCGGTTCCAAGAACATAGTAGATGGCAACCGCATACTCAAGGCTCGGAAGAGAGACCTGGCTGATCGAGGCGCCAATATCCTGAAGCGCCTTCAGCGCGTCGTTCATAGTGCTCTTAACCGCTGGCGTGAGGCCCTCTGCTTCAATATGCTCGCCAATAACACCCACTTTAATTTCCGCAACATCGTCGTCAAGCAACCTGCTGTATTCCTCAACCGGCCGGTCAACAGAAGTCGCATCTAAGGGATCGTGCCCAGCCAGTACCGAAAGCAGAAGCGCAGCGTCCTTAACATCCCTTGTGATAGGCCCTATTTGGTCAAAGGATGGCGCAAAGGCAACGAGACCATACCTGGACACGAGGCCGTATGTGGGTTTGAGGCCTAGAACACCGCAGAACGAGGCCGGCTGCCGTATCGAGCCGCCCGTGTCAGTCCCCAGCGCACAAGGTGCGCAAAATGATGCTACTGCCGCCGCCGATCCCCCGCTTGAGCCGCCGCAACTTCGGCTAGTATCGTGGGGATTTCTAGTCGGCCCAAAACAGGAAGTCTCGGTTGATGACCCCATCGCAAACTCGTCGAGATTCGTTTTCCCGATAATCACCGCGCCGGCATCGGTGAGATTTCGGACGACAGTCGCATCGAATGGGGACACAAAGCGTTGGAGCATCTGGGAGCCACATGTCGTCCGGCCGCCTTTGACGCAGATGTTGTCCTTGACGGCAATAGGCACGCCAAAGAGTTTCATGCCAGCTCGGGCGTCGACGCCTAAAGAATCGAGGGCCTCAGCACGCGCCAAGGCCCCCTTCTCGTCTATCGATACAAAAGCATTGAGCTCCGTCTGATTCGATTGCGCTCGCTCGATTGCGGTCTCTGCCGCCTGCACAGCGGAAAGGCCGCCTCGAGCGATGAGGCTGGACAGGTCCGATATGCCAAGTCTGCAAACGTCCTTCAAACGTTCCTCTACATGAAATGTTTGGTTGCCCTTTCTCAAAAAGCTCGTCCCGGCCCCCGAGTTCAAAAGGAGACCAGCAAAGTGACAATACGACTTAGAAGCTCGCGTCCTCGAGAACAACAATCTAAAAGCTGCGCCGTCAAATGAGATGTTGGCGAAGAAACAAAATACAAGGCTTGTGTTCTGAGCAACCCAAGCAACCAAGCCCAAACAGCGAATCCGATTCCGGTACTATATTATGGAATCCTCATCCTTGTCCTTTTTGCCCTTCCAGACGTCTCTAATGATGCCATAAATCGTCAGCCCCAAAGCAATAGTAACTGAAGACCAAAGCATGGCAATGAAGAGCATGACAACGGTATTCAGCAGGCTCTCCTCTACGGTCCCAAACTGAAGGTCAAATCGCACGTGCTGTCACCTCCTCTCCTAAATCAGTTTTTCAGCGTATTGTTTCAATACCGCCAACCAATTATGTCTTGGAATATAGAAGAACGTCCGCTATCCGTCAAGCAACTACTTGTTCCGGACTCTCTGCGAGAAGTTCAGAGCTCTTCTGACCGTTTTCAGTCTGTCGAATGGAGACTTATCCGAATCCAGACTTGACATCTCACAGCACATCGATTTACAGTTCTCCGCTTGTGGGCCATTAGCTCAGTTAGGTAGAGCAGCTGACTCTTAATCAGAAGGTCGAAGGTTCGATCCCTTCATGGCCCGCTTTTTGTTATAGACCAATTATGTCGGTGGCCAGTTGGCCTTTCATGGCTTCTCACCACCGTCCAACCTAGTAGATAGAGATGAAATTCTTCGGTGACAAAGCGGGGGCTGAATCGCTCAACAAGCTCCGTGAAACCCAAAATGATGATTTGAAGGACCTCCTCTCGGCTGCCCAAAGATACGGCCACGCATTCTTGAGCGAGGAGCGAAACGGCAGTTACTCGATCTGGGAGGTTTCTCCCTTGCAAAGTGAGCAGCCAACCCGAGGCGAAGCACGCCTGTCGCCTGATGAGTTCAACGTTGAATTGTTTCAGAGCGGGCAAATCCTCTCGCAGCCCCAGAAAGGTTCATGATGGTCCACAAACCTATTGTCGTTTACGGTGATCCGGTACTCCTCCGCCGGGCAGAACCAGTTACTAAAATTGATGACGACCTAATTCGCCTCGTTAAGGACATGCAGGACGCGATGCTGGCAAACTTTGGCGTCGGTTTGGCGGCCCCCCAGCTCGGCGCCTCGTTGCGCGTGATTGTGTTGGATACGAGCGACGGAAAAGACCCCGACCAACAGCTAGTATTGCTTAATCCGGAGCTTATTGATGCTCACGGGGAATCTGTGGCCGAGGAGGGCTGCTTGAGTCTTCCTGGCTTCGTTACAGAGATGTCTCGGGCAGCATCCGTCGTTGTCAGAGGACTGTCTATTGAGGGCAAGGCCATTGAGATTGAGGCGGAAGGTCTTCCAGCCCGTGCGCTTCAGCATGAGATAGACCATCTGAATGGGATTCTAATCATCCACAGCCTCAATCCGCTTCAAAGGGACCTCTTCGAGCGGAAGTGGAAGCAGAGGCAATCGTAGCGGAAAGGCATCTTCTAGACGGCCAGCGCGTTAGTCACACCTGATTAGACGAGGCGCGCGCCGGATACCAATTTGTGAAAAAGAGAATTCCGATGATATCGCAGCAATCGAGGGCAAGAGCATTTTGACGACTGACCGCATTCGAGTCGTTTTCATGGGGACACCCGATTTCGCCGTGCCCTCGCTCACGACTCTGTATGATTCCGGCAGATACGAGATTATGGTCGTAACCCAGCCGGACCAACCCTCCGGCAGGGGAATGAAGCTCACTCAATGCGCCTGCAAGATAAAGGCCCATGAGCTCTGCCTCGAGACTTTCTGTCCCGAACGCGTCTCCCGAAGGGAAGCACGGGAGAATCTCGAGGCGTTCAAGCCTGACTTCATTGTAACCGTCGCATTTGGCCAGCTTTTGCGAGAATCGGTGCTTGAGATTCCCTCGCTTGAGTGTGTGAACGTTCATCCCTCGCTATTGCCTCGATATCGGGGTCCCAGCCCCATCAGTTGGCCTATCATCCGAGGTGATTCCGAGACGGGCGTTACGACGATGATAATGGACAAGGGAATGGACACAGGCGATATTTTGCTGCAGCAGGTCTGTGAGATAGGACCTGAGGAGACTGCGGTCGAACTTTACGAGAGACTCTCGATACTCGGCGCGAAGCTCTTGCTGAAGACGCTCATAGGCCTTCAGGACGGCAGCGTTAAACG
>JAGHCW010000073.1 GCA_021160245.1 bacterium | reverse complement strand
GGCATATTCAATCAAGAACTTCAACACAAAAGGAAACAACCCAGAAAAGCCTTCTCCGCCTACTCCCGACTTATTGGACAGCCTCTTCGAGTCGGGTGACTTGACGAGGCGCACGCTCCCTCCTCCCTGGAATCCCCATCCCAGAGAGATGCAAGGGAGCATTTCCAGCCCTCCGAGCCCCACAGCTGAAGCAGTGGGTTACGATAATCGTAGCCTTTTGCATCGCCTCGACTGAAGTCGGGCGATGAGGGATTGCGCAAGATGCACATTGCCTCAGCCCTGCGTGCCAGAACCATTCATGTCGCATCAGATGCCAGAACCAAAGTTACCTACAATTCTGGGTCACACCCCCAAGTCGAAGGCGATTTGCTTTCAGGTTGCGACTGGCGGTATGATACCGTCTGTTAATCGATAATGAGATGGAGAGCAATCGCTATGACTGGGATGGCTGTTAATTTCCGCGTAACCGTTTTACTGGCGATGATCATTCTGGCTGGAGGTTGTTCAGGTCCGCCGCCCACAGTTGACGCGCAGCTCGATTCTGTGGCCCTTTGCCCTGGCAGGTACGATCAGATTCTGTACAAGGCACAGCACATGACTGAGGCGAAGTTCAACGCTTATCTTGAGGACAAAGTAGTTGAGGGGAAGGTTCGCTGGTGTGGGCGAGTCTGGCATGCTGGCGAGGAGACCTTGCCACTTCAATGGGGTTGGAAGGCATGCGCAGCCTGGCGTGTTCCCCAAAGGCCTTTCGCCAAGGGTTATCAGGTTATTGTTGATATGGTGGACGACCACCCGAGCCTAATTGACGATGAGAATGTCGTCTTCTGGCTTCCGCTTGCGGACGCTGAACTGGTTCCCGAAAAGGGAGAAGAAATCTGCTTTGAGGGCATCGTTTGCGGTGCAATCCAGAACGAGTATATGTCTCGGCCATCAAGCTGCACCGTGAGGATGCGATATCTGGCCCGGATACTAAACTAGCTTCAAACCGCCAAACCGGGGCCATAAGGAATAGATGACTAAACGGCGAGCCCTTTGGCTCATGTTGCTGGTGGTCTTTCTCCACACTTTCGCCAGTGTCTTCTGGATAGTGTACGATAACCGGCCGCCCCTGGGTCAAGACTGCATCAGACACACACTCGACGCGGTTCGGCATCTCAGCTCTACCGACTCATACAGGGCCGGCCTGATAGACCTCATCGACCCGGTCCTCGACACCTACCCTCCCGCCCACAGGGAGGTTCTTTCGCTCTTATTTGCCATATCTGGCGCCGAAAGGAGGGTCGCATTTGGGCTTTCTGCGCTCTTTTATTCTCTCCTTCTGCTGGTCGTATATGGTCTGGGCAGGATGCTCGCTGATGACAATCCACTTGCCGCCGTTCTGGCCACATTCCTCGTTGGCTGCTTTCCGGCGCTATTTGCCGCGTCGCATTTCGATAATCTGGCCATGATGCTGACACTTTCGGTTGCCCTTAGCATGTTGCTTCTGCTGAAATCGGGGGGCTTTAGAAGCCTCGGCTGGTCCATCGCATTCGGGGCCTCAATTGGCTTGGGCATGCTTGTAAAATGGACGTTCCCGACGTTTCTCTGGCTGCCGATGCTTCTTGCTCTCGCGGGAGTCAGCTCTCATGGAAGGCGATTGAGGCGCAGAGTTACAAATGGTCTAGTCGCGCTCGGAGTCGCGGCAGTGATAGCGGGTCCCTGGTACATAAGTCACATCAAAGACATCATCTCGCTCCACGCATTCAACCGAGACATTTACAGCACAATCGCCCCCCAGAGCCCATTTGTGCCATTCAATCTCTTCTTCTATCCCCTCCGTTTCGGGGACGGGCTGACCCCGCCTCTTGCAGCGGCGGTCATGGTTGGATTGGTGCTCCTTTACTTGAAGCGACAGTCTCACACGATCGCCATCTGTCTCTCATGGGTTGTTGGCTCTTGCGGAGTGTTCCTCTTTCTCATACCAAAGTGGTCTCGATTCACTCTACCCGCATACCCGGCTCTTGCCCTTATCTGCGCTATCGGTCTTGCTTCACTTAGACCATCAAGGGTCAGAGCGATACTGATTGCGCTTGTTCTTTTCATTGGGTTGACGATCTCTGCACAAAACATCTTCCCAAAAGACGTAATCGCCTCAACATTCCGCGCCTCGTTTTTCGAGAGCCGTGTTACGCCGCTTATCCCGAGTCGGAGCGATTGGCAGATTCCTAAGATTGTGAGGTCAATTGCCTCAGACTGGGATTCTAAGAAGAAACTGTGCATTGTGGCAGTGGCGCCAAAACTTCCGGCTCTGCAAGCGTACTACTGCAGTTTCGAGTCGATTGTGAACCAAAGAGAACGAATACTCTTCAACTCGTTATCTAACAGCAGCCTATTCTTCGATTTGATCGATGCCAACTACATCATCAGACGGAGCGGTTCGTTTCCCTCCATGGCGCCCGAGGCGGAGATGTCTCCTTTTATTCCATCGGGGAAGCAGGTTGAGGGCATCGACCAGTTCCTTGCTCGTCCTCCCGATTTCTTCGCCAAACACTATGAGCCTGTCGCGAAGCTCTCGTGCGATGACGGCCAGACCATATTTATCGCCAAGCGCATATCGCGGTTTTCGTTCAAGGAGAAGCGAAAGCTCCTGCGCACTCTTGCACCCATTTTCCGCGAGCCTGAGCAGCTGGACATAACGCTCAGGATTCTCTATCGAATGGCCGGATGGTACAAGAGCTCTCGCAAGGCATGGGAGCGGCTCGAAGCAAAAGGACTCAATCGATCATGGCTGCCGACAGAGGTTGGGCCGGACCTTGTGGACGTGCTGGAGGTGGAGGACATGGTCCACAACATCGATGCTGAGGTCTTCGCCGGTAGGCGTGTCCCCGGCGGCTGGGAGATACGCTTCCCGAGCAAGCAGATAGGCTTGGTCCAATTGCCCCCGAAGAGAGCGGCATTCAGCGTCGTTGCTAGGGCAGACATGAGCAGTCAAGAGCCACCGAAAATCAAAATATCGCTGAACGAGAGACCTATTTTTAGCTGCGCAATAGACTCCGAGACGCCAACGGTCTATGAGTTTGAGGCGCAGAGACGGAGCCATAAGACAGATGGCGTGCTTTCTATAGAGCTTCTTGCGCCGGAGAATGGCAGACATTCAGCCCAGAGTTCCGTCATCATCGACAAGGTCATCATAAGAAAAGCCGGCGGCTAGCGGCGCGCTAGTTCAATTAAGTTCGCACTATTATTCGCTGACCTTAAACCACAGCTCGTTTATCGGCGAGATGAACTCCATCGACCCTCTCTTGGTGAATGCAGCCATAACATGATAGCTCGCAAGAGGCATCGCTGCGGCGGCCATCTCAAGCACTGGCATATCGTCATCCGAGAAGCCCGCGCTAAGCGAATACGGGACTGGATTCAGCCCCGGCGTCCAGTTTGGGTACGAAAAGAAACCGGGCACACCATCAACCAATATAGCAATGTATAAATCGGCCTCGACGGCATCACTCCGCTCATTACTCAAGTCGGCCCGAATATCGACGGTCTCGTCGTATTTGTATATCTGCTCAAGACTGCTGAGCTTGACGATGGGGGCCTTGATAGGGCCTGGGACGCCTGCGGACGGGCCGCCGAATATGCCCACATTGTTCCTGCTCCCATCGGCATCATTGTACATCGCATCTGGATTGCCCGCATTTATGCAGGGCGAATTAGCATCCCAGCCGCTCGCCGTGTCCTGCAGAACTAGGTCGTCCACAAAAAATGTATCACCCGACTTTGTGTAGTCCACGCTCTCCCCAGGCTTATATTGGTCTCTACGACCTCGCCACCTGAGCGTCTTGTGGCTGGCGTCATCCTCACCCGGCGGGATATTCACCTCGACCGTGATTGAGGTTCTGGTGTTGGAGAGTATGTCGTAAACCCTGTCCTGGCCGCCGTAAATGATGTACATCTTCTCGGTATTCGGAATGAGGTCCAGCCCGACCAGCGAGTCCGGCTCCCAATTCGCCTCATTGCAGATCAACTTGTCAAAATCCGAGCCGGAGATATCTGAGACGATTCCCACGCCTCGAAGGAGAGGCTTTTGCGCGATGTCATCCGGGCCCGGTTCTGCCCCTTCATAGTCAGCGTCGCGATTTGAGGCGATGCAGTTGTGGGAGAGGACAGGCGTCGCGTTGTGGCAATAAAGCCCGGTCGCGTTCTCGGTGATGATGTTGTTTAGGAGCATGGGCGAGGAATCGAAGATGCTGACGCCTCGTTCAAAATGACCTATGATGGCATTGTTGATCAAGAACGCGCCTGAGCCTTGCGTGATGACTACGCCATCAAATAGGCTATTTATGATCGAGTTGTTGACGATTGTGGCGTTGGAATTGACCGTATATATGCCCTGCTCAAAATCGGCGATTTTGTTATTGTGGATGTACGGCGATGTGCTGTTGGCAAGAATGCCCCAGTATCTTCCGGTCAGGACGTTATGGGAAATGGTCGGCGCCCCTCCGTCCCTTGTCATAATGCAAATGTACACAGAATGGATTTCGTTGCCGGAAATCATGGGCGATACTCCGAGCGACCTAATACCGATGTATCTTGTGTAGATGTAATTGTCGGATATCTCGACACCATCACCGACAACTTCGATTCCGACGAAGCCCTCATCTATCGCAAAGCCGCTTATTCTGGAGCCGGCCTCAGCAACGATACCGATTGCGTCGGCCTGAGCATCAAGCCGCGTCAAATTGGACCCATTTCCAAGAAGAGTTACGCCCTCCTTCAGATGTAGAGCCTCGTCGTATGTGCCCGGATCCACCATGACCACGTCACCATAATCAGCATCATCTATGGCCTCCTGGACTGTGCGATACTCAGACTTCACGAATAATGTCTTGCCAAGAATGCTGCCAGATAGACTGAAAACAGCAAAGAAACTGAAGAGAACTAACATGCTAAAATGAATAGAACGCTGCTTCATCATAACTCTCCTCGCTACGCAGAAATCACAATAACCGCTAGATTTCATTTACGGACACAAACACAGAGGACAAAGATAGCAGGACTGCACGGGCTATACAAGTCAACACATTTTTCGAATAATCAGATCGAATTGAAGGGCGTACATACCATACGTAGGGGCGGGCCTTGTGTCTGCCCAGATATATCGATGGACGAAGACAAGCCCGCGCGTAACATGCAACCGCCTCACCCTTCTCTCCTCGGCCCCACTCGAAATCGGCTAAAAATACCTTGACAAGAACCGCGTCTCAGCAGTATGGTCTTTCTCGACAACGTGGCTCCGCAATTTCAGGGGGAAACTGGATGCGACTGAAACGGCCTTTGTGACGCGGGCGAGCAAATACGCCGCCGCTTTGCCCGCCACTACATTCGCGGCGATTTGTCCTGCTTGTCATTCGTTATTCTTGAGCAAATCTGGAGAGTACATTATGT
>JAGHCW010000096.1 GCA_021160245.1 bacterium | reverse complement strand
GTATAGAGCTGCTCGGAGAGAGTTTTTCGGGTACCTTTCATCTGATGGTTTGCCGGCAGATCGACGCGTTCGGTTTTAATGGAATCTGAGACTTGTTCAAGTGCCTTCAGGGCTCTTCTTGATAGCTCAAACACCTCGGGCGAACTTCTTTTATCGATGTCCAGGCTGACCCATGTCTCGGGAAGCAACTCAATCAGCGAGAGCAGCAGATTCTGTTCAAGCGGGGAAAAAGTGAAGAAGCCATCGACCATCAGGAGCTCGATCTCACTGAGTCGCCGGAGTATCCCCTTATCCCGGCCCCTTATCGCCTCGCAGACTAAAATCCCAGCGTGCTCAGCGTCGATCAGGCGATTGTTCTCAAGAACGCGCCTGTATATCTCATACAAACGCAGCGCCTCATCGAGTTTGCCGTCTAGCTTACCCAAGATGCCCTCGATTGCGGCTCTGGCGTCGCCCGCGTTGACGTGCGAGTGCCGGCCGAGGGTCGCAAAGAACCGGCCTAAGGCCCTGCAAACGCCTCGACTTGGGCCGAGCTGGCCCATAATTGGCAGGGGCGAGGCGCTCTTCAGTATGCCCATGATGATGACCTCTCGCGCAGCGTCGCCAACCAGGCGCCTGTCGTCTCGCAAGCAGGAGTAAAGTTCGCGAAAGAGCGGTCGAAACGTTGTGAGCGGAAAGGACAGAAAGCCGCCGAGCCTATCGAGCATCGCAGCCTCGATTTGCCTTGCAAAAGAATAGCAGGGCACGAGGAATGCCAGCCCATTGGCAGCATCATGAGATAGTCGGGCGGCCAACTCCTCATATAGGGGCTGGTTTTTGCCCGAATGGACTGGTCCGACAAACATCTTTAAGCATCGCATATTGATTCGGATTGTAAGTTCATCCTGAGCCAGATTCAAGACTGCAGACGAATGTAAGATGACGTGTTGCAAATCCATCTCGTTGCTCATATATTGACGGCATTAACACAATAAAGGAGGTTTCTATGATCGAAGGAGTTATTGTCAAAAGGTTGAAAGTCATCCCAGATGAGCGAGGGCGGCTGATGGAGCTGCTCAGAAGCGACGATGGCGAGGAGTTCTTCACCCATTTTGGGCAAGCGTATATGACGACGGGCTATCCGGGAGTTGTCAAGGCGTGGCACTACCACAAGCACCAGACCGACCATTTTGCGGCGGTCTCCGGCATGATGAAGGTCGTCCTTTATGATGATCGCGAAGATTCGCCGACAAAGGGCGAGATCAACGAGTTCTTCATGGGCGAGCACAACCCGATTCTGCTGGTTATCCCCAAAGGAGTATATCACGGATTCAAGTGTATCAGCGAGAAAGAAGGCATCATAATCAACATCCCAGACAAGGTTTACAACTACAAAAAGCCTGATGAGTACCGTCTTCCAGCTCACGGGTCGAGGATACCCTATGACTGGGCGAGGAAGGACAAATAGTGACTGATAAGGAGGTAAGGCTGCTTGTTACCGGCGGCGCCGGGTTCATCGGCTCCAATTTCATTCGGCTCATGATAGCGGAGCATCCCGATTGGTTTGTCTGCAATCTCGACAAATTGACCTACGCCGGCAATCTGGAGAACACGACGGATTTTGCCGACAACCCCAACTATCGCTTTGTGAAGGGCGATGTGGCGGACAGAAGCGCCGTCGAGCCTCTCGTCAAATGGGCCAACATAATCGTCCACTTTGCGGCAGAGACGCACAACGACCGCTCGGTGATGGATGCTGGCGCCTTCATCACAACCGATGTATTCGGAACGTTCGTGTTGCTTGAACTTGCCAAAACGCATGGTGTGGAGAAGTTCATTCACATCTCGACGGACGAGGTCTATGGCGACTCGTTGCTTGAGCCAAGCACGGAGAAGAGCCCACTCATGCCCAAAAGCCCTTACGCCGCGTCCAAAGCTGGCGCGGATAGACTGGCATTCTCTTATTGGGCGACGCATGGGGTCCCAGTGCTCATCACGAGATGCTCGAACAACTACGGCCCGTATCAGCTTCCCGAGAAAATGATCCCGCTCTTTGCGACGAACGCCATTGAGGATAAGCCGCTGCCGGTCTATGGCGACGGCAAGAACAAGCGTGATTGGATACACGTTATGGACCACTGCCGCGCGATTGAGCTTTTGCTTCTGAAGGCGGACTGCTTTGGCGAAGTGTTCAACGTCAGCTCCGGTCAAGAGGTTACAATCCTAGAGATGTGCGATCGCATATTGGACGCTTTAGATAAGCCAAAGGAACTGATTCGATTTGTGATAGACAGGCCGGGCCACGTCCTGAGGCATTTCATCAGCAGCAATAAGCTTCGCAACGAGTTCAACTGGGCGCCTCAAATAGATTTCGAGGATGGCATACGGGAGACCGTTCTTTGGTTCAGGGATAATCCCGATTGGTGGCATAAGATCAAAGAGCGATTGGCCAATTACTACAATAAGCAATATGTTGAGCGAACATAGTTTTGCGGCGCAGGACGGGCTTTCCAGCCTGCCACTGAGATGCAATTTGCTGTGTAGGGCGGGCTTTCCAGCCTGCCATCTGAACATGGGGCATCATTTGAGCGATCAAGACCGGCATTTTAGATATTTTGAATTAGGAGGACAACGATGGACCTAGTTGAACAGCTGAAAATGCGAGCACGAACGAAGAAAACGCATGTAGTCTTAGGCGAGGGCCCGGACCCCAGGATGGTCGAGGCAGCCGCGACACTCGTTAACGAGGAGATTTGTGGCGTAACGATTCTCGGCCCGAAGGATGAGATTCTTGCCGAGGCGCGCAAGCAGAATCTGAACTTCAGCGGCGTGGAGATATTGGATTTTCAGAAAAGCGACAAGCTGGCCGATTTCAGCAATGCGCTTTATGAGCTCCGCAAACACAAACACATGACGCTTGAGCAGGCAACGGAGTTTATGGGTGGCGATGAGCTCGGCTCCCTCTATTTCGGCGCGATGATGATCAAGAAAGGACTGGCCGACGGAATGGTGACCGGCGCCTGTCACAGCACGGGCAACGTCCTAAGAGCGGGGATTCACGTTGTCGGCACAAGCCCGGGCGTCAGAGTCGTCTCCAGCTCAATGATAATGGTCGTTCCCAAGGCGTCGGCAGGTGAGGACAAGATATTCATCTTCTCCGATCCAGCATTCGTGCCCGATCCGACCGAGGAGCAGCTGGCGGATATCGCGATCTCATCTGCAAGCACATATAAAGCCCTGATCGGTGTTGAGCCTGTAGTCGCGATGCTCTCATTCTCGACAAAAGGAAGCGCAACGCACTCCACGGTGGATAAGGTCATTGCCGCCACAAAAATAGCTCAGGAAAAAGCGCCAGACCTCGCAGTAGATGGCGAACTGCAGGCCGACGCCGCGATAGTCGAGAAGGTCGGCGCAAAGAAAGCCCCCGGCAGCAAGGTGGCTGGGCACGCAAATGTTCTCGTGTTCCCGGACCTTAACGCCGGCAACATCGGCTACAAACTCGTGCAGCGACTGGGTGGCGCCGACGCGTATGGCCCAATCACGCAGGGCTTGGCCGCGCCAATCAACGACCTATCGCGCGGCTGTTCCGCAAACGACATCGTCGTCCTGGCCGCCATCACCGCCCTTCAGGCTCAGGGCTAGCAGACCGAACAATTCTCAAGATCCCGGCGCCTCGTCACTCAACCGAGGCGCCGAATCTTCAGGCATCGACTAAGACGGTGTGATTTTCAGAAAGAGAGGAGATAAACAAATGGTGGTCTGTTCAGTTACGGTCGTGCCGCTTGGAACTGGCTCCGCAAGCCTCAGCCAATACGTTGCCGATGCGCTGAAAGTCCTCAAGGAGAGCGGGCTGAAATACCAATTGACGCCAATGGCGACGGTGATCGAGGGCGAACTTGAAGAAGTCCTGAACCTTGCCGCGAAGATGCACAACTCGGTCTTCTCAGATGATGTCGTCCGAGTATCCACTACTATCAAGATCGATGAGCGCCGCGACAAGGTCCTAACAATGAACGGCAAACTCCACGCCGTTCAAAGCAAGCTGGGCTGAGTGGTTATGGAGTGCGGCGTCAAGCCACCGCACTCCAAACGGAGGTTGCACTCCAAAGGGGTTGTCATGAGACAGTGGCCGCATTCTCCGGTCCACAGGTTTAGCGAGAGAGGGACGTATATCGTCACGGCCGGCGCCTATGGGAAACAGAAGTTCTTCAACACTCCCGGAAAACTCGCATTCCTTCACGACCGTTTGCTGGAGTTGGCCGGCGAGTTCGAGTTACAGCTGCAAGCCTGGGCAGTTTTCTCGAACCATTATCATTTCGTAGCGATTCTGCGCGACTATCCAGAGTCAATCAGGCGCATGATCTCCAAACTGCATACACTCACAGCGATATACATCAACCGCCTTGATACTGCTCCAGGACGCAAAGTATGGTTTCAGTATTGGGACACAGAGCTTACGTTCGAGCGATCTATTCTGGCCCGCCTGAATTATGTGAATAACAACGCAGTTCATCACCGTTTAGTCGAAGAGGCCAAGCAATACCCGTACTGTTCGGCTTCTTAGTTTGAGCGCACTGCAGAAAAGGGATTCAGAGAATCTGTCTCCGGATTCAAAACGGATCGAGTTAACGTAATCGACGATTTCTGATTTGGAGTGCGGCGGGTTCACGCCGCAGCTATAATGAATTTCTCTTCTTGCCTTATGAGAGCCGATGCGGATGAAGAAACCGATTTATAGTAGCCAATGCCGCGTCAAGCCGCGGCGAGCCAAAGCGGTGTCAAGCCACCGCACTCCATAAGCACGCCTCGGATTGACAGACTACACCTCTCGGGCGCAGAATCGCCTCCGTTATGCAGAATGAAACGCCTCTTGTTAGCATTATTATCGCCAACTGGAATGGGCGGGTGCATCTGGAGGAGTGTTTGCGGGCTATTGAGGCGCAGACGTATCCGAGGGTTGAGACGGTCATGGTTGACAACGCCTCGATTGACGGTTCGGTTGAGTTCATCAAGGGGAAGTTCCCAAGCGTCAAGTTGATTCTAAACGACATCAATCGAGGTTTTTGCGCCAGCAATAACCAGGGAATTCGTGCCGCGGCGGGCGAGCTTCTGTTTCTGCTCAACAACGACACTGCCATCGCGCCGGACTGCGTTGCGGAGCTGGTCGCATGTCTAAAGCAGCAGGATGCTCATTGCATCGGCTGTTTCCCAAAGGTCGTCTTCTATTCCGAGCCGCATATCATCAACGCGATGGGCACAACATGGCACGTCCGCTGCCACTGGCGCGACGCTCGGGTCGGCCAGATCGACCTGAGGCAATTCGACAAGTCCGAGCGTGTCTTTGGCTCGATATTCCCGGCGGTGCTCTTGAGTCGCGATCTGTTTATGGGTATGGGGATGTTTGACGAGGCGATGTTCTCATATTGCGAGGATTTCGACGTGTGCTATCGGGCAAATGCCTTAGGATACCATTTTGTGACGGCGCCCAAGTCGGTCGTCCGGCACAAATACCGCTCGACCGCCGCATCCGCCTACCGCGTTCGTTGGCAGCAGTATTTCTTCATTCGTAACTACCTTTACGTATTCCTGAAGAACTACTCGCTCTCAAGCCTCGTTCGCCATTTTCCTTATGCCTGCCATCGGTATCTTATCAAGTCGGCGATTGTCTGCTTGAGGAATCGGGACGTAAAATCTATTCTGATGCACGTTCGCGCGGTGATGTTTATCGTTGCGAAGCTGCCAAATTTATTGAAGAGCAGGAGATTTTTGCAGAAAACCAGAAAACGGCGAGATGAGGATATATGGAGCACTGCAAATGTAGAGCATCGTAACCTCTTTCATCACCGCGGCATGACCGTTCTAAGCCTGCTGAACGTGCAAGTAGGCCTGGGCGAGGTCTCGTCGTACCGTGCGGACGGTAAGGAGTATCAAGTTGAATAGGCTCATTTCGCGATCTAGACCCATTGTCTTGCTGGTCATCCTTGCGGTAGTCCTTGCACTGCTTTTGAGCGGCTGCTCATGGTTTGCGCCTTGTTGCTCCAGTAGGCTAACAATTGTGCATACCAATGACGTGCATAGCCACCTCCTCTCGTATCAGGCGAAGGGTCTGGACAATCAGCCGGCAGAGGTCGGAGGATATGCCCGCATCGCCACGATCGTCCAGCAGATTCGCGATGAGGAGTGGAATGTTCTCCTGCTGGATTCCGGGGACATATTCTACCCCTACTCGCTCCGCCGACATAAGGGAGAGCCCGAGATCGGCTGCATGAACATCCTGCGCTACGACTGCGCGGCTGTGGGCAACCATGAGTTTGACCTCGGCGACGGCCCTCTTGGGCACGCGATAGACCTCGCCCAGTTCCCATTTCTGTGTGCCAATATCGACGTTAGCGGGTCCGAGGCCCTGGCTGGCATGATATCCCCGTTCATCATCAAGCAGATCGGGAGCCGGAG
>JAGHCW010000081.1 GCA_021160245.1 bacterium | reverse complement strand
GGTCCGGAGTTTGCATTGGCCGGCTGTTACCAGAAAGGCCGCTTTGCCTGCAAGCTCAAGAAATCCCAGTACGAAGGCCAATGGTGCGCGAGGGTCGATTGTCCGGGATTTGCGCCGAGACCGATTTGGGGCGTGACAGGGATTCGGAGATGGCGTCTCCACCAGGATTCATTGTAAACCAAACCACCTTCTATGCCTTAGGAACAGGAAATAATATGACAGAAGAGAGCGAGTTCCGTCCACATCTTGATGGCTGCCGACCTGCACAGGGCGCGGCCAATGTGTCCGGCAGCAATATAGGGTTCGACATTGTTGATGCAGATTTTGTCGGCGACCTTCACTTCGGCGCGCTAAATGGCCAGAGATTGTCCCTCTCCGTAAGTTTTGGCGGGGATGTGTTCCAGAAGATCATCGAAAACGGCCTCATTCTTAATGATAGGTCCGGGCGGCCACATTCCGCGCAGATTGTGCCTCGCATTGCTCTTACCGGGAGTTCGCTCACGGGTGGGTTATTGACCGGGCGATGGCGGGCGAGGTCGTCTGTATTCTATGCGCCGCGCGACTTTTTTGCAGATGGGGAGCGTATCGGCGTTCGCGTGCAGTCCGAGGACATCTATGGCTATCAGTTAGACGAGACCTATTATTTTACCATGAATAGTTGGAGTCGAGTGCTCTGGCCGACCTTTTCGTATCACTCTGAGAGCGACTCCGGTCCCTTGAGCGTCGTTCCATTCTTCTTCTATGCGAAGGGCGAGGCCAATGAGCATTCCGTTCAAACCTGGTGGGGCAAGGACTGCTCTATCGGTCTGGACCTTGATGACGCTATTTTGGAGGTTTTGTATGGGCCGACAGATGGTGAGGGGTGCGAATTAGTTGAGAACGGTTACTGCAAGTTGCGGGTGGGTGAGGATGGTGACTGGCAAGACCTGAGCGCAGATTTCGCGTTTCATCTTGGCCCGATTTCCACAAACACATCCATAAGCCTCGGGATAAAGCTGGCTGTGCCGGAAGGCGCAAGCACGCTTGAGCCGGTGATGTTTCGGCTCAATCTGCGGCCAATCAGGGCTTGTTTGACGGGATTTCGGCTCACCGGGCAAGAGCTGACGGGAGCTTCGGAATGCGTTCTTTCGCATTCGTCCGGGCTGAGTTGTGGACTCGCCGTCTATGCGTCAATCATGGCTTCCATAACAAAGAATTATCTCGAAAACCATTTCATCGAAACGCTGAATGACTAGGAACCCAAGGCCCGGCTCAATTGCGATGAGCAACCGAAGATGGAGGATTATTCAACATGGCATATCCAGACAATCCTGAGTTCATTGATTTTGTAGATGAGCGTTCTGAGCCGGCAGAGATCGAGAATGAGGAGCATTCGATTTCTGCTGGCGCCTACAAGTACTCGCTTTGCGAAGTGCCGGACACCGAGTACTCGATCTCTTGCACAGGAGACGTGAATGGGACGTTCACCGTCTCGTTCACGGACACCGCGCCGGGTCCAGGCAGCGTCTATGTGAACCCATTGAATGGCAACGTGCTTCACTGTGCAACTGATGCTCCAGATGACCTGACTTGGTCATATTGGGGGCGAGGCACGGCGAATAACAAGCGTATGCTCGAGCAGTATCGTGAGCCGATAATTGACGTTCACAGGGTCGCTGGGCAGCTATGGGTCTCGGCAACATCCCCGGCGTCGTCCAGCGTGAACATATCGAAGGCCAACTGCCAGATTGCTGGTCAGCTCGTTGAGTACAACGGGGGAACACTGAGCTTCTCCTCCGTGACATTTGAGAATCCGGGCTGGACAAAGCCGCTTCGGGTCGTGTTGGAGGTCTCTGGCGCCGTCGGTTTCTCGGAAGGTTATGAGGCGGCATCCCGTTCGGTTTGCGGCAATCCCCCGGCCGTGCCGGAAAGCAAGACGCTTGCCATCGTTTTTCTGCAAGATAGCGTTAATGTATCTGATGAGAATATAGTCAATACGTTTATCGAGGCGCCGTATGACACAGGCGACCCCAGCGGCCACGGGACAGGGGACGTGAGCAAATACCAATACGGGTCTGGGGTTTTATCCGGCGACGCAGTCTGCATCTGTGGGCCGAGTATGGTTGGCCGGGCGGATGCCGATGATGACAGCGCAGTCCCCGGCGTCGGTTTCGTCGAGGAGATTCTGGACGAGGCATTTTGCACGGTGAGAAGTTCAGGCGTCTTTGATTTTGATAACAAGACCACGTCCTATGACAGCCTGATATACGGGCAACAGGCTTATTTGAGCACCGCCACAGGACGTATTACTCAAACGCGGAACAAGACGCCCGGAGAGTGGGACCAGTGCATGGGCATAGCGCTCAGTTCCACGAAGATCAAGATACAAATCGGTGATGCGAGAAAGAACGTTAAGGGCGATGACCCGGAACCAGGCAACTACAAGTTCAAGGCCGGAGTGGCCCACGGGGAATTCGTGCGCAGGTGCATAGATGAGCCGGACACGGTGGACGAGGCTAAAGCCAACGCCGCCGCCACAATGGCCGCGATTGGCATTGTTATTGCTGCCCCCGGCGCCTCGTATTGCCAGGTTGGGATGCCTGACTACGTATGGATTGTGGACGATCATGATGGCTTGTGTCCTGGTGGATTGACGCCGAGCAGCAAGGGCACGATTTTCTATATCTCAACGACAATTGAGGGTGAGGCGGTTCCAACGCGGTCGATAACTGCTGGGCATCTTGTTCAGGAGGCCTGTATTCAGCTTGATGACGCTGGCGCAGAGTACAGGATCATCTGCGGGCCCGCGACCATAATTGGTGGTGGCGGAGATGACCCGGAGCAGTGGTTCGATGTTGATTGCGACTCTGAGGTCTCGGTTGGGGACGCCATATACCTTGATGGCAGCTCCATTGGACACCGAACGGTTGCGACTGACGATGATAAGAAGGACGTGATTGGCATCATTGCCGCGGTGAATGCCACGAACACGCGATGTTCTCTTGTGAGGCCGCCAAATGTCTATGACGCGGACAGCAGCTATGTGGATGGCGAGTATTTCCTCAACCCTTGGGGCAGTCCGGGTTCTTGGGCAAAGGGCGTCATTTTTGGGCCTGGCCAATGGAAGGTCCGTGTCGGCTGGGGTAGAGGCGGTGATCCGGGCGGTGTACTTGTGGACATTCACAATTACGGCAAGCAGGGCGGTGGCGGCGATGACGACGGAAATGAGATCGGCCAGGTTCATGGGATATTCTGGTCCGAGACCATGATATCGGAGGGGGTCGCGGTGGACATGGATGTCACTTCCGACTGGGTCTGTCCGGCTTCTTGGGAGCAGCACACGCTTCTTCGTGGCATCTGCAAGTCGTGTGTAGAGAATCCGAATTACGAAGAAGGCGAAAACGGCCCATTCATAGCCGAAGTTGTGATGAAGGGGCTTTACAAACACCCAAGCAGGACATTCACGGCAGGGGGGGCTTATTATGTGTCAGGCACAGCAGGGGACTATCAACCGATCATCTCGTTCGGCAAAGAGCTGAAAAGCATCGGACAAGTCTGGGCTGCAGGCACAAATCAGATAGACGTCAGCCCAGTCAATCTGGGAGTTGTTCTGGTCGATCTCGGCGACCCGGTGCCGGTCGAGGCTTTTGACAACACGGTCTCTGGATATAAGCCCTACCCAAAGGCCTTTGAGAAGATGCGCGGCCATGATGGAACGAGTTCGTCCAGCAAGGCTGATTCGGACTTCACGGCCAATGAATGGTTGTTGGAGGCCCCGACTGTAATTGACACAGTGGACTTCTCAGTTGAGAGCACAGGGGACGGCGCCGGCGCGTATCTGGAATGTGATCTCTGCACCGGCTCGGGAACCAGTATTCTAACGTCAAAGGCAAGATTAGTAACAGATAGCGAGGCCAGAGGCGACACGATACCGAGCTCGGCAAACTCCAGCGGGCACACAAGGGCGGTCGTCACCAAGGGTCTGATGCCTCTCAATCCGGGACAGACCCTCTATTGGAAATACGAGCGAAAGGGCATCTTTACGACCGATCCTTATGGAGTGGTCGTTGTCGCAAACAAATACCTCGTCAGCCCGTCGTCATAAAGGAGAGATGATGTCAGAATATCAATCATTCACCCAGTATGCCCACGAAGACCCTTCGCGTGAGACCGTCAAGCGCACCCAGATTGACTACAACGATCTGGCTGCCATGCAGAAGCAGATAGACGAGGTCGATAAGAGGCTCGAGAGCCTGCCGGAATCCAAGGCGCCGCCGTCAGAAGATGAGTTTCAGGATCTGTGGGGATCAACGGGGCTCTCATATCAGCAAGTGTCGGAGATGTTCGAATTTTACAATCTCTGCGCCTCAGGCAATGGGATTCGCTCCGATTTGGAGCATCGAAAGGCCGAGCTCGCAATTGAGATTTCGAGATTGAAGGATAGGGCAGATGGCCGCAGTTCCTAGAGGCCTATCCACGCTGAGGAGATTTGGAGTAAATAAGTCCTATGTAAGCAGGAGGAAACCATGATAACTGAGCATGAGCGAAGAGTGAGACGAATGGCGGTCCTTCAAAGAGGAAGAGACGAGAGGCTGCCCAGGTTCATTGATGGCGCCTGCCCCTATCGGCGAGAGCATCTTGCGCCTCGTAATCCACTTTCTTTTGGAACCCAGTTGCGGGCGGCGCTTCCAGTTGGGGAGAGCATGGAGGTCGCGGTCTTCTCGACAATGGGCTACTGAATTGCATCAATAAGGTCCAGTATGATGAGTCGTTGCGGTGGCTGGTAGGGTCACAATCTACTAATCACCGTGTGGGATTCAAGGGCCTACGCAGAACGCCCCTACCCGTTGAGGGTTAATGTCCCGATATAATCTCTGAGCGGCAGGGGACAGGTCAAGCCACGGCGCTTGGCGTCCTCAAAGAGGAAATCGACGATCCCCTCGTTGATGCGCGAACATACGCGCGCGTCATAAAATAGCGCTGTGCCGACCGATATGGCCGAGGCGCCGGCTATGATGAACTCCACAGCGTCTCTCGCGCAAGATATTCCGCCGGACGCGATAATGGGCAGGGAGACTGCGCGTCGGACGCGGTGGACAAGCAGGAGCGAGAGCGGCTTTATCGCCGGTCCTGACAATCCGCCGAAGTTGGCGCCGAGGATTGGCTTTCTTTCAAAGACGTCGATGGCCATGCCGGGGAACGAATTGGCCACAGTCAGAGCGTCTGCGCCAGCTTCCTCGCATACGACGGCCATTTCCGAGATAAGGGATAGATTGGGCACGAGCTTCACAATGACAGTGTTGCGGCGATACATCTGCCTGATGACGGTTACAACTCTCCTTGTCGCGTGAAAGTCCTGACCGATTGGCGTTCCCTGCAGATTCGGGCAAGATATATTTATCTCGATGGCCGAGAAGAGCCTCTTGTGATAGGAGAGCGCCCTTGCAGCGTCGATTATGTCATCGGGTGTCTCTCCACCAACGTTGACTATGACATGGGCCTTTTTATCGGCCAGGGCTGGGAGTTTTTCGTTGATTAGGACCTCGACGCCGACGTTGGATAGGCCGATGGAGTTGAGCATTCCGCATGGAGTTTCGAATATGCGAGGCGTTGGATTGCCCTGACGCGGCTTTGACGTGATGCCCTTGAGCGCAATCGCTGCGACAGCATCCATGCAGAATCCCTCTATCCGGTCGTATTCGTTGCCGTATCCAAATGTGCCGGACGCGATCATGATTGGGGTCTTGAGCTCCATCGAGCCTAGCGAGGTTTTAAGAAGCGAGAGCGCCTCGGCTCGATCATCGAAATCGACATTCTGTGGATTATTTGATGCCATTGTCTGACTGGGACCTCGATATGTCATCAATCCTGCAGCCTAGACTGCCATCGTGAAGTTTCACAAGTATGTTGGCGCCGAGCCTGGCGTCAACGGTGCGTGAGACTAGTTTTCCAGTTGCCGCGTCCTGACAGATGGCGTAGCCCCTTTTGATCACGTTCTGAGGCATGAGCGAGTTCAAGCTGCCCAAGGTGGATTTGTGTCGTGATTCCGCCAACTTGAGGTTGACCTGCATTGCGGCGATCAGGCGGCTCTGCAGGCCTTGCACCTGAGTTTCGGATGAGGCGATCCTGTTTGTTGGGACTGCGGCGAGGATGCGCAGCCTAAGGTGTGAAATGTCGCGCTTTTTGCGCTCACAAGAAGCCGCAACGGCGCGTCTAAGCCTCGAATCTATGTCGTCCAGCCGCTGTATAAAGGTCTGAATTGGTCGCTCAGGGCTGTTGAGGCGGAGTGCTGTCTCGGTCGCGTTGAGTCTCTGTTCACGGAGAGCCAACGCCTGACGCATCCCTCTTTTTAGCCTCGAGAGCGTTAGTTCATGCTTCTCTAGGAGTTCCGCCTTGCTCTGAACAACCAGCTCCGCGGCAGAAGACGGAGTCGCAGCTCGCAGATCGGCCACGTAGTCTGCGATTGTGAAGTCCACCTCGTGCCCTACGGCCGAGATTATGGGTATCTTAGAGCCAGCGATTGCCCGCGCTACGCTCTCGTCATTAAATGCCCAAAGGTCCTGGGTTGAGCCTCCTCCGCGTCCTACGATAAGGACGTCCCCCAAGCCCAGTCGATTCATCTCATCAATTGCGAATGCTATCTCCCCAGGAGCTCTTGTGCCCTGAACCTGAACGGGATAGAGGATAACGTGCGCTGAACAGAAGCGGCGCTTTGTTACGTTGAGTATGTCGCGGATGGCGGCTCCTGTGGGCGAGGTGACGACACCGATGGTTTTGGGGAATCTCGGTACCTTTTTCTTCATCTCGAGGTCAAATAAGCCCTCCGCCTGGAGCTTTGCCTTCAGCCGCTCAAACGCCATCTGAAGCTCGCCGAGCCCCTTTGGCTCGAGATAGTCCAAGATCACCTCATACTCGCTGGAGGGCGCATACGTGCTGACCGAGCCTCTTGCGACTACGGCGAGCCCATTTTGGGGCTTGAAGCGCAGAAAGACCGTCTTGCCGCGGAACATCACCGCTTTTATCTGGGCCTTCTCGTCCTTGAGCCGCATGTAAAGGTGTCCGGCGGATGAGCGTTTGAAATCAGTTATTTCGCCCTCAAGCCAGACGTCAAAGTAGCGCTTCTGGAGGATAGCCTTGATCTCATTGGCCAGTTCGGAGACTTTATAGACTTTTCGGTCTTCCTGTTGGCCGGACTTGAAGTTGAGCTCAAGCTCGCTCATCGTGAATCAGACTCCCGAGTATTATCCATGCGAACGCTCTCTTTGCTGATCTGAATCTTCCAGGGCACGCTGCCCAAATTCGAGTCCATTGTAAGACCGAGATAGCCGTCAGTAAAGCACCTGTTCTGTCCAGAGTGTTTTGAGTAATGGTCAATGCCGGAGAAATCGAGCAGCAAGCCGACGTTGCCATACTTCCGTAGCGTTTCGTTGATCCTGCCCATGCCCTGATTCTCGCCCCGAGATACATAGACGTCATTGCCGTCGCTGTCGCACAGAAGGCCAAACGCATTCTTCACCCCCGCGCCTTGGCACGTGCTTCCAGATGAGTAGTAGTCATCTCCCATCTCATCAATTAGAATCCCCGCTGATAGGTCGAGTCCCGCTCCCTGGGCGTGCGCCCACGAGTAGTATTCATCGTCGCCGCCGTCGTCAACGAGGATGCCGAGCGCGACGTGAGTGCCGGCGCCTTGTACATAGTTCCTGGCGAGGTACAGATCATCGCCCGAGTGATCATAGAGGACCCCGGCCGCAAACCAATAAGCGCCGCCCTGTGCGAAATAGTCCGCAACATAGATGTCATCGCCTCCTCCGTCATTGAGAAGGCCTATTCCACCAGAGCGAAAATAGCGGTCGTCGTCATTCCTGTAACCCCAGCCAAAGCCCTGAGCCATACTATCGTAGCGCTCTGCGCCGGGTTTGTTCTCCCGGAAATCAACGCTACCGCTGCCGGAGAAGTAGAAATCGTCGCCCAGACCGCCATCCAGAAGTCCAATTCCTCTTATGAAGCCGAAGCCTTGCGCGGTTGCCGTGCAGCGGAACTCGTCGGCGCCAAACTCATCCAGGAGTAGCCCGGCTCCGTAACTCCCCGCGCCTTGTCCAGCAAAACTACAGAGGTAGCTATCCGATCCTTGAAGATCAAGGAGAAGGCCGACGCCACAGCAAGAGACGCCTTGGCTGTAATCTGCGCCTTCGTATGAATCATCACCAGAAAAGTCTAGCAGAAAGCCGATGCCCAAATTGCCACAGCCCTGCGAGAAGCGATTTGCAGAGAAGTAGAGATCGTCCCCGGAGAGGTCTAGAAGAAGCGAGATACCGTTGGCCGGCGAGGCAGTACTTCCGGCGCTCCGGCCGATATAGGTGTCTGCGCCGGCTGTGTCGAGAATGAGCAGGAAAGGCCCGGAGATGTCGCCGCTGCCGTAAATGTCTGGGCCGTCTCCTCCAATGGTTATGCGGCCAATTGCAGTATTGTGGTCGAACATTATTCCATTTTCAGCGGATGTTAGTAGTGGTTCGCTAAAGAGATACGCTAGTGATGAATCGACAGCAGCCGATAGAATCAGGGCGGCTTCGGCCATTGCGGCATGATCGATACTATCTGCGAGTATCAAGTACTCATCCAGCTGATCCAGGTCGGCGTAGCGCGAGGCGAATGGCATGATCGGAGTGTCGAAGATGAACGATCGATCTTGCGAGTCGAGCTCCGAAAGGGCCTGCTCCCGAATCTCCTGCGCCTCGGCAATCCCATAGACAATCACCGCGATTGCTTTCTGGAGGTGTGAGCTCAAAGCTGTTGTATCAGCGGCTATCTGGTCGATCTCGGCGGGCGAGAGCGGGTCGTTTATTGTCTCATGGAGGTTGATCAATGCCGAAAGCAGCGGCGATTCATCCTGATGAGGCGCGAAGGTTCTGCGCTCAAGTCCCGCAATGTCAATCCGCTGATATTGATGAATGAGAATGTCCTGGATGTCCGGCGCCTTGGGCGAGAGCGGCTCGACAATATGATATGCAAAGGGCGGTATCTGTAGCGGGTCGTCAAGGAGCTGAGTGATCAGCGAGAGCCTGCAATCGTCCTGATAATAGAGCTCGTGCTTCTGGTCAAGATCGCCTCTTGAGCAGCCGATTATGAAGAGCGCCTCGTCCAGCTCAGTCGGTCTGAAGGGCGCTTGGAGCGGGAGAGGCCTTTGAACGGGTTCGGTTTCAGTCATTTGTGGACGGGGCACGGTGTCGCTCATTGCGGGCATCGCCGGGAGACCGCGAGCGGTCTGTAATTCATAGATGTTCCCGTCTAGACAGGCCACGATGGGGGGTTGGTCCGGCGAGAAGACGACGGAGGCCATTAGGCCATTTGGGAATTTCTCTTTTTGCATCGTTGAGCCGTTCTGTCGCAAGATGTATAGATACTTGTTGAGAGAGCCGACGTATAGATTGCCATCGGGGGACACGGCGACCTTTGCGACCACGTTTTCATTGGTGGACTTTCGCCACTTAAGAGCGCCCTCAGACTCAATGCAGTATATCCGACCGTCATTTGCGCCAAAGACAACATCGCCCGATTCAAGCAGCGTCGGCGTTGAGAGAATCGCGTCTCCGACGTCGTAGTCGAACAACATCTCGCCCTCGCTATTGATGCACAAGAATTTCCCCGAGAGTGTGCCGAAATAGACTTCGCCATCTGGGCCGGTTGTGGCCGAGGCGGCTATCGGCGCGCCTGCATCGAGGCTCCACTCAAGCTCCCCATTCGCGTTGATGCAATAGAATCGCTCATCCCATGAGCCGAACATGATCAGGTGATCTTGAGTAACTGCAGGAGATGCTGTAATCCAGCTGCCGGTCTGGAATGTCCAGAGCAATGCGTCTTCTGCGGAGAGGCGATAGAGTTTCCCGTCTTTGGAGCCGAAGACCAGCGACTCGATTCCGATGGCCGCCGCTGAGCCGTATATCGGTCCATCTGTGTTGTATGACCACAAGAGCTCTGCCTCGTCCGAGAGAAGGTAGAGGGCGCCATCAACGGAGCCTACCGCTATTCGCCCGCTATCGAGCAATGTGGGTGAGGCGCAGATGACATCGCCGGTTGCGAACAATCCGATGAGGTTGCCCTCAGCATCGATTGCCCGGACCGTTCCATCATGGCAGCCGAAGAGCATGTTGCCATTCTGGAGCAGAAGTGGGGTTGAGCTGACGAATCCATCGGCTTCGTAAAGCGATTTGTAGTCCGGCTCATCTGCTCTTAAGAGGCGTCCTGCGCCGAGTTGATGGCTCAAAATAAGCAGAGCAAGAATCATCGGAATACGGCTAAAACGGACGTTAGACATGCCCTTCCCCGCGGCAATTCATCACATAAATCCTCATTGCGGGTGAGAATATCACGAGCTCATATTTAACGTCAATTGCCTCTTAGTTGACGCATTCGCCTGTTGTGGGCAATGCCCGTTTGTTTCGCTCAATTCCCATGATGACCTCCAATTGAATTAAAGCTGTTGCAGAACTTGACGTTGCCGCTGAGATTTAGTATGTTCACTGCTGTTCCGGAAGAGCCTGGATTAGTATCGAGTCGCAACTGCTCTTTGTGGGGGTTGAATCGGTTTAACAATGACTTCATTTACGGGCAAAATAGAAGAGACCTTGAAGGGCAATGGGCCGGAAGCCGCCACCAAGGCGGTGGAGTTGGTGGAGTCCGGGGTAGCGGACGGCGCATCATCGATTTGTCGGTCGGCGCTTCTTATTCTCGCGGTTTGCGATGATTCCGATTTGCTGACGCGGCTTGGTAGGGCTCTATCGAAGTTCCGCGCCGGGTCTATCGGCGACTATCTTCTTGATCTTTGCATTGCGCTTTGCGATGTGAAGTCGCCTCGAGTGGAGGTCAATGTCCAGAGGCTTTTTGAGCGCTTCCCAAAGGGGTCGGGGGGATTTCCCGCGATTTTCCAGGTTTGGCGAGGAATGGAGTTTTTCAATCAAGGGAAGAGCCAAGATGCACTGAAGGCGTTCAGCTCAGTTTATCGTTCCACTGGCGATCTCTGGGTGCGCGACCTGCTTATGAAGACCTATCTTAGGTCCGCGTATTCCCACATTGCCAAGCGGCGATACTCCGAGGCGCTTACTGTCCTTTCTGAGGCAGTAAAAGTTGACGGGACGAATCTCGAGGCTTTGCAATCGCTTGCTATACTGCGGACGACCGAGGGCACATCTGCCTCGCTGCTGGAGATGGAGCGAAGCTGGGCTCGGACTGTTGACATCCTGAGAGCGCTTCATAAAGCCTTTCCGGAAGATGGATATGGCGAGAAGATTCTGTCCAAGCACAAGTATTTCGCGACGCAATTTTTGAGGGCTGGCAGTTGGACGTTGGCAAAGAGTGAGCTGGCCTCCATAATTGAACTCGAGCCTGAGAATAGTCTCGCGAAAGAGATTCTAGCTTCATTTACAGATTAGGGGGTTGTCTTGTTTTCTCTAGATTTCAATCCTTATGAGATTTTGGGCGTCTCTGAGAGAGCTAGCGAGCTCGATATTCGCCGGGCAAGAAGGAAGCTCGTGCTGAAGTATCCGAACGAGATGTTCCCCAAGCGAGCACAGGAAATAAACGAGGCATACCAGCTCCTATCAAACCGAACGAAACGTCGCCAGGTTGACGGATTTCTCAATTCTAAGGCCGGTTGTGTGCTCAAGGTTCAGAGCGCGTTTCTTTCGGATGAGATTCGCAAGAGTCTTTTGGAGTATCCGGACAGGTCGAAGGTCTTTGAGCTTTTCAAGCCGGAATCTCCTGTGGAAGTAGGCCGGCAGAGTCTAATTAAGTCGTTACTTTCGCTAACTAGGGGAGCTGAATAGTTGAGATGAACAAGAGCAGAATAAAGGCGGCGTCGAAGGCGCTTGGCAGACAGGAATTCTGGGATTCTCTTGGCTCTAATGGCACGACGGGGAGCGAGTCTTTCAGTGAGGCCGCATTTGATGATGCGAGGTCTCTTGTCGATTTTTGTCTGACACATCTGTTCCTAGACAAAGATCGTCATTCCAGAATGGCTGAATGCAGACGGCTCGCCTCGCAGTTGTCCGATGCTCAGAGCGAAATAAACGATGTGCGAAAAAGCATCTCGAATGACACCGATGAATTGAAGCGTATCTCTCTAGTTTGGGCTCAACTGCAGAAGGCCGAACTGATCTCAGGGGAGATTGCCGAGAGCGACTTGAGCGAGGCTTTCAATGCACAGCCCATCAAGATTGAGTTTGTTAGGCAATTTGAGTTCGCGCTCAATAGCGCGGTTAAGGTTGATGACCCGGTTGAGGCAATGAAATTGGCGTCGCTCTGGGCTTTTGGCAAGCGCTCATCGTCGCGGGAAATGCTGAAGAAATGCAGCAGAGATAAGAGCGAGGCGCGCTATTGGGCAGAGCAGTTGAAAGGCCTCTTGGAGGTCATGGAGGGTACCTCTGAGGAGTCTGATGAGCAGGCTGGATCGGATACGACTGCGGCCTTGGTCTCAGGCGAGTCAGACCTTAGCGACGCTCTCGCACGGCTTTCGGAGGTAGCCGCGCTTGACTTGGCTAATCTCAGGAAGGTCAATTCCCTTTTCGCCAAGGCCCGATTGCCTCTGAGGAAGGCACTAGTTCGACTTCTTTTTGATGAGAACAGGTCCGAGTCTGATATTCTGGAGGCCGCACCCTCGAAATGGACGGAGGAGGCCATTGCCCTGAGGGATGTTCTGCAAAACCCACTGGTTACTTCATTGGATTTCGACGCCCTGCCAGAGCGTATTGGCAGTTCAAAGGCAACGGCTACTGATTTGTCATCTGAATATGATCTTGCTTTGGAGGAGAATGTACTAAGCGGCCTGCATGGACGGTTTTCTGGTGGCAATCTTGACCGTTACCGGCTCTACGATTTTGAAAGGGCCAGTTTCTCCGACCACATCGAGAGGACGATTGGCGTGCTTGGGCCTCGCTATCAGGCTTGGGATATTGAGGCTTTGCCGGATGTAAGCCGCGAGGTCAAGGACGTTCGAGCAAGTTTGGATATTAGCCGTCGGACGGCAAGAGAGATCGTAAAGCTCCGCTCATTTATTGATGCGGCATTCGGTCGTGAGCGCGAGCATATCTCGAAGATGGTTGGCGAGGTCGGCTCTATTGCGTCGTCTCCGTCGGATTTTTCTGATTTGAGGAGCACGATAGCATCTATGCGTCGCGATTTTTCGCAAGTTGTCAAGACCTCTGGTGATGAGTTATCTTCTGCTTTGACGGCAGACATCGTGCGAGAATTTTTGGTTGTTGTGGACGATCTTTCGCGTATTATGGAAATTGAAAGGGGAGGAGCGACCTCTGGGCTGAAGGAGGCGTTGGAGATGGTAATTTCTAGGCTGGATGGTATTCTCATGCGGCACGATGTTCATCGAATCGCTGCTGTCGGAGAGATATTCAATCCGACACGCCATGACTGTGTGGGGACGAAGAGTGTAGAGAACTGTGAGAAAGGCCTCATCTTACAGGAGGTATCGATTGGTTATTTTATTGGGGACAGAGTTCTGCGGCCATCGAAAGTCATTGTCTGTGGCTAGTCATATAGGGAGTGTTGTATGGGTTTCATAGTTGGAATTGACCTCGGGACAACCAATTCTGCAGTGGCCATTATCGACGACAAGCGTCCGCGGATCATCCCGAACAGACATGGTTCGCCAACCACGCCATCCGTAATAGGAATAATTGAGGAAGATGGAAAGCAGATGATCCTGGTTGGCGAGGAGGCGAAGCGGCAGTTGGTTCTTCGTCCCAAGCAAACAGTAACCGAGATCAAGCGAGAGATGGGAACGGACTATCGTATCGATCTTCTGGGTCGGGAGTTTACACCTCAGGAGCTATCAGCGGCGATTCTTAAGAACCTAAAGGAAGAGGTCGAGCTGTTCCTTGATGAACCTGTTACTGACGCTGTGATAACAGTTCCGGCCTATTTTCAGGATGTCCAGCGTCAAGCAACCAAGGACGCGGGCAAGATCGCGGGCTTAAACGTTCGGCGCATAATCAATGAGCCAACGGCGGCGGCACTGGCATACGACATCGACCGTAGATCCGATCAGATGCTGATGGTTTACGATCTCGGTGGTGGTACATTCGATGTGTCGATCATTGAGGTGAATCCTGGGATAATGGAGGTGATCGCCACAACTGGAGATTCTCACCTCGGCGGAGTTGATTTCGACCACAGGATAGTCAAATGGGTGCTGTCGTGGTTCGCCAATGAATATGGCATTGATCTCACCAGGGACTTGGCGGCAATGCAGCATCTGAAGTTGGCTGCCGAGGCGGCGAAGATCGAGCTATCCACTCGTCAGAAGGCGATAATCGAGGTGCCAGCGATTGCGGAGAAAGATGGCAAGGTCATCAATCTCAAAAAGGAGATCAAGCGTCGTGAGTTCGAGCATCTGATCTCGGACCTTTTGGAACGGACGATCGATTTTACAAATCAAGCGCTTGAGGACGCGGAACTAACGCCTCAGGAGATAGGCAAAGTCTTACTTGTGGGCGGCTCAACCAAGATACCGATGGTCGCGCGCATGGTCGAGAATCGGACAAAACAGAAGCCGAGTAAGGACATTAATCCGGATGAATGTGTTGCGCTTGGGGCGGCCGTTCAAGCGGGTCTGATAACCGGTCAGGTGAAAGAGCTTGTTCTTTCGGACATTCTATCTCACTCCTTGGGTACGGAGACAGTTGGCGATTCCTTTGACAGTCTGATCCCGCGCCATTCGTTCATTCCAACGAGCGTAGGACAAGACTATACAACGGTTGTTGACGGCCAGTCGAGGGTTAGGATCAACGTGCTTGAGGGCGAGAGTAATCGGGCCTCAGAGAACGTCAAGTTGGGTACCTTCATTCTCGATGACATCCCGCCGGGGCCGCCCGGCTCTCAGACTATCCGCGTGAAGTTCGACGTTGACAACAACGGCATACTCACCGTTGTCGCAACGGACCTTGAGACCAGCAGAACGAATCAGATAACGATTGAGGCGTCGAAGACTAGGCTCTCGGATGAGGACATCGAGGTAGCGAAAGATAGTCTTGAGGAGCTTGCGGAGAGCAAGAGCAAGCCTCAGCAAGCAACTCCCGATAGCTATCGCGAGGCAATGGCATTGATCACCCGCGCTGAGGGGATGGAGTTTAGGGTAACTGACGTTGAGGTCAACAGGCTCCGGACCCTGATACATGAGCTTGACATTGCAATAGGCACAAACGATTCGGATACGGTGGTCGCGAAAAGCGACGAGCTGTCAGAGTTCTTGTTCGACTTGGAGGACGCGTACGGTCAGGTTGAGAGTGAAGAGGGCCAAGATAGCCTCGAGGAAGACGAGTAGGTCCACATCAGTTTAGATTCCAATTTATCCTATAGAGACTCTGATTAAGCAGAATAGCAGTGGGTGGCAACAACGCAAGATGGTCTGTCCCAATTGTCAACGTAAGATTGAGCAAAGCGCGAGAACGTGTCCCCACTGTGGAATCGATTTGGGATTGGCTGCCCAGATAATCAGCGATTACTCAGCTTCGCTTTCGCGCGGAATTGAGCATCTCATGCGCCTCGACTATTCATCAGCAAGACGGGACCTTGACGAGGCGATCAGGCTGATAGGCAATCTTACAGAGTCGCATTTCTTTCTTGCTATTGCTTGTTTTGGATGTGGTTCTTGTGAGGAGGCGCTGCGTCATTTGGGCACGATTCCTGATGGCCATCCACTATCGGACGAGGCGCGGGAGCTTGCGCTTAGGGCGAAGACCCTTGCGGAGCTCAGAGTGGCTCTGCTATTGCCTGATGATGACGATGCGAAGCGCATGGGCGAGAGAGTTAGAGAGATGTGGGGAGAGAAAGGGAGTTGCTCTCATTCTCATTTGCGAACGGAGCTAGATATGAGGAAGATCGAGGCTCAGCAACCGTTAGATGATTGTCTCAGATCGAGACTGGGCGGCTCGGGTCGCTTGGCTTATTAGGAGAGTCTTTTGAATCAGGATGATAGTGATTTGCCCAAGAACCAACCACTGGGCAGCAAGGATGCAGACCTCCTAGCCCAGGCGTTTGATTCATTCAACGTTGCCTCGGACGCCCTTAAGCGAACGTATGAGTCGTTGCAGCAACAGGTGAAGACGCTTAATCTGGAGGTTAAGCGCAAGAATCTTGAGCTTGAGCAAAAGGTCAATGAACTGCTCTCCTTGAAGAATTATTTAGGCAACGTTCTTCAGAGTATTCAGAATGGAGTAGTGTCGCTTGATCTTCGGGGGGGAATGACGACGATTAATAGTGCGGCAATGGCCATACTCGGGATTTCGGACAGCAACACCAAACACGTTCGATATTGGCAGGTCTTTGGGGATGATTTTGACCTGAAAAGCGCGGATGGCAAGGTGGTTGAGATTCATTCGCAATCGGGCGCAAAAGTCATGCTTTCTTTCAATATCTCACCGCTTCTTGATATTGATGGCAAAGAGATGGGCCATGTTGTCTGCTTTTCGGATATAACTCGCCTGACGGAGCTTGAGGAGCAACTACGGAGAAGCGCAAGACTAGCCGCTATGGGTGAGATGTCCGCGAATCTGGCTCATGAAATTAGGAATCCCCTTGGGAGTATCAAGCTCTTCGCCTCAATACTGGAGCGGAATCTTAAAGACGATGCCGAGAGTCAGAAGCTGGCGACGCACATAATGGAGTCCGTGGATTCCCTTGATGGGTCGATAACAAATATGCTGATCTATGCCCGCTCGCCTGAACCGGATTTTGGCAAGGTGGCAATCCAGACGGTTCTTGAGGAGTCGCTTGATACCGCATCGTCCGCCATCAATCAGGGTAACGTGACAGTTCACCGCAGCTTCGATGATGGGCGTGTGACGGTGAATGGCGATCCGCGGTTCTTGCGGCAGGCATTCTCCAACATAATGATCAACGGTGTCCAGGCCATGCCGGACGGCGGTAATCTGAGGGTCTCGACTCGAATTGCGGGATGGGATGAGCTTCAAGATGCGGGTCATACGATCTTGTCTCCTAAGAAGGCGGCGCAGAGCTATGTGGAGGTCGCGGTTGCAGACAGCGGTCAAGGTGTCGAGAAGAGCGAGATTCCGAGGATATTTGAGCCTTTCTTCAGCACTAAGACAATGGGAACGGGATTGGGCCTGTCCATTGTTAAGAGAATCGTTCTGAGGCATGACGCCTTTTTGCTTGTTAGAGAGCCTCATAATGGGGGATTGGAGTTCATCATTGCTTTGCCGCTTTAGCACTAACGCTTTCTTAGTGAGATAACAATGGCGCCACGGATTCTAGTTGCGGATGATGAGTCCCAGATGAGAAGCGCGCTTCGCGTTGCGCTTAAGGACTCGGGATATGAGACCGTGCTTGTTTCTGACGGTCAGAAAGCCCTTGACGAGGCCCGCAAGGACAGGTTCGACATGATTATCACGGATATGAAAATGCCGGGGCTTTCTGGAATGGAGCTGCTTGAGGTTGTCCGGCAAGAGAATCTGGCCCAATTCGTCGTCCTGATAACCGCTTACGGCACAATTGACGCCGCAGTACTAGCCATGAAATTGGGCGCCCTCGATTTTTTGAGAAAGCCCTTTTCGATCTCAGACCTCACAACGGTGCTGGAGCGTGCTTTCGGCGAGCCATTTGCGGATGGCAATGTCGAGGCCCTTGACGTTTTTTCATCAAGAAATGAGGCGACTCGGGAGATCATTACTTGTTCTCCTGTCCTCAAGGAGTCGCTCTACTTGGCGAGGAGAGTCGCCCTGAGCGATCTGACAGTTCTGGTTACGGGGGAGAGCGGGACAGGAAAGGAGCTCGTTGCGAGGCTGATTCATCTTAAGAGTCGGAGAGCTAATAATCCTTTTATTGCCGTGAATTGCGCTGCTGTGCCTGGTAATTTACTTGAGAGCGAGCTCTTTGGTTACGAGAAGGGCGCATTTACCGGAGCGAATGCAACCAGACAGGGGAAATTCGAGATTGCATCCGGCGGGACGATTTTGCTTGATGAGATAGGTGAGATGCCGATGTCGCTTCAGGCGAAGCTATTGAGGGTCTTGCAGGAGCGCGAGGTTGACCGTGTGGGTGGAAGCTTCCCGATACCGATTGACACGAGAGTGATCGCGACGACGAACTCCGATCTGGCGAAGATGGTCGAGGACAACCAGTTCCGCGAGGACTTATTTTACAGAATCAACGTGGTTCCGCTGACTTTGCCCCCTCTTCGTGAACGTCGGGAGGACATTCTTCCTCTAGCCGGCTACTTCTGTAAGAAGCACTCGCCGGATGGCGATGCGCAGCCTAAATTGCTTTCGAAAGAGACGATGGCATTCATACAGGAACATGACTGGCCTGGAAACGTAAGGGAGCTTGAAAATGCTATTCAGCGCGGTGTCATGCTGTCACAGGGGAAACGGATTGAGATTTCGGATTTGATCTTCGACCGCCATAAGAGACACAGACCACATTCCGCGCGGACGGCGCCCTCTCATGCCGACGACCGAACGCTGGAGGTTGAGGTCGGGACCTCGCTTGCAGAGATGGAGCGAAAGTTGATCTTCGCCACACTTGTTAAGACAGATAGCAATCGGACAAAGGCCGCGGAATTACTGGGCATAACGGTCCGGACGCTTCGCAATAAACTGAACCTATATCGCTCAGAGAATGGGTCAGAGGAAATCACAGAATGAGCCGTAAGAAAGGCAAGGGAGAGCCGAGGAAGGCTAAGCCAGGGCGAACGGCTCAGGAAAAAGCGCAGCGGATTTTGGCCGGTAAAGACCAAATCGCCGTCGCACCTATCTCACCGGAGGCCCCCAAGAGGACAACGGGCGATATTTTTGCGAAGAATATCGAGGAGATAAGGCGCGGCCGCGCATGGCTCTATGACCGCCTCTTAGATTCGCCCAAAGTGCTCGAGCTTGTGGTCCATGCGACTCCGAGTAAGTTGCCCACGATGTCGGTGAAGACCGAGTCGGGAGAGCACAAGCTTATGCATTCTGACAAGGACCCTCTCAAAGAGGCCAGAGAGCACGTCTCGACCGTCAAACTGGAAGAGGCGGATTACTTAATTGTCCTCGGCTTTGGCCTGGGCTATCACGTGGTGGAAGCCGTGAATCGCATCCCGCGCGGCTGCCCCGTCTTCATAATCGAGCAGAGTCCTGACATCTTCAAGGCCGCGATCCACGTGCATGATTTCACGCCGATACTCGCGAAGCCGGAGGTGAAGATATTTGTCGGCACGGACCTCCATGAGATAATGCCGGCGCTTCAGGAGGACTTCAAAAAGTTCAAATATCACAACATCAAGATCGTAATACACCCTCCATCGGCGGCGCTCTTTCCCCGCTACAGAGAGGTAATGGACAATCTCTATCGAGTGTTGAAGATAGTCCAGATCAACGTCAACACTCTTCGATTCTTTTCGAGGATTTGGCTCAAGAACAACCTTAGGAACTTGCCGGCGATAGTGAAGAGCCCCGGCGTCAAGAGTCTCTTTGGGCGATTTCCCAATAAGCCTGCGATACTCGTGTCGGCGGGACCGTCGCTTGACAATAACATCGACGAGCTTAAGCGCGCGAAGGGAAAGGCGGTGTTGCTCTGTGCGGATACTAGCCTTCGCCCGCTTCTGTCACGCGGCATCAAACCTGATTTTGTCCTTGCGATTGACGCACAGCCGATTACCTACCGTCATTTCGCGGGACTCGATGTCTCTGGCATCAACTTGATCGGTGTTACGCGACTGCCTCCCGAGTTGATAGCGCTATTTGGCGATCGAGTATTTCTTGCATCCGATATGAACAACATCGTCTGGGAGCAGCTTGAGCCCTATTTTGAGAAGCTGGGCCTGATGGGTTCCGGCTCAACGGTCGCGGTTTTGGGCTTCGACCTCGCGAGGGAGATGGCCTGTGATCCGATTATCTTTGTCGGGCAAGATTTCTCCTATTCGTACGGACGGGCATACGCCGATGGGACGATGACAAGCAATGACATGCTGTCCCAGCTCAACACCTACACAACAATGGACACTCTGACCGCGCTGAGACAAGCGGGTGAACAGATGATCAGGACGAGCGATCTTAGCAAAAGAGAACCACTCCTTGACATTCACGGCCGGCCAACTGAGATGTCCGATGGAATGCAGGGCTGGCTTACTTGGTTTATTCTTGAGATCAAGAGAACAAAGGCCAAGTGCATAAACGCCTCGGAGGCTGGGATATTGACTGAGGGCGTTGAGATTATGCCGCTTCAGGAGGCAATTCAGACCTATTGCACTGGGCCTGTGAACGTTGGCCGTCTTGCGCTTTCCGAGCGAGCGGGGAGTGGGGCGAAAGCGCTTAAGAAGGCCGCCAGCAGGCTTGCATCGATAAGGCGCGAGCTCTCGAGTGTTCTCGCACGTGCAAAGGCTGTTTCAGATAACGATAGGGATACGCAGACTCAAGTTCAATTGCTGCTCAAGGAACGAGTCGCGGGCCAGGTCTGCGAGCCGATTTCAGCGGTCATCGATTGGTATAAGCAGCGATACAAGAACGAACCCAGAACGAATGGTGTCCACCTTGAGGCAGAGGCTATGGCCTGGGCATGCGAGTTTGCGATCAAGCATATCCTCGCATCGGAGGCCCTGCTGGATAGCTAGCAGCAGAGCGCAGCGTTTGCGATCATAACTCACCGAAGACGCGGCGCAGCCACCCATCGCGAGGATGAGAGTGCGTTCTAGAAGAAAACCATGAAGCTCAGAATGGCCTCACTGGGCTTGATTTCCTCTATCTTGCGATACGGGTGTTTCCCATATACGCCGTTGTTGTCGTAACTCCAGCCCTTCCTGTATTTTTCTATTTCAACCCACGCATTGTCGTACGATAATTCCAGAGCCATTCCCACAGTCTCACCACGGCCGATCTCAAGCCCCAAACCGCCAGAGATTCCGGGTCTGGAGTTTTCAACAAACTCTCCCCACGCAATGTGGTATCTCCCGCCGGCTCGGATGTATGGAGTGAAGCTGGCATCGTAGAATGGTGTATATCGAACATCTAAACCGACTGGAATATCGGAGAACTCCGTCACGCCCCAGATGAACATCGCCGGGCCAACTGAGGCACCGATGCCGATACCGTAATCGAACTCAACGTATGGCTGGAGTAATAGGCCGCAGGGGATATTCGAG
>JAGHCW010000222.1 GCA_021160245.1 bacterium | reverse complement strand
TGGTGAGGGAATTAGGCTTCATGGCCGGGGCCTGTCTATTGACCTTGATGCTCAGAAAGTCGTGTTCGATTCCGGCATAACCATTATCTCAAGGTCATCCCTGGGGCGACTGGCCGATCCGAATGGAGCTGAGGCGAGCGAAAGCGTCGATGGCTCCGGCAGAGATGAGCAAATCTATCTGACAGCGGATCGGATGGAGGCCTATCTGAAGGACAAACGAGCTCTCTTTTCGGGCGCCGTTTCGATGGGTGTTGATGACAAGTGGCTCTTTGCAGAGCAGATTGAGCTCGGATGGCAGGGGAAGCTCAACGAAATAGAATGGGGCGAGGCGCGAGGGGTTGTTGTTGCCCAATCTGGGGATTCCGCCTTGGGTTGTCAGGAGGCTGTCTATCGCGATGGCAAGCTAGTTCTGCGAGGTGATCCGCTTGTGGTTCGGGGATTTGATAAGCTAGCGACAACAGGGCGCGAGGAAGGGCCTCCGGGCAGTCGAAGCAGAAGATCATGGCCGCTCTGGCCCGCCGATTGGCAGCGCTATATTGAGCCCAATGTTCCGAACTTCCTTTTTGGCGTCAGGGAGAAGTTCTTCATCTTTGGGACATCTGCGGCGTATTTGGGCTGTGATACATTGTCCGCGAGTAAAATGGATTATGAGCAACATAGCGGCCGATTTATAGCTATTGGCGAAGTGCGCCTCGCCCTTGGGGAGCTAATGCAGAGGTCCCAGAAGACGTCGGAAATGGAGGGTGGAGTGGTTCTTTCTGACGAGCTTCAGTTCGACGTCGGCGCTCAGGAGGCTCTTTTTTCTGGCGATGTCAGGTTGCGAGCGGGGCAGAATCAAGTCAATTCCGAAGCGCTCACGGTGAAGATGCGTGGTGATGAGAATGAGCAATTGGAGATAGATGCGCTTGTCTTTGAAGGAGGCGTAACAGCGAGTGCGGACGTTCCCACAAATAATGAAGACGAGAAAGTTGAGGGCGCCAAGCAGTTTCAGCATGTCGAGATGACCTCAAAGCGTCTCATGTTGGATGCGAATGGCGCCGCTCAGCTTGATGATGATGTGAACATCAGTTCGGAGGACAAGTCCCTACAATGCGATACGCTTCAGTTGACGTGGGATTCCAAGACGATGCAGATTCTAAGGCTCGAGGCCGAGGACAACATAGTATTGGAGAGCGAGGGAAGAATCGCCACGGGCGGCAAGCTCATCTATGACGGCAATCGCGAGCGCGCGGAGCTTACGAGGCAACCGAGGGTCTGGTTTGGCGACAACGTGATGATGGGTAGAAAGCTCACATACGACGTGGCTTCAGGCAACATGAGCTTTGTTGACGCCGTGCGAGGCGTGTTTTATTCGCAAAAGGGGCTCTCTGTGGGAGACAAGACGAAGGATGACGACAAGGGCGAAGATGGTCCGGAGTCGATGTTCAAGCTAAGCGATTCGCTCAGCCAACCGGGCAAGGTCGAGCTTCGTGCCGATGCGCTCGATTACAACGAAAAGAGCATGATTGGGACCTATTATGGGGATGTAACTGTTCAAAAGGATGAGGCGCTGTTCTCAGCAGACGAGGTGAAGCTCAATGGTGATCCGACGACCGGGGAGATCCGGAGCATTGAGGCGTCGGGAAATGTTAGGATTGAGGACGGGGATAGAGTTGGCATAGCAGATTCGGCCATCTATTATGCTGCAGAGCAGAAGATAGTCTTAAGCGGCGACCCGAAGGTCTATGAGTTTGGCAAGGCTGTGATGGGAGGATATAAGATCACACTGGATTTGGACAAGAAGCAGTATTTCGTGGATGGCGAGAGCGACCGCGCGATTAAGACAACTTTCTTCATTCCCAAGAAATGATGAGGTCTTTTATATGAGCGGGTCTGATTTGAGCGCAAGCCAAAACCGCACGCTTGCGATGCTAGGCTCTGGGGAAAAGCCGGCGCGTTTGGGGTGTCGTGACCTCGTGAAGCAGTACCATGGGCGGACGGTCGTGGACCACGTGAGTCTGGAGCTTGTGCGGGGTGAGATAGTCGGTCTTTTGGGCCCCAATGGGGCTGGTAAGACCACTACTTTCTATATGCTGGTCGGCCTCGTGAAACCGAACATGGGCACAGTTTTGCTTGGAGACGATGAGATTGGCTCACTACCGGTCTATGCCCGCGCGAGAAGGGGCATAGGCTATTTACCCCAGGAGGCGTCCATTTTCAGAAGGCTTTCGGTCGGAGACAATATCAGGATAGTCCTGGAGATGCGACGGCTCACAAGAAAGGCGTTGGACCGGCGGATAGACGAGCTTTTGGATTTATTGGATATAAGGGATTTGAAGAATTCTCCTGCATTCACTCTCTCCGGAGGCGAACGGAGAAGGGTGGAGATAGTCCGGGCGCTTGCCCTTTCGCCGGCTTTCATGCTCTTGGATGAGCCATTCGCGGGGATTGATCCGATAGCGATATCCGATCTTCAAGACATAGTACGAAAGCTCAGGTCGCTAAAGATTGGTGTACTGATAACCGATCATAATGTAAGGGAGACCTTGAAAATCACAGACCGTGCGTTCATAATCAATGATGGGAAGATAATTAAGTACGGAACGCCGGATGAGATAGCCAGTGATTCTTCTGTCAGGAGGATATATCTTGGTAATGATTTCAGTTTCTGATCCAAATCAAAGGCGGGTTATATAAATTGGCAAATGAGTTCAACAATAACAGGCTATCGGTGCGGCTCGATCAGCGTCTGACGCAGAAGCTGGCGCTTACTCCGCAGATGCGGCAGTCTCTTGAGATGCTTCAGATGAACGTCTTGGAGTTGCAGCAGCAGGTTCTTCAGGAGCTTGCCGAGAATCCGCTTTTGGAGGAGGTTTCGGACCTCGATTCCCCTCAGTCGGATGATGAGACGCCTCTGAATGAGCCGGAACGGGACCCGTTGGACGAGGTGATGTCACTCCTTCTAAAACGACAGGGCGACTACCCGGGGGAGGATGATGAGCCCAGGTCGCAGGTTACCGAGCGCTGGCGTGGTGATAGCGAGATAGCAGACCCGGCCGTTTACGAGAGAGTCCTTTCTAGCCGGGAGAATCTTGCTGATCATCTTATAGGCCAGCTCAATCTAACTAGGCTTTCAGAAGCGGATTCTGATGTTGCGAAACGCATAATAGGGAACATCGATGACGACGGTCTCTTGCGCACGCCTCTTGGCGAGATAGCGAGCAATGCCGGCGTCAATCTACCCAAGGCCAAGCAGATTCTTCGCCTCGTGCAGGAATTTGACCCGCCGGGCGTGGGCGCCCGGGACCTAAAGGAGTGCTTGAAGCTTCAGTTGAGGAGTTTGTTTGCGGAGCATGAGATATTCGCAAATAGTGAGCCACTAACGCCGAAGCTTCATGATATCGCGAATGCCGCCATCGAGCATCATTTCGATCTTCTCGTAGCCCACAAGCATGCGGAGCTCAAGAAGGCACTTAGGATATCGGACGTGACACTGAAGAAGATGTTGCAGGTCATTGAGGCGCTTGAGCCGAGGCCGGGACGAGTCTTTGAAGGGGACAAAGGGACACCCATTGTTCCCGATGTGTATGTCGTCAAACGTAGGAATGAGTATGTCCCGATTCTCAATGAGCAGAAGATACCCAAACTGCGCGTGGTCAAGAACTACCAGAATAACTTCTCGATTGACCAGCTTGGGGAGGAGGAGCTAAAGTTCATTCAGCAAAGAGCTGTCCGCGCCCAGTGGATAATGAGGAATATCAGTCAGTGGAAGACCACAATGCTCCGTGTGGCGAAGATAATCGTGAAGTTTGAGAGCGAGTTTTTCGAGAAAGGCGCTCTGTTTATGAAGCCGCTTAGACTTGGGGATGTCGCCAAGGAGCTGGAGCTACACGAGACGACAGTAGGTCGGACTGTAACGAATAAGTTTATCGACACACCTCGCGGGCTCTTTGAGATGAAGTATTTCTTTCACCGAGGTCTGGGGACCCTTGGCGGGACGAGAATCTCTTCTATTACGATAAAGCACTTGATTGCGGAGCTCATCGAGAGTGAGCCCAGGGATGCTCCCTACAACGATCAGCGGATAGCGGACATTCTTGAGGAACGTAGGATTAAGGTCTCGAGAAGGGCTGTCGCAAAGTATCGTGAGTCCCAGGGGATTCCCCCTTCACACGCGAGGAAGCGTTCTCATACGAAGTAGGGCGCCGTTTGTTATAGTAGTGGGCAATGGATAGTATGTTTTGCTTTTGTTCATCAGAATGATTTGAAAACATGCGCGAGGAGACGAGAATCTATGAATATCACTTTCGTAAGTCGTCACTACGAGCTTAAGAACTCACAGAAATCCCTCATTGAGGAGAAGATCAAGACGATACGGAATCAGTATTTTAATAAGCGCATTGATGTGCAAGTCGCATTGCATTCGGAGAAGTATAGATACCGTTGCGAGCTTAACGTCAGATGTGATGGTTTCGCAGAATTGGTCCGGTGCGAGAGCAACGACATGCAGCAGTCGATTCAGGAGTCGCTGGATAAGCTCGAGATGATCCTACGCAAGCGTCACGACAAGAGGGTGAACAGGAAAAGAGTAGATAAGCGAGAGATGTCTGTGCCTGATATTGAGCAGATTCCTGAAGACGCAATGGTCTCCGATACGGGGCAAGGCGGTGAGCAAACTACTGCTTATCCGGATATCGTCGAAATGCAAATGAGAAATCGCAAGCCAATGCTATTGAGCGAGGCCGGCGCCTCGTTGCAGGATTGTGATGATCTTTTCTTAGTATTCAGAGATGCTCATACCGACCAGATTTCAGTTATTTACAAGCGCCAGGACGGGAGACTCGGGTTGATCAAGACCTAGTATGGGACTGGCGCCCGGAGCGACTTTTGCATTTCCTTATTTTCACCTCCGATAGAGGCCTTTTTATGGAGCGCAGCGTATGATCGGCGTTTTGATTTGTGCTCACGGGTCATTGGCGTCGGAGCTGGTCAGAACGGCAGAGAAGATAATCGGTCATCAGGATCGAGTATCCAGTCTTTCGACGACCAATTCTCAAAGCAAACGGCAGTTGGAGATTGACGCCAATAATCTGATTTCAGAGCTTGATTCCGGGGATGGTGTGTTGGTTTTCGTTGATAGTCCGGGTGGCACTCCGGCCAACATCTGCCTCGAGATTGCTCGAGAGCGGAGCGATGTTGAGGTGATAAGCGGCGTTAACTTACCTATGATGCTGGTGCTGGTTGAGCGGGACACCAAGCGGCATGTTCAGGATCTAGCCCAGGCAGCGGTGCTGGCGGGTAGAATGACGATCGAGAACCTCTCCAAGATGATCAACGGCCGGACTAGCCGAACAAAGACGGTTGGGGCTAAGGGACCCAAATCAACATGAGCATTGAGCTTGTTCGGCTTGATGATCGACTGATTCACGGGCAAGTCGTTGCGGGTTGGGTCAAGGCGCTTTACGCCGATAGCATTACAGTCATTGATAACGATGTGGCCCAAGACTCCTTCCAGCAGGACCTTATGAGGATGGCGGTTCCTGAGGGTGTTAGCGTGCATGTGCACTCCGTAGCGGACTGCAAGAATCATCTCGAAGAGCTCGAGGTGTCAGGACAGAGAGCGATTGTGCTCTTCTCACAGGTCGTTGATATTAACGAGCTTTATTTGAGCATCGGTTTTCCGAGTCGCGTTCTTAACGTGGGAGGTGTGCGATTCGAGGACACAAGGGAGCGGGTTACGGATGTTCTCTTTCTCTCCAAAGCGGAGATCGGGATGCTTATTGCAATGATAAGAGATGGCCTGACAGTTGAGTTTCGCCCAACACCCTTTGATAAGGCAATCAATTTTCTCGACCTTGTGAACTCCGGGCAAAGCGGCTCAATCGAGGCGCTTAGGTGATGCTTAACGCCTCGCTAGCCATGAGCGCATTGGGCGCTGTGCTCTGCCTCGATGACAATATTGTGCTTCGAATTATGTTGGCCCAACCGATTGCGTGCGGCTCACTTCTGGGTCTTTTTATGGGGGATTTGAGGTTGGGAGTTACGGTGGGCGCAGTGCTGCAGCTTCTATGGCTATTTGATATTCCGGCTGGGGGATTCATCACAATTGACTACACGTCATGCACGGTCATCGTTACCGCACTGCTATTCATTTCTCTGTGGTCTGGGATGCCTCGGTCTGGCGCCTTGATGATTGGTTTCCCTGTGTATCTCATCTTGGGGACGGCGGCCGGCGCAGTATCTTCCCTGCTCACGAGGCTTCTCAGGCGGTTCAATGAGGCTTTTGCCGAAAGGGCGACACAAGGCATTGCCAACGGGAGGTTCTCATCCGTATCATGGAACAACCTACTGGCGATTGTCCCGATGTTTGTCAAGCATCTCGGTCTAATTTTTCTCACTATCCTGTTTGGTTGGCTTGTTCTTCTTCCGCCATTGATTCGGCTCTCAGCTCATCTGGATTGCGCAGGCTCAAATGCCTTTATAGCAGGACCCCTGATTGCCGCCGGCGTGGGCATTGGCCTCCGCTCCACAAGGGCGCATGGCTCATTCTTGTTCTCCGGATGCTCCATGGCCCTTGCGTTTCTTATGGTGAAATATGCTGGTCTTCAGGGCAGGGGCCTTCTCGGGCTGGTTCTCTGCTGCTGCCTCGCCTTGACGCTTATTTGGCGGAAGGTTGCAGCTAGATGAGTGAGATAATGAATAAGAAGTCTGTATCCAGGGGAACGAAGGTTTCAATGGCCCTGAGGACCCTTTTTCTGGAGGCAAGTTGGAACAACAAAGGGATGCAGAATCTGGGCTTTTGCTTCTCGATTCTGCCTCTTCTTAAGAAGCTGTATTCGGGCGAGGCGCTGAAGAAAGCGCTCACGAGGCATCTCTCAGTGTTCAATACGAATCCGGTTTTCTCAGGCTTTTTAGTTGGTGCGATTGCGGAGCAAGAGATTGCCTGCGGTTCTTCAGATGGAACATGCGTGGCGCGATTGCATCAGATGAAGTCCTCCTTAGGAGGAGTATTTGGCGCGATTGGCGACGATCTGATATGGGACTCCGTCAGGCCGTTTTTGGGTAGTTTGGCAGTTCTTTTATTCTTGCTGGGCGACTTGTGGGCGTTTGTCATCATGGTCTCGGCATTCGCTGTCCTGAACGTTGGCCTTCGCTTTGTAGGGATTTCATTGGGCTTGAGGGGCGCGTCCTCTCTCCATAGGTTCCTTTCCAGGCTGAAGCCGGGTCGAACTTCGGCTATGCTTAAGCGCGCGACTTCGGTTATTCTTGGCGCAATTGCCGGCCTGCTTCTGGCGAGCGATGAGTTTGCCTTTGGCGAGGCCGAGGGCTCCGGGTATGTCTTGCTCCTGCTGCTGGCTATTGTGGCCATTTGCTTTATACTCAGGGCCAAGAATGTCTCTTCCGAGGGAATTATCATGGGCATTAGCATTGCGGGTATATTGGGGGTGTTTCTTGCTTTATAAGTTGTTGAAGGGTGGTTGCTGAGCGATGCTTGAGGAGCAGATAGCCGTTAAGGACGAGCTCGGGATGCATTTGAGGTCGAT
>JAGHCW010000144.1 GCA_021160245.1 bacterium | reverse complement strand
GGCGATCAGAAGAGACGGCGTGAAGCTTCAGATCGAGGCACTCAACTCACAAATCAGCGTTGACCTCGCCGAGTTTGAGAATGTCTATCTCATAGGCGGCGGCAAGGCCGGGGCGAAGATGGCAGAGTCGCTTACTGATGCGATAGGCCATGAGCGAATTTCTGGCGGCGCTATTGCTGTCCCGTTGGGCAGCGTATTGCCCAACCTTCCGGCAGGCGTTCGGGTCATTGAGGCCACGCATCCTTTCCCGAGCGACGCGGCCGCTGCCGGCGCAGAATCTATGCTCGCCACCGCGGAGGAGGCCGGAGAGAATGATCTGGTTATTTTCCTGCTGTCCGGAGGAGCTTCGGCGATGATTCCCCTGCCAGCTGCGCCCGTTACGATTACCGACAAAGTTCAGACGACCAAGGTGCTTCTGGCATCCGGAGCGACGATCGATGAGATCAACGCCATCCGAAAACACATTTCAATGATTAAGGGCGGCCAGCTTGCTAAGGCGGCCTTTCCCGCCCGGGTCATATCACTTATCGTCTCCGACGTCATCGGCGATGATCTCGAGTCGATTGGGTCCGGTCCGACCATCCCAAACTCAACCACATTCGCCGACTGCCTCGAGATCGTGAGGCGACTCAAATTGAGCCGCAAGCTGCCCAAATCGGTGCTCAAGCGGCTGAGGGACGGGGGGCTCGGCAAATTCGCCGGGCCGGAGGACATCCCGGCCGATCTCTTCAAAAGATGCGATAACATAGTCGTCTGCAACAACGACCTTGCGCTTATCGCCTGCGATGCGGCCGCGAGGAAGCTTGGCTATGCGCCGCTGAACCTCGGCTCCAGAGTCTTTGGCGAGGCGCGGGAGGTTGCGAAGGTCCTTGTGGGGATTGCGGTCTCTGCCCGGAGGAGTGGCCGTCCAATTGACCCGCCCTGCTGCTTCATCGCCGGCGGCGAGTTGACCGTTACGTTGCGGGGTGATGGCGCAGGCGGGCGCAACCAGGAGTTCGTGCTTTCGGCGGCCCTTCATCTGAGAGGCGCCGAGGGGATTGTTGTCCTATCCGCCGGCACGGACGGGATCGACGGATCAAGCGACGCGGCAGGGGCGATTGCGGACGGAAGGACGTTTCAGCTGGGTCAGATGGAGGGTATGGACGCTGCAGATTATCTTGAACGCAACGATTCGTTCTCATTCTTCGATTCGCTTGGCGACACGATAGTCACGGGTCGGACGGGCACAAACGTGATGGATATAAGACTGCTGCTCGTGGATTCAGGGGCGTAGGGAGGTGATATGATTCGGCAAATGTTCAAGACAGCGCATCGGGAGACGGCTATATGATCAGAATCAGCATCGAACTTGGCAATAGGAGCTACCCGATACACATCGCTTCCGGCATCCTGGACGGTCTCGGCGACCTCATGTTGGCGTATTTTGACCCGGACGTCCCCGCAATTGTCATAACCGACCGGAACGTCGCTGACATCTATCTGAAGCGAATCGAGAAATCGCTTACAGCCGCCGGCTTCAACTGTGCCTCATACACCATCGAGCCGGGCGAGCTATCCAAGACTATCACGACTGTGTCGAAAGTTTATGAGTTTTTGATCGACAACAATACCCCACGCGGGGGCGTCGTAATCGGCCTCGGGGGCGGCGTCGTGGGGGACATAGCCGCGTTCGTTGCGTCAACGTTCAAACGAGGCGTTCCTTATGTCGCCGTCCCCACGTCTCTTTTGGCGCAGGTAGATTCCAGCGTGGGCGGCAAGAGCGGCTTCGACCATCGGGGCCAGAAAAATATAGTCGGGACATTCTACCAGCCGAGGTTCGTGCTCATTGATATTGATACGCTGTCAACGCTCCCCACACGGGAGATGAAGGCCGGGATGGCGGAAGTTGTGAAGTATGGGGTCATTCTTGATAGTCCCTTCTTCTCGTTTCTTGAGAACAATTACGAGGCGGTCATCAGGCTCGATCGCGAACCCCTGATACACGTGGTCGCTGAATGCTGTCGGCTTAAGGCAACGGTCGTCAAGGAGGACGAGCTCGATATCGGGGCGCGGCATGTGCTGAATTATGGCCACACAATCGCCCATGCGCTTGAGGCCTGCACTGGATTTGCAGATCTGCTGCATGGTGAGGCGGTAAGCGTCGGTATGCTGGTTGCGGCCAGGGTCTCGCTGGCGCTGAGCAAATGCAGCGTGGGCGACGTTCGGCGACAGGAGCGATTGCTTCAGAAGATCGGCCTGCCGACGCGTCTTGATCCCGCTCTGGTCCCCCAGCTAATCAAACACCTCCCCGCCGATAAGAAGCGAGTTGCGAACGCGATCAATTTTGTCGTCTGCACCGGCATCGGATCAGCCGAGCTCTTTCCTATTACTCCGGAATCGCTTGTCGAATCGATGATGAAGCTCAATCCCTGAAGCAAATCAGCGATGTGGCTTGCAGACGAAAAACTCCTGAGCTTATTCTCGTGTGTATCGGAGTCGATATTGCTTCGTCAATACTGTCTCATTTTGTGGAACTAAAGAGACCGACCGATGTTATCGAAATGTGGGGAGTTGGGTGCAGACCTAGACGGGGCATTTCGCCCTGAAACACCTTGCGGGGTTTTCCGCCTCTTGACTAAAGCACAACGTCTGCGCACTATTAGACCGCAAGTCTCTATAATAGAGATACTACCGAGTAAAGGAGGGGAATTGATGAATGGCTCTGGTTAGAGTTAGAGAAGACGAATCGTTTGATCTTGCGCTGAGGCGTTTCAAGAAGCAGTGCGAGAAATCGGGCATACTCTCTGAATATAGAAAGCGTGAGTACTTCGAGAAACCGAGTGTGAAGCGCAAGCGTAAAGCTCTTGCCGCGAGAAAGAAGCTTCTCAGGCGAGCAAGGAAAGTATCGTAGTATTTCGCAAAGCACACCGTAAACGCCATGTCGCGTTCTATCGACGTACTGGAGATAATATAGTGCTAAAACTTCAAGAACTCTATGATTCAGCTATAGCTGCGGGCATCTCAGCGGACCGGCGTCCAAAGAAAGAGATAGACCGTTTACTCGAGGCCCAGCAGAGAGATTACAAAAAGCTGGAGGGAGCCGAGAGGGAACGTTTTGACGCAGAGCGACTAAGTAATCCCTTTGCCGACAGCCGTATCCTTTACGGGGACCCAGAGACTGAGGTTAAGGGCGCTTTGGTGGGCATTGACATTGGTCCGGCCGAGCTTCTGCTTGTGGACCGGCTGAGAGGCAAAGGCCAGCGGATTGACCTCGTCATCTCCCACCATCCCTCGGGCAGAGCACTCGCGAATCTGGCGGATGTCATCCCACTCCAGGCAGACCTTTGGGCGCAGGCCGGTGTGCCAATTGCCCAAGCGGAGGGAGCCTATAGGGGTCGGGTTAAGGAAGTGTCAAATGGCGTATCGGCTATAAACCACAACAGGACGGTTGACATAGCGAGGCTACTTGATATCCCGCTCATGTGCATACATACCCCGGCGGACAACTGCGCGGTCAAGTATTTGGACGACCTGATCAAGGAGAAGAGTCCCTATCTTTTGGGGGATGTCATGGACCTCTTGCTTGAGGTTGAGGAATACAAACAATATGCCAATGAGGTCTCCGCGCCGAAAATTGCCGTTGGCTCAAAAGGATTGAGGACTGGCGAGGTCTTTGTGGATATGACTGGTGGAACTTCCGGCCCGAAGGACTTCTATGAGCTAGTTGCGAGGTCCACTTCCGTGAGCACGCTCCTTTGCATGCACATTCCAGAGGAACACAGGAAAGAGATCGAGAAGCATCACCTCAACTGCATAGTTGCGCCTCACATGCCGAGCGATACGTTGGGTGTGAACCGCGTCTTGGATGCTTGTGAGGCAATGGGCGAGGTGTCGTTTATCGAATGTTCTGGTTTCCGTCGCTTCAGAAGAAACAAATGAGGATGATGCCATGAATCGAGTAATTAGCCTGCTCTTAATGTTGCTTGTGGCGTTGATCGCGCTACCGGAGTCCTCCTATTCAAGTTCGGGATGCTCCGTGGAACCGAATCACTATGCCTGGCAGCCTGCAACCAACGGTTGTGGTTGTTACAGCAGAGCTGTACATCTTAGCGTTGCGGAGGAGTTGTTTGAGGCCGGAATTACGCTGCTTTCTGAGATGAAGTTTGATGCTGCCGCCGACTGCTTCTGGCAAGTAGTCAACATCTATGGCGGGTCCTCCACTCTCAAGGATAATCCAAGAGTCGCCGACGCATACTACTTCCTGGGCAAGACCTATCTCCTCTCAGGAAGGGCCAACGTGCCCTCAGGTCTTTTCTACATCTCAATTGCGTCTTGCACTGAGAGCGTTTTCATTCGGCCGCAGGTGGAGCTCGTGTTCCAGGCCGACGAGAGGCCCATGCAGAGACTCAGGGGCTTTGCGCGCGACAGGCAGTTGGAGTCTCAACTGATGCGGAATTCGAAGCGAGCGAAGTAACTCACTGCTAGTATATGCTGCTCGCAATGAGCCTATTATTAGGATTCCAGTTCGCGGACACTTGAGGCCGCCGGGCAGAATGCCCCAAGATTGGGCGGGTAGCTCAGCTGGTAAGAGCACCGGCCTTACAAGCCGGGGGTCGCAGGTTCGAATCCTGTTCCGCCCACACTTTAGCAGCCTCTACCGATCAGTCGGCCTCATCAGCACTGGACTCGGCGGCAACTCTCGCTCTATGGCGGATGATATCCCCCTCAACAAGATAGATGACATCCTCCGCGATATTCGTGGCCAAGTCAGCGATCCTCTCCAGTTGACTGGATACAGAAATGTAGTGCATGAATCTGGCGATGCTGTTCTCGTCCTTCCTCATCTCCGCAATCACCGCCGCGTAGTTCTCGCGATTCATGTCATCTATCACGTCGTCCTGCTGAATCACCTCACGGGCGAGCTTCTCGTCCGCGCCTACGAAGGAGTCGAGGCTTTTTTTGACCATTGTCTGGACAGATGTTCCCATCAAAACCAGGTTGAATGGAGGAGTGATTTCGGCCTTTGTGGCCAAGTAGAGTGCCCTTTCAACGATATTAACCGCCAAATCGCCTATTCTCTCCATATCGTTATTCATCTTCATTGCCGCGATAATGAGCCGCAGGTCCTGAGCAACGGGTTGATGCAGCGAGAGTACCTTCAAGCACTCCTCCTCGAGCAAAACTTCCATCTCGTCTATTCGCGCGTCCCCCGCAATCACCCTTCGCGCAGCATCCGCATCCCCCTCGTCGATTGCGGTAACCGCCAATCTGACGGCCTGCTCAACTAGCGCACCGACCTCCAGAATCTGGCATTTAAGCCGCTCGATCTCCCGCTGAAGTCTAAGCGTCAAACTCCACCTCCTTAACCGAATCTACCGGTTATGTAATCATTCGTCATTTTGTTGACTGGATTAGTAAATATGTCCTTCGTCGGGCCGAACTCGATCAGCTTGCCCTGGTAGAAGAACGCGGTGTGGTCCGAGACCCTGGCCGCCTGCTGCATGTTGTGGGTCACAATCACGATAGTGTATTCCTTCCTCAGGTCCCTGATGAGGTCCTCGATTTTTGAGGTCGCAGTTGGATCGAGCGCCGATGCAGGCTCATCCATTAGGAGTATCTCTGGGCCCACAGCGAGCGCTCTGGCAATGCAGAGCCGCTGTTGCTGGCCGCCGGACAAGTCGAACGCGCTGGCGCCTAGCCTCTCGCTGACCTCTTTCCATAGCCAAGTGCGCCTAAGGCTCTTCTCCACGATCTCTCGCAACTTCATCTTGTCTCGAACACCGTGAATGCGAGGCCCGTATGCGACATTGTCGAAAATTGATTTGGGGAATGGATTCGACTTCTGGAAGACCATACCCACCTTGCGCCTCAGCATCACGACGTCGCAGCTCTCGCAGAGAACATCCTCGCCGTCGATCACAACCGCACCGTAGGCACGCGCTCCTTTGATCTCGTCACTTATTCGGTTGAGAGTCCTGAGAAACGTGGATTTACCGCATCCGGACGGGCCTATGATCGCCGTCACTTTGCCGGGCGGAATATCCATCGATATTGAGAATAGAACTTGAGTGGTCCCATAGAAGAAGTCGAGGTCTTGAGCGCTTATCCTAACATCCAGAGAATCTAGCTCGGATTCGACCTCACCAGCGGAGCTTCTTTCTGTAACGGCTTCTGAGCACAACTGCGACAAGATTAACTCCTAATACAAGCGCAATCAGAACCAGCGCGGTCCCGTATTGCATGGCTTTTGCTTTCTCAGCATCTGGATACTGAGTTGCAACGACAAAGAGGTGATATGGCAATGCCATGACCTGATCGAAGATTGAGTGCGGCAGTTTTGGCAGAAAGAAGGCTACTGCGGTGAAGAGTATTGGCGCAGTCTCCCCGGCCGCCCTTCCGACACTTAATATGGAGCCTGTGAGAATGCCAGGAACCGCGTAGGGCAAAACATTGTGCCAAATCGTCTGCCATTTCGTTGCGCCCAGCGCAAGACTCGCCTCGCGGAGCGATTCGGGCACGGTCTTCAGCGCCTCCTCGCTCGAGACGATAATGATCGGCAAAATCATTGAGGCTAGAGTTAGGCTGCCAGCGACAGCTGAAGTACCAAAGCCGAATAGAAGCACAAAGACGCCGAGCCCGAACAGACCGAAGACAATGGACGGAACACCGGCTAATGTCACGATTCCAATGCGAATGGCCCTGGTCAATCTGTTGTCTTTTGCGTATTCCACCAAATAGACCGCGCCTCCAACACCGATAGGGAATGCAATGAGCATTGCCCCGAAAACCAAATATACCGTGCCCACAATCGGCGCCCATATACCTCCCTCTGCCCCACCGGCCGAGGGTGACTCGGTCAGAAATGACCAAGAAATCGAACCGATGCCCTTTACGGCTATGTCGAGAATGACGAATCCCACGGCCGCAACCACGACATAAGTGATGACCCGCAAAAGATAAAAGGAAGGATTTTTAGGTAGATGGAGCTTTGAGCCTCCCGTCATTGCGCGCACCTTGTTTTCCTTAAAACACGTTGAGCGGTCCAGTTAATTGCGATCGTGATCGCCACGAGAATGAGGCCTACGAAAAACAGCACGTGATAGTGAACGCCTCCAAAGGCCACCTCGCCCATCTCCGCGGCGATTGTGGCTGTCATGGTCCTGACTGAATCGAACGGCGATTCGGGTATCTTGATAGAGTTGCCAGTAACCATCATTACGGCCATAGTCTCGCCTATCACTCGTCCGATACCCATCAAAGCCGCAGCCACAAGTCCCGACCGCGCAGCCGGCACGACGGTTCTGAAAAGCGTCTGGGCCTCTGAGGCGCCGAGGGCCAATGAGGCCTCGATATAGTTCTTCGGCACGCTTCTTAGGGCATCCTCTGAAATAGTTATGAT
>JAGHCW010000064.1 GCA_021160245.1 bacterium | reverse complement strand
TATGTCCCCAGAACGAATACCCTAGCCATCCCCAGCTATCCCCTTATACCTTCAGCTTGACTAAACTCGGCCCCGACTCGAGGCCGTCCTCTTACCATCTCCGGGATTCGGGCACTCCACACTCGATTTATACATCTGAAAAAGCACTAAAATGCACAACTTTCGGCAATTAGGACCACTCTGTGTTTGGCTGAAGTGTGGGTAGTCGCGCACAATCCAGCAAGAGTCGCATGAATCTCCTATATTCCCTAGCGAGTGAAGACGTCCAATCCGTTACTCTTCTCCGCTGCCAGTCGAGTGGCAGTCGCATCCCTGAACATCTCAATACAGGTCAAAGTCCAACCTCGAGGATGTTCTCCCAGCCCTGATTCCTTAGTATTTCTGTAACCTTGTCGCGCTGATTGTAGCTATCCCGCAACCGACCCCCCTCGATGACAATGTCAGTATTGGTTCGGGAGGCAGCCCATTGGTTGATGAACTCCAGCTCGTAAGGTTTATATGCAGCATCCTTTAGCTTGCCAACATCCCGTATATCACTGGGGGCATGGAAGTACCATGTGCAGAAGACGTCATCCAGCGACAGGCGGTCGAATCCCCGGCCGTACTCAAGGGCGTACGCCATGGTCGTCTTGCCTGCATTTGGATCGCCGTAGATCACGATGGCCTGAGTAGGATGGGGCTTTGGCTCTCGACATTGGATCAATCTGCGGTCCGTGTTGTTAGGTGTTTCGACCAGTTCACCGAACTCCACCTTCTCGAAGAATTGCGAGAGATGAAGCCGGATAGCCCTTTGGTTGGGAATCCAATGGACCCGGCCAGCGTGGCCAGGACGCGGGCTATAGATTGGAGGGTTACGCATGTCTGAATCCGTGACCCATACGTCCAGCAAGAATACGCCATCAGGATGAAGGACTCTAGCCATCTGCCTCAACGTTATATCCGTGTCTTCAAGCCAGTGGAACAATGCAGACGCGAATATCACGTCATATTGTCCCGGAATGCGTGATGCCTTACATATACCAAATGAAATGGGAGCTTCGGGAAAATACTGTTCCTTGCGTTTCTCAGCCTCTATCCTCAGGTCTCGTTCGATGTCCATACCAAGAACTGACGCGGCGCCAGCCTTCCAGGCGTAATAGCACATCGCGCCCGCCCGAAATCCGATGTCCAGCACACGCTTGCCCTTTAAGTCAATGCCCTGGGTCATCTGCTCAAACTTTTTCAAGGTATCAAGCTGACCTTTCAGAATTTCCTTGCCGTCAATGACGAAGCGCTGGTATCCCACATCCTGGGATGGCTGCGCATTGGGCGCCGCCGGTTTTGGGGAGGGTTTGGGCGAAAGCGACCGCAAGTGTTCGGCCGACTTCGCGTGGTTGGGGATTAGAGAATTGCACTTCTTGAAACTGCTAGCTGCGAGCTCTTTTTTCCCCAATTTCAGCAGGCACTCCCCCTGGTGGAAGTAAATCCCCCCAAGGAAAGTGTCAACGTCGAGGACAAGCCAGCTCTTGGCTATTTCCTCCGCCTTCTTGAACTGCTCAAGCCCTCTCTCGGAATGGCCGAGTCGCTTAAGGACGGAGCCGAGATGATAGTGCGCAAGCGAGTTCTCGGGAGAAAGCGATATTGCTGCCTCGAGAATCTCCTTTGCAGCTTCCAGGTCGTTGTTCTTGACTCTTTCACTTGCCAAGCCCAGAAGTCTCTGGCAGGTCTTAGTATGCGTGGTGGCTTCCCTCATCTGACCTTTTTCTCCCACGTTCTAGCTTACTAAATCTCGACCCCATAGAATCGAGGTCGTCTTCTTACCATCTTCTTTGCCGAGTAGCCAGTTCAGTGAGATTGGGTCTATTCCATCCAGGCATTTTTCACAACAACCCCCGATCTATCACTGGCTCGATTTCCACGACCGGCGACAGGCTTCAAGGTGATCTTTATCACCTTACAGCAATCGAGAGAAGGCTTCTCGGCTCTTGATTTGGGAAGTTCAAACTCAAGTGTCTGCATACAATCACCGACCTGAACCTCACCCAGATTGCGTCCATCCGCGAGTACTTTGAGCTTCGCCATAGGGCCGTCAGCGGCTGCCAGCGTCAGTCCCAGCTTGTGCGGGGTTTTGGGGGCAAGTAGTCGAAACTTGGCCTTTTGCTCCACTGCCCGGACCTTTAATCCGTGCCAATCTAGAATCGGTGAAAACCCCTCTAGCTGGTTGTAGAATGCCGACTCGCTGAAATTGACCGCCTTCTTGACGATTCTCGGATTGAGTCGCTCTTTGAGCCAATCACGGCGCCTCGCCTTGAGTATCCAGGGGAGCTTGAGCGCCGTCTTGAGATAAGCCGACAACAGAGGCCTTGTCTGTTGCTTCAGTCCATAGCGATAGAGCCACCTGAGCTCCTCCTTCAAAAATCCCAAGAGCTTGCGCCCTGTGAAGTTCTTCAAGACGAACCTCAGCCTGCCTGAGTGGTACATACGGTAAAATCCCGAACTCCCTTTTGAGGCGCTACGAGACTCTTCGTGATATGCGACGGCTGTGGGCAGATAGACCACTCTATATCCAAGTCGCCTTGCGCGCTCCGCGCATTCGACCTCCTCGAAGTATGCAGGATAGTAACCATCGTCAAAGAGTCCGGCGCGGTCTAGGAGCTCTCGTTTAATAGCCACTGCCGCGCCCGTAACATAAGCACAATCGAATATGCGATCGAACTGACCTGTATCGACTTCGCCATAGCCATAATGTCGCGTAAGGCCATTTGGCAAGACCGCCGCGCCCGCATGTTGCAGCCGTTTTTTATCCGGATATAGGATCTTGCAGCCGACTATCCCGACATCTTGGTCTGAACTCGCCAACTCAATCATCTTAGTAATTGCGTCCGGTTGAAGAATGGCGTCATCGTTTAGGAGCACGACGATCTCGGCGTCAGTCGATTTGAAGCCTATATTGCAGCCTCCCGCAAATCCTAGGTTGCGCCCCGCGTCCACTAGCGTTACATTCGGGAACTTTTCACGGATGATGCTTCGAGTTGCATCGTGAGAGCCATTATCGACAACGATGACCTGGATATTCTCATACTCGCTCTCATACACCGCATTCAAGCAAGTAGCTATCACCTCGGCGCTATTGAAGGAGACAACGATAACGGCAGCTTTGATGGGCGGTTCAGGAGACCAGGCCAACTCATCTGGCGCCGCCGACTTGCCGCGGGTGCAAGTTATATGGCTTCCGGTGAAGTCCATTTCTAGCGTTGCCACAAGTTCCCCTCCAAGCTGTCCTATCCGGTAACGGGAGCTGCCGTCGAGATAAGTGAGAGTTTCAGTTTCATTGCTTTTCGGTGCTTAGGTATGATCTCCAAGCACGCTTTGAGATGCTGAAGGGCCTTCTCAACGTCGCCACTTTGCTCAGACATGCAAGCCAAGTGATAATGCGCTCCACCGATGGCCCGGCGCCAGAGCTCTCTCTCAATGCTCCCCTCATGCTCGAGTACCGCCTCAAACCGCGCCTTCGCCTCGCCAAAATCGCGCCGCATCTCCAGGATTGAGCCCAGAACATAATTGGCCTGCGGCCAGTCTTGACGGAGTTGAAGGGCTGAGCGGACCTCGTCCTCGGCGTCTCGATCGTAGCCCATATCAAGGAGGAGAGACCCCGCTGAAAGGTGCCATTCCGCCTGCTCGGAAGGTGGCAAGAACTCAAGGGATGACATAATATCCTCCGTACCGGTCAGAAAGCCTTTACTCTTATAGGCTAGCGCATATTGCCAGAACCTTTCATCTAAATCGATCACTTTCGCCAGACTCTTTAGGAGACTCGCCGCCTCGTCGAACGCTTTTTTAGAATGCAGCGCCATGATCGCTTTTAAGGAGAGCTCCCGGGAGCATCTTCCACGTTTCGCAAGCGACACAATCCGTCTGCTGAAGGCGCTCATCGCCCTCGTTCCCCCTTCTGCGCCCTGCGTCAAGTGAGCGTGTTCCCAGACAGATGAAACGAGCATCACAGGATCAGAAAGCAGCCGTTGTGATTTTGCGAAATAGCGCAACGCCTCCTCGGCTCTTCCCAGATTCTTGAGGCATTCCGCCATGCCTAAGAACGCCCATCCTGTCAGTTGTTTGTCCTTTGACTTAGCCTCGGCGGCCAATCTGAACTCATCGAGCGCGCCTCTGAAATCCTGCTTCTCAAAGAGTATCGAGCCAATTCTCGCCCTTGCTGAACCCAATAGATCGCCCTCGCTAAAAGCGCCGGCTATCTCTTTGAGCCATCTCAGCGCCTCGTCTCGCTTCCCCTGTTGAAGCAGAATCGTCGCAAGAGACTGGCTCGCCCAGACGGCGCTTGGATCATCTGCCGGACATTGGTCGATGACCTTGCGAAATCGGGCAGCCGCAGCGCGCAGGCGTCCGAGTTTCTGGAGTATGCCGCCCGAATGTAGCGCCAGAGCTTTGGATACTTTGGCCGAGCGCGGCCGCAGCCTCTCAAGCCTTTTCACAATTATCATCGCCTCAGCATCTTTGCCCAGAGCCGCCAAGCAAACTGCGCTGTGCAGCGCTGCCCACATGCCTTGCTCTGACCGGGCCGGAAATACTGTCTGCGCCTTGTGTAGGTTGTCTATCGCTTTCTCCGGCTCGCCAAGCGCCTTGCAGGACATACCTGCATTTAGGAACGCCTCGCCCTCGAGCCTCTGGGTAGAGGGCTTCGCGTCCTGCACAGACTCGAACTGGACAAGGGCTTCTTGGTGCTTCCCTCGCCCTGCCAATATGGCGCCGATCTTCAGCCTCGTGGCCGCCGCTAGGTCTCCTTTTGTGAATGTGGAAGCGACAATGTGCAACTGTGCCAATCCCGCATCGACCTTCCCCCTGGAAAGCAGCATCTCAGCCAGCGAGTATCTGGCCCAGCCGGCATTGGGATCATCCGCCAAGGAGCGGTCGATTACGAGGCGAAACCGATTTGCAGCTTGCCGAAGCCGACCGAGTTTGTGGTATATGCGTCCTGCTTGAAAAGCTAGGTCAATCTCAAATTCTGGCGAGAATCTCTTGGATTTCTCAATACTGTTGATGATCTCAAGCGCCTCCCGATTCCTATCCAGAGAAGAGAGGCAATTCGCAAGTCGAAGATGGAACGAATGTCGAGGCTCGAATCCCAGGGAAGCAGATTTGGGAATCGGCCCCAGGCTCTTAATTATCTTCCCCAGCTGCTTGTTGTCGCCGGCCATTTCATCAGCAAAAGCCTCGGCAGCTATCTTGAGCTCGACAGGCTTGCCGGCGCGGACAACTGCCATAAAATGAGAGGCGCTCTCCTTTAGCGAACCACAGCTCGCCTTCGCAAGGCCCTGCATGAATTCGAGCTCGCAAACAAGGCTTTTGTTGCTTCGACTGCCGATTTCGACGGCAAACTCTCTATAAGGCAATAGGCTGCCCAGACCGCCGAGATAACCGATATGGTTATTGACCAGCAGTTCCGATAGCCTATCGTCCTTGTGTATTGCGCAGGCGCCAAACTCGATAACAAAGATGTGGTCCGGCACGTTATATGCTGAAAATGGGGTCCCACGTTTTCTCAGCTTCCTTATTATGTGGCTCAATCCATTGAAAATGATGTTTGAATCGTGGAATACAATGACGCCGGCATCATTTAGGACGGCGCTGCAGAAATCAAAATCAGAGATAACCGCCTCGTCGGTATGCTCACCATCGATGAAGCAGAAATCCGGCCTATCGGCGATCTTATTCCTGTCGATGTTGGATGCGTCGTCATCAAAACAGACGATGCTATTCACGTTTTCAGGAGAGACTTGCTTCAGCGCGTTCAGCATCCGCTCCGTTGAATTGCCAGGATAGTAGTCGTCTTGTCCTCTTTCATCTGGCTGCTTGGGCGGTCTCTTGTCGATTGAGTAAATCTTAGAGCATCTGGGGTCCAATAGATGAGGCTGGATTGTGCCTCCTAAATGAGAGCCGATTTCCAGGTACGTGTAGGGCCTCTTGAGTGCTCTTATCGCGTTCTGTACGGCCAATAGCGACCTTTTATCACCAGCAGTCGTTGAGCTGTGTATCTTGTTGAACAGCTCAAGGTCCAGACTTGAGATCATCGTCTCAAACTGCTCTGTGTTAATCTTCATTTTTATGCCCCACATATTGACCGGCGATCGCGACACTCATCACAATCTCGTTAAATCATCTGCTTGATCAACCACACCCAAATCTCGCCGCTCTCGATACCCGTTGCGAAGAGCTCATCGTCACGAATCCACACGCCCAGAGGTCTTCTCGCCGGTATGGCATAGATAAGCTCCCCTTCGGGCGAGAATCGCCTTATGCTGTCGCTGAGCGTATCCGCCACAAATAAGGACGAATCCGGACCGAACGCCAAGAGATGAGGCGAGGCTAGACCCTCAATAAGAGCGGTTTGTCGCCAATTATCGTCGAATAAAGTCACGCGATTGCCTGTATGGGAGCTAACGGCGATGTTCCCCGTGCTATCCACTGCTATCCCGCAAGGACTCTCGACCGTCGTGGACTTGACCGCCTGCCATTTTCCTGTTTCTTTATGGAAAGCCATCGTCTGGACGCGGCTGCCATCATAATCTGCAATATAGAGTCTATCGTGACGCTCATCTGCCGCAAGCCCGAGCACGGTTCCCAAGGCTGAATCGTCGATCGAAGGGCCAAGACGCCCAACTTCATTAAAGTTATGGTCATACTCAACGACCAAATCGCCTTGGGCAAAACTACACAGCACTCCACCATTAAATGGCGCAAGGCAATATGGTCCCACGAAGGCCCCGGAGCGCCCCGGTATGTCTTGCCGAACAACGACCTCGGAGAGCTTTGTGCCCCGGTCGTATCGGACGATATTCTTTTTGTAGAAGTCCGTCACGAGGACGCCGCCAGCAGCATCAGTAGCGATGCCGTAGGGATGCGCGGCCACATTTCTTATGGTCTCGACTAGCTGGGCGGTGTATCTGGCTCGAAGATGCACTGCGCGTTTGACGTCTTGAGCATCCGCCTCGTCAAGCAGGACGATGTCACCGAGTTTTCGCCTGACGTCATATTGCGTGGGGTCTGCTCGAAGAGACCGTTCGATCCCCTCGAAGAACTGCTCTCTTTGCTTTAAGTTTGCTTGAGGCGACCATGCTGCCAAGACGAGTTTTCTGCGAAGCGCTTCCAGCCGCGAGTGGAGGTTTGAGGCTGCGCTAGTCATCTGATTTAAGAGGATGGCGACGTTCCTCCAGCCCAGCTCCGCGACGCGAGGCGCCCATTCTTGGGACGCCACAGCCTCCGCCACACCGGTCCTTGCGCCTCGCAGCTTCAATCCGCAAGCTTGCCGCGATCGCTCAATGGCTTTGAGCGACTTGTCGGCTGCAGCGCTTGTCGTCTCGATCCAGCGGATTCGTAGGTTACGCTCTTCATCGTCGCCGGGCTTTTGCAGGCTGATACTCTCTGCGATCCTGGTTGCCCTCGCAATCGCCAAGTCGAAATGGTACTTATCGAGCATGAGACGAGGCAGTAATTTCGGAAGTGTGTCGTTCTCATCAGGCTCTGGCACAGCAAGCGTGATGAGCTCTTCACCGTCTGCTTCGCCATCTGGAGCGGGTCTCGAGATCACATCATTTACGACGCTCAACTGATCAAAGAACGTTCGATATATGCTAAGGCTTCTCGCAAAGCTCTCCTGAGCCCAGTCACATAGATTATCCGGCATGTCAATCGACGCCATGTCATCCATGAGCTTCTCGAGGCCGGCCCGCGCCGGCTCTGGGACCCAGCCCGCGATGCTGGCGATATCAAGTCCAGACGAGACTGCAAGATATGCCGTCGAAAGCGTCGCCTCGTTGCAGCCGGAGAATCTTAGGTCTGCCATCATGTTCTTGGTTGCATCGACAAATATCATGGGCTTGGATGCTCTGCCGCTCTCATCTCGCTTACTGGCACGATATCTAGCGAACTCAACACCGTAAGCGCATACCTTATTTATCCAGGCGATCATTGCGTCAAGGAGCTCTGTTTTGTCTGAGCGAGCGTTTGTCTTTGTCCGGGTTGCAGTTGATGAGTCACGAGAGGCTATGCTCTTTGCGGCCGCCGCGAGCCCTATATTGCCGCCGGTATCTTTCATCTTTGGTGATTCGCCATGCGCGCTCTGCCAGAAATCCCCGGCGGCGCTGCGTGTCGATGGATTGCAGTAGAGGTAAAATGTAGCCCTCAGCAGTTCTCGGGGGAGCCTCGTTTTTCTCACGGATCGCTCGGAGTTTGGTCCGTCGGATGACACAGCATCCTTAGTTCGTCCGATACGTCTTCCTCGACGCTGCGCGAGCTCTGCTTTCGCCCAATCCAGCGCCTCAAGCAGGTGTTTTGTGCGCATTGATCTGTCAGCAGAAAGGACTCGCGTCGCGACCATGTTACCCAATAGCTTCGGATCGAGCACATTCTCGTCTGAGCCTAGCGACTGCTCGCCCCAATGGGACCATAGCCATTCGCGCAATCCTCGTTGGCAGCGGATATAATTCTCAGAGGATGCGATCAGGAAGTCCACCGTCTCCCTATTGAAGCTCTTTGTGCCGTCGCCTGCGAGCTGAAGACCAAACTTCACACCAGATAGCGACAGGTGAAATCGACCATCGGCAAAGAACATCCTGACGCGGCTGAGAGCATTCAGGACAACGTGCAGAACCTCATCGCGCAGCATTAGATTCGATAGCGAATCTTCATCGCAGACCGGTTTGCCGGACTCATCCGCCAGCGGAGGGCAGACGTTCAAGGCCAACTTTTTTAGAATCTCAACAAGCCGCGTTGTAGAAAGCTCTTTGCCAACCTGTGAAATGAGCTTCTCGTTTCTGGACGCGGTCACGCCAGCAACGAGCAGCCTCAGAAGCTGAGAGCTCCCCTCAAGCGACATCCGGTGAGCGCCACAAACCGCTCCGTAGCAATCCCGCTGCCTAGTCGCCAGAGTGTCCATTAGCGCTTTGTTTGCGAGTGCCCTAGGCGAGGCGCGCAGGCTGCCGAGCCTCATGTATGACTCCAGGAGGACACGCGCCCAGCTCTGGCCGTGTGTTACGATGCTGTCTCGAACTTGCTTAATGGATTCCAGAACGTCATTCGGGAAGTCTTCAGGTGTCCTGCGCTCTTCTGTTCCGTCCCATATTGTCTCCATAACATCTGGCAGCTTCGCATCGCCCAAGGCAACCGATGCCGCCTCGTCGAGAATCGAGGCGCCGAGAAGTCTTTTGCCATTAACAGCCCTCGAAAAGACGTACAGATAGACGAATCGCTCGAGCTCCTGGGAGTCAATCGAAGCGTGCTCGAGATCATAGCCCAGCGCCTCAAAAGCATCTTTTCCGACCACATTTTCTCTAAGGCTCGGGCATGATCGCAGCAAGGCCCAGATAAGTTGCCCAGATACGTTCAGAATCTCACTATTTGTGCTTCCAACTACAAAAACCGTTACTATCGATTCGAGTAGGCTGCTCGCAAACTCCAGCTCTTCGCTGTCTGTCCGTTCTATGACTTTCGGCCCTTTGGACGAGTTCGCTTGCTCGCACAGAACGACAGCGACGCTTGCCGTGACTTCCGTGAGAGTACCCAAATGCAGGCCGCGGTTCGCGTCAAGCACCGTGCGGTATCGGCCGAGATAGATGAAGCGATTCAGCATCTGTTGCTCAGGACTATCCGACATCACGTCTCTTGCAAGGCCAACCATCTCCCCGAGGCGATTTCTGATGCTAAGAAGCGAATCCTTGAGTGACGCCGCCTCCTTGAACGCCACTTGAAGCAGCACCGCGAGGCAGAAATCATAAGCTTCATTAAGCCTCCGACGTCTGAATAGAAGCGCCGCGTCACGAACGAGCTTGACCTGCTTGATCGTCTGACGCTGATTCTTCGCCATTAGTCGTTTCAGCCGAAGCAACGTCTCTTGATAGTCTTGGAAAATGTCAGCCTCGCTTACAGAATGGGGCGAACTATCATCGGCTATCAGAGCCGCCTCGCACGCGGCTGTCTCTGAGGCGGATTGTGAGATCATTGGCTCCAGCTCGCGAAGAAGCTCAATCTGCTCTTTCTCCGTCTGTTCCCGCTCGATACTTGCCACCTGCAACGTTCGCGACAGGAGCAAGTAAAGATTCAGGGGCAAGTCGAGCTCAATTAGTCCCCGTGCCGCGGCTCGAAGGCTATTAAAAGACGCCGATTCGCGCGAGGCTGCACCGGATATTCCTTTATTGATGAGGTCTCGGTCTTGCCATTTGATGCCCCAGGCTACCTGCGCCTCATTCGCCTCCTCAGCTCTCTCGTCAGAATCGTGAGTTGCATTCATAAGCGATTCTTTTAGCGATGATTGCTCAAGCTCGAAGAACTCCAGCTCGCGCGATGTCGTGTTTACCATGATAAGGCCACCAGCGGTCGCAAGCAACCTCGGTTGGAGCTCGTCGCCCTTCTGCGCGGCCTCAATCCTCAATGTGGAAATCGGGAACCCCGGAGGCGCGATCTGCTCAATCAAGCCCTGTTCATAATCGAACAGAAATAAGAATCCGACGTCATTGGCGGCGATCGCGGTAGGCATGAATCTGCCATTTCCGGCAACCCCGGTGAAGTCGTATTCAGATACGAGCTGCAATTGGTCTGTGAAGAGCATGACCCGGCGATTGCTGGAATCCAGCACCGCGACGCTGTCCGATGAGAGTGAGGAGATGCCCGATGGAAATAGGAAACATGGAGTGCTGAACATCTTGCCAGGTGTGTTGTAAAGCGAGGCCATCTCTTGTTCCACAACTGATCCCCGGCGGCCGGCCATGCCCTTGAACTTGCCGTCAACTGAGAAGCGCTGCAACCTGTGGTTGCCCCGATCAACCACGATTAGCTCATCCGCGGCCGTCGCGCAGATGTCATAAGGATCATAGAACTGCCCGGCGCCAGAGCCGACTTTGCCGAACGAGAAGTCGAAGGCTCCGTCAAGGTTAATCGCGACAACTCGATGATTCCAGCTGTCGCAGACCAACAACCGTTCCTGCGACTGAGAAATAGCAAGGCCGCGAGGGTAATTGAATAACCCGTCGCCTTTGCCTTTCTCGCCGATGACCCATACCAAATCGCCGGATGGTGAGAGCTTTATTATCCGGTGCTGGTAAGTATCGGCGATGAACACGTTGCCCTGAGCATCCATCGCTATGCCCGAGACTTGCTTAATAGCCGGCTTCAGGTTTGGATCGATGGACACCGTAATCTTGGGTTTGAGCGTCGTTAGAGAAACAGGATTGGCTAGCTTATCCCCATTTGTACTATTCAAAGGCTACCCCATTGCGATCTTATTCATTCAGCAAGACACGCGCTAAATTGTATGCTCCATAGAAGCTTTCGCGAGGCAGCTTAACATAGCTCTTAGGATTCCAAAAGAGCGGCGCGTGATGTATCTGGGTCTGCGCTACTAACCTCGCCCAGATTCATTCGACATCTGCAGCCAAGTCGAGTCGCGCCGCCGATGGCTCACACTAGTAGTGATTCTAATCACTCGACAAAACCCCACGCCTGCTTTTTAGCGCGGAAATCAGTTTTTGCTTGGGCTGCATCCCACGCTTGGAGATACTTGCCAAGTCTAGTATGTTCCCCTCACCGAGTCAACATGGACTAGGAGGATTGCCGGGCCAGATGGGAGAGCATATAGAGATGTTCAAGAAGATATATCTCGAGATTTCAGGGATTTGTAATGGCAAGTGCCCCTGGTGTTACACGGGCATCAGGAATCGGCGCAAGAGCTCGAGCAGTGGTGGTTTTATCCGCCCTGGCGACTTTGCGCGGGCCATCGAATATATGCTGAAGCGGGGAATAATCGGCCAGGACACTTTGATCATCCTGCATAATTGGGGAGAGCCATTTCTCAACCCCTCAATCAAGGACATTGTCCGTTTCCTGCACGAGTCGCATCTGAGTTTTGGGCTAAGCACAAATGCCTCGAGGCTCGTTGAGTTTGAGGGGAGCGATCTCATGGATGGATTGAAGCTTTTCAGGTTCTCAATGCCGGGCTTCAGCCAGTCGTCTTATGACAAAATCCATGGATTCGATTTTGACGCTATCAAGGGCAATATCCCACGCATTATCAGTAATTTGAGGGAATGTGGATTTCATGGCGAGGCTCAGATCGCCTATCACATATACCAGTTCAATCGGGACGAACTGGAGCCGGCGTGCGAATTCGCATCAGAGCTCGGCATCAATCTGCTGGCGTACTATGCGTATCTCGCCGATTTTGACGACTGCATAAACTATTTGTCCGGCAATATGCCTCGAGCGGAGCAGGAAAGGGCTTCTATGGAGTTGGTCTTATCTCATGTAAAGGAACTTGTCGCCCAAATGCCCCCGGATTATCATTGCCCACAGCATGATATTCTAGTCCTGGACGAGAACTACAACCTCCTGCCCTGCTGCATTGTGGGCACTGATGTTGAGAAGTATGGTTTGGGTAACCTCTTCGACCTCTCGCTGGATGAGATTCGCAAGCTCAAGACATACCAGCCTTACTGCAAGAGCTGTCTAAGCTCTGGAGCGTGCTATTTGGTCCACAACCCCATTGTGGTCAAGAGGACCGATAATAAGCTAGCGGTCTCCTAGCTTCTCTCGTACAAACGCCCACGTGGGGAGCTCACCAGCGGATGAGCCCCCCGGACGCCCCGGTTTTTCGTCTGAAATCGATTATCAGGCTATCGTAACATCGCTGGATATGTAAACATCCTGTATTGCATTCAGCAGTTTGACACCCTCCGCCATCGGTCGCTGGAAGGCTTTGCGGCCTGAGATGAGGCCCTGACCGCCGGCTCGCTTGTTGATGACAGCAGTCTCAACGGCGTCATGGAAGTCATTGGCGCCTGATGCGCCGCCGGAGTTGATTAGCCCGATGCGGCCCATATAGCATCCCGCGACCTGATATCGCGCGAGGTCAATTGGGTGGTCGGTTGTGAGCTTCTCATAGACGAGTGGATGGATCTTGGCGAAATTGATCGCCGTGAAACCGCCATTGCAGGTCGGCAGTTTTTGCTTGATAATATCCGCCTGAATAGTGACGCCTAGGTGGTTCGCCTGCGATGTCAAATCCGCCGCTGTGTGGTAATCCACACCGTCTTTTATGAATCCTGAGTTCCTTGTATAGCACCACAAAACCGTGAAGAGGCCAAGCTCGTGCGCCCGCTCGAACGCCGCGCTTACCTCCTCGATTTGACGGAAGGACTCTGGGGCGCCGAAATAGATCGTTGCCCCAACACCAACCGCGCCCATCTCGTATCCCTGTTCGACTGACGCGAAGAGTCGCTGGTCAAATGTATTGGGATACGTCATTAGCTCGTTATGGTTGAACTTCAGCACGAACGGTATCTTGTGGGCGTATTTGCGAGATACAAGCCCTAGTACCCCGAGCGTGCTTGCAACGGCATTGCAGCCGCCTTCTATAGCGAGTTTAACGATGTTTTCGGGATCGAAATAGAGAGGGTTGGGCGCAAATGAGGCGCCTGCCGTGTGCTCAACGCCTTGGTCCACGGGGAGTATCGAGACATAGCCCGTTCCGCCAAGTCGGCCGTGACTGTATAGCCATTGCAGATTGCCCAAGACGCGATTGTTACGGTCAGAGTCGATGAAGACCCGATCGACGAAATCGCTGCCCGGCAGGTGCAGCTGCGCTTTCGGTATCGTCTTGCACTCATGTCCCAATAGCGCCTGCGCCTCGTCTCCTAAGTATTTTTCGATAACTTTGGTCATGTTGTCTCCTTCTAAGTCGCAACTCAATCGACTGCTAACAGTGCTGTGATGTGGTTCCTATTGAGATTCTATTAGTATTGTCGAACGATGGGCCTTAGAGCAATAGCGATCAGTTTCGAACATGCCAATTACTTATTATAGTGGACAGACTACACCTCAATCCAAGGAATGCACATGGGCTATAGTTGATTCAGAATGGCCCTTGTGTGAATCTCTTTTGCGTTGATGGGCATTGAGCAAGCCACACTTAACATTGATGGAGATTATTATGTTGAAATTCTCTTTTGCCCGCAACACCACCGGCGCGGCGTCCGGCGGCTTGATACTGACCGTCGTGTTGGCTGCGGGGATAATCGCGGGTATCGTCTATCTTATCACAGAGATTCAGCCTTCGGATGGCGAAGCGTCGGCCTCGGGCGGCATTCCGACAAGCCCGCTGTTGGGCGAAGTGGAGATGACGAGGCAGCTTGTTGACAACATGAACAGGCAGCGAAGCGCCGTTGGCCATGTGCTTGGCATAGACCGCACAGATGATATGAATGCGACGAATGACCTGAGCTGGCGGGCAAGTCGGGACTGTGGAGATATAGGAACCGCTATCAAGCTATTTCAGAAGGACACCAAACAATGGCCTATCAGGGGCGCGGCGGACGAGGACGCGCGGATCGATTACCTTTTTGGAAATGCGGGTCAGCTTCCGCAATTCAGCGAGAAGGTAAGGGCCCCCTGGGGAGATTCCAGCGATAATCTACACTCGTACCTCGTAAGCGATGGGCCAGAGAAAAAGGGATGGCTTGATTATTTTAAGAACATCTCGGGCCGCTTTGAGGGCTGGAATGGGCCGTATTTGCCCCATGAGAATCCTGATCCTTGGGGTCGAGCCTATCTGGTCTCTGCATCCGGCTTCCAAGGAGGCACAAATCCCGACAATAACGTCTGGTGCCTCTCGGCCGGCCCGAATGGGGTCGTGGAAACGGCTCCGTCGTTTAGGCAAACGGTCGGCGATGATGTTGGTCAGATCATGGAATGATAGCAATTATCTGGCAGGCTGGAAAGCCCGCCCCACAATTCAAACTGAGGCGGAAAGTGGGAGGACGCGAGATGGTGAGGGAGGACATGACCGGCACGGGCAATCCAATTGCTCTAAAACATCTCTATCGCAGAAGAGCGGCAACACTGCTATCTTTAAGGAGAACAGACGGCGCGACCTCATTGAAGGTCTTTATCATAATAGCGATGGTTGGCCTATTTGTGTCACTGGTCGCGTCATATTTTGTTGCTCGCAAATCGAGAGAACAGCTGGAGGCCAGCGTTGAGCCTTTTGAGAGCGGAGCGTATCCCGCCGCGGAGGCTGCTAATATGGACATGGACTTGGAAATGCCAGAGCAGACGGCAGGCGACGAGGCGCGAGTGCTAGGTGATTGCCACCAAATCGCAGAGGCTATCATGCAGTTTAAGCGCGATGTGGGGGATTGGCCAATGCGCAACGGACAGAGGAGTGACTCGCTAGTGGACTATTTAATCAGCAGAGTCGGCCGAAGGCCTAAGTTCAAGGATACAGTAGGAGTGTCATGGGGTCGCCGGTCGGCGAATATCTACTACTTGCTGATTAGTAACGGTAAGCGCAATAGGCGCTGGTTCAAGCAGAAGGAGGCCTCGTCATCGGGCTGGAATGGGCCTTATCTTCGGGATGAGCACGCAGATCCTTGGGGCCACGCGTATCTAGTCTCGGTCTGCGGATTCCCCGGTGGGACGAAGCCCCGCAATAACGTCTGGCTACTTTCCGCTGGGCCAAATGGCATCGTGGAGACATCCCCATCCGCACAGGAGTTGAGAGGCGATGATATTGGCCTTTTGATACGGTGATACTCATAATTAGCAGTTATGAGTTCAGAACTGACCGGCCACTTGAGTTTTAGCGATATTAGAGTAAAAAGACAGTACGGACTCAGAGAAAAAGACTATAACCAAATATCCCTGGGGAGAGACGTATGAAAAAAGCCTTCGTTGTCATTCTTCTGGTTCTTTGTATAGGGGCGGTTGCGATCGGAGTCCTGCTCCTTCAGAAAGAGAGTACCCAACCCAGAAAGAGCGCTGTTCACCGCTGGGCAGCAGCGTTTGAGAACAAATTCTCGGACTTTGAGCCTGTCTCTGGGCCCAGTGTTGGCCTCGTTCGAGTATTTGGGCCGATCACGTTCAGCCAATCGCAAGGCATGTTCGACGCCTATCCCAGGGGCGCCCTTCGGATAGTCCGCGAGCTTAAGAATCTGCGCGAAGACCCCAACGTGAAGTCAATCGTTATTCAGATTAACAGCCCGGGCGGCACAGTCGGCAGCGTCCAGGAGATATGCAACGAAATCCATCTTGCCCAGAAGGAGGGCAAGAAAGTCATCGCCTCGGTCGCGGACATGGCTTTTTCGGGCGGTTACTACATAGCCTCCGCTTGCGATGAGATAGTGGCTAACCCGGGTTCTTTGACCGGCAGCATTGGCGTGATAATCGCAACTGCGAATCTGGAGGGCCTGCTCAGGATGTTGGGCATCAAGTACAACGTGATAAAGAGCGGCAAGCACAAGGATATAGCGTCGTTCTGGCGCGAAATGACGCCCGAAGAGCGGGAGCTTTTGCAGGCGCTGATTATGGACTGCTACCAGCAATTCGTTGACGAGGTCTCAAAGGGACGCAATATCCCGTTGGACGAACTGCTTCCAATGGCTGATGGCCGGATATTCACCGGCACGATGGCATTGGAGAGGCGCCTCATAGACGGACTCGGAACACTCGATGACGCGATAAATAGGGCAGCGGAGCTTGGCGGAATCGAGGGGAAACCTCGTATCGTGAGACCTATCGTCGAGCCATTCGAAAAGTTCTTCCGGTTCTTAGACAGCAGGTTCGGAGGGCCATCTCTGAAGGACATGCTTGTTGGTGAACTCGACTCGCCATTGCAGTTCAGGGCGAATCTCGGGCCGGCAGAGGCGGCGTTCGCATACCCGATGGGGCTCCAAGAATTAACGGGGGGTAACTAGCTGTGTCAAGCGAGTTCGCTGTTCCAGGCGAGTTTTCGGGCGAATTCGCCAATCCAGATGTCAAACATCAGAGCAATATATCTCTGCTCTATGATCAGCTCATGGCGCCTCGAAGCGCGGCAGTCGGCCTTGCTGATCGCCGTCCATACTGGATAGCCGCTCTGGTTATTCTGCTGGCCGTGGTCAGCCAAACGACTGGCAAGATGCTCATGGGCGGGTTGCCTGTTGTGGAAGTCCCCTTCTTCATTCTCGCCTGTATCGCTCAGGTGGTTATGACTTTCGTTATCTTGGTCGTGTGTGTTGGCATCTATCATCTCGCCGCAACTCACGACGATGCGCTCGGCGACGCGCGCGTGCTCTTCCTCTTGATCGCCTCGTGCCTGACGCCACAGATACTCCTTGCGCCGCTTGCGCTAATCGCAAGGGGAATACCTAATGGCATGGTTCTCTGGATATCCAGCGCCATTGCCATTGCAGTTTGGGTCTTCGTCCTGAAAGTCCTGGCTATAAGGAATTACTACGGCATCTCTGGATTCAAGGCATTTCTCGTGATCCTGCTGCCGTTCATTCTCGCCGTGCTCTTTTTTATTCCACTTATGGTGCTGATATTCGGCTACGTTATCGTGGCACTTAAAGGGCTGATGGGCTAAGAGATTCAGCGATCACGGCCATTCCAAAGAGCTCAAGTCCGATGGGGCGATTTCTCGAAGCGCCCCTGCGCTGGCGGAACAGACTTGCGGGACGACCACATTGAAGAGGCGATCAAGTATTGGGCGACAGGCTTTCGATTCTCTTTTCTGACAAGCTCCGCTGGCTGAAAATCGCGCTTCCCCTGCTCATCCTGGCCGCTCTGTGCGTCTATTCAGGGATCAAAGGCCCGGAACTTGCGCCTCACTTCTCGGACTATCTCAAGGACCCAGATCGCTTTGATGGCACGCAGTTCATGGTCCAGTTCACGATGGTAAAGGAGATCAAGGGCCCGGAGAGATTCGTTGTGGCCGACCTCAACGGGAGGCGTATAGATGTTGTCGGTAGTATCCCTTCCGGTAGCGAGGAGTGCTTCATTTCATTTGAGGCGATCTTCAAGGCGCCCGGCTACTTAATTCTGCAAAAGCCGTGGCATATTTACAGCAAGGATAGGCTCAAGCTCTACGTTTCCGCTATCGCTCTTCTCGGCGTAATGGCCTTTTTTCTTCGCCGCTTTCGCTTCAATCTCCGTCGTTTCTGCTTCGAGGCGAGAAGATAGATGCCAGACCTGATGACCCATGTTCTGTCGGGCAATCTGGTGAGGCGCCCGCATCGCTATCGCGAGCTATTTTTTGTCGGCCTTGCGCTTCCTGACCTGTTGGGGCGAATGCCGATGATCTTCCACAAGAACAGCTATTGGTTCATCTCCCCAGGCCACACGCCCATCGGTGTTTTGCTTATGGCATACGCCATCAGTTTTCTATTCAAGCCGGCGATACGGACGACGGTCTTCAAGAATCTCTTGCTCGGCGCCTCGTTGCACCTCTTTGAGGACCTGCTCCAACGCCACATAACTGACGCTTACTATTGGTTTTTTCCGTTCACTTGGAAGTCGTTTGAGATTCCCCTCTTCTGGCCCGACCAATCCATTTATTTCATCCCCTTCCTGCTCGTCGCCGCCGGCATCATCCAGATTGTTCGTCTCCGGCGAAAAAGGAGGCGAGTCGCAGATGGGAGGAGAGGGAGTTGAGATGTCCTTCAGGCCAAAAACATCGGATCGGATGGTCTGGAGCGTCCCATGCTCATCCATCATTGCGTTGGGATATTTGCGTCGAACTCGTCACCTTTTGCTCTTGCCAAAACCACACGACACCTTGTATTGTTATAGACACTGAATGAAGCGGGTGGGGCTGTAGCGCAGTTGGGAGCGCACTTGATTCGCATTCAAGGGGTCGCGGGTTCGAGTCCCGCCAGCTCCACTTCTGACTTCTGTTCAAGTGAATAACATGTATCTGGCTTTCCAAGCTCCCTGAGCTTGCGCATTCTGCAGCCTCGTTCCCTTCCATTAGCTTGTTATGTATGCGTCGAGAGAGGTGTTTGAGAGAGGGAAGGGGCTGCTTGACACTGCAAGCTCCCAGAAGCTACTCTTGATGGGGAGTTTCAATCAAGGAGCGTTTTGCTTGGACGAAAAAAGCCTTCAGATTCTGGATTATCCAAAAATGCTGACACTCGCTGCCTCGTTGGCCGCGACCGAGAGAGGCCGTCGGGAGGTTGAGTCGCTATCGCCGCAATTAGATAAGCTATTAGTTGAGAACCTGCTTTCGGAGACGAAGGAGGGCATCGAGTTTCTGCAGGCGGTCGGCTCTGCGCTTGTCGGGGTCAAGATGATTGACGAGGCAATCGCCTCGAGTCGGATACTGGGGTCAATGCTCCAGCCGGAGTCGCTTCTTGACATAGCCAGCACGCTCCATGTTTGCCAGAGACTTGTCACAAGGTTTTCAAAACTTGAGGCGGCGCTTCCCAGGCTCAAGCGCCGGGTCTCGTTGATTGCTCCGCTGCCGGAGATCACAAGCGCTATTGAGCGAGTGGTCGCTCCCAATGGCGAGATTCGTGATAACGCAAGCGCGGAGCTACGTCGAATTCGGATTAAGGTCTCCTCAACGCAGCGGAAGATCAAGGATACTCTCGAGTCAATCCTTCGCTCGGGCGCCGGTGGCGCGGTTCAAGACCAGTATGTAACCGTTCGCGATGGCCGATACGTTCTGCCGGTAAAAAGCGAGATGCGATCGACTGTTGGGGGCGTAATCCACGATCAGTCGGCGAGTGGCGCGACGATATTCGTAGAGCCGAAAGAGACTATTGATCTGAACAATCGGGTCCGGCAGCTTCAGATTGAGGAGAGGCATGAGATCGAGCGAATTCTGCGCGTGCTGACGCAGGATATTGGCGAGTGCGCTGATGATTTAAGCCGGAATATCGGTCTGCTTGCGGCTATTGATTGCATTCTCGCCAGGGCCAGGTTCTCAAGTCTGCTGGATGCGAAGATGCCGCAGATATCGGATGATACGCGGCTGGTGCTCAAGGGCGCTCGGCATCCCTTGCTTGTGCTTGGGCAAAAGGGCTTTCGAGGGGACGTATCAACCTTGCGTCCTGCCGACGAAGGACATGAGCATTCTCAGGAAGAATCTAGCGCCGATCTCTCTCGCCGGTTCTTGTTCGAGAAGGAGGATGAGGCTCCCGAAGATGAAAAGAGGAAGCCCGATCTCACAGTAGTCCCCATCGACATGGCAATCGGGGGCGATTATCGAACGCTTGTGATTACCGGGCCGAACACTGGGGGCAAGACGGTCTCGCTGAAGACGGCCGGCCTGTTGCCTCTTCTGGCTCAAACGGGCTTTCATATCCCCGCTGATGAGGGATCGCAGGTGCCCATTTACCAAAATGTGTTTGCGGATATTGGCGATGAGCAGGGCATTGAGCAATCGCTCAGCACATTTTCATCGCACATGACTCAGATCGTCAAAATCGTGAAGAACCTTGCGCCTCAAAGCCTCGTGCTTCTGGATGAGATAGGCGCCGGAACCGACCCGGCTGAGGGTTCTGCGCTCGCGATCGCCCTTTTGAAGCATCTGACCGAGTCGGATGTGCATACCATTGCCACAACGCATCACAGCTCGATCAAGGTCTTCGCCCATTCGACTCCGGGCGTCAAGAATGCATCAGTTCAGTTCGACGCGGTCTCGCTCGTTCCGACGTATAAACTTGTGATCGGTCTGCCGGGTTCAAGCAATGCTTTTCAGATTGCTGGACGGCTTGGTCTGCCGGATGAGCTGGTAGCCGAGGCGAAGTCATCGCTCTCGGTCGAGTCGAGTCGCGTATCGGAGCTGCTTGCCTTCCTGGATGAGCAGCAATCTGTGGTTGAGGCAAAGTCCAAAGAGTTGACGCAGAAGACACGGGCTACGACGGCTATGCAGGCTGAGCTCGAGAAGTCGGTCTCGTTCGCCAAGGAGCGTTCGCAGCACATAATCGATGCGGCAAACAAAGAGGCGAAGGACCTGGTCAAGAAAGCGAAGAGCGAGATACGTAGCATGATGGCCTCGCTTAGGGGCAAGCAGTCTGCGGAGACGATGGACGGCAGTGACGTTGACCGCGCGCGGACGAGGCTTGGCGCATTGGATAGGGAACTGGCTACGAAAGGTAAGAAAAAGGCGAAGCGGAGCAAGCCGGCCGCGGAGCAGCTCACAATCGATACTATTCGCAAGGGCATGAATGTCCGGATGGAGGGGTTGGATGTTCATGGCGTCGTCAGCAATGTCTTCAAATCGAAGGGCGAGGTGGAGGTTCTATTCGATGGAATTAGGGTTAGGTCCAAAGTGGAAGGTCTTAGTCCGGCCGCTGCGCCTCGCAAGCTTCCCACCGAGGAAGTTCGACCGGTATTCGCTAAGGGATCCGCCAGCCCCAAACCGGAGCTCATGCTTATTGGGATGAAGCGAGACGAGGCGCTCGTCGCGCTGGAGAAATACATGGACCAAGCGCTGCTGTGGGACATACGTCAGGTCAGGATTGTTCACGGCTTTGGCAAGGGAGTCCTCCAGGCCGCAGTGGCCGAGTCGCTCTCTGAGAACCCGGCCGTCGCGGATTTCCGGGCCGCGCCTCAGAATCAGGGAGGCGCCGGCGCTACCGTCGTCGTGTTCAAGGAATAGGAGATGAAGAAAAGCGGACGGGCGCGGCTTCTTGCGTTGCTTTTCTTTGGCATACCCGCCATTACGGTCGTTTTGCTTTTCGCGTTCATCGGCGGAAGGATGGACGGCGATGGCCAGAACTACTACATATATTTGAGGTCAATCGTCTTTGACGGGGACCTTGACCTTCACAACGACTACGAGATGTTTCCAAGAGATGATCCTCTTCTTGCCCGCGTTTATATCTGCTCGAAGGGCCGCTCGCCAAATATCTTCTCCGTTGGGCCGGCAATTCTCTGGGCGCCATTCTTTCTCGTTGCGCGCGGCGTCTCGGCTGTGCTGCCCGATGACTACGTCGGGAATACTAATGATGGCAAGGGGGAGCCTTATTACTTCGCCATTGGCATCGCCAGCGTGCTGGCAAGTCTTCTTGGCATCGCTATCGTATTCAGATTTCTGCGCGAGCAGATGGGAATTGGGCCAGCTGCGCTCGGAACGCTCGGCGTCTGGCTTGCGGGCGCAGCGCTTCATTATCAGATATTTGAGCCTTATATGTCCCATTCGCTGTCTCTTTTTGCAGTTTCGCTATTCATCATCAAGAGCGTACGGGTGGGGGATTTCCAAAAACGCTCAGACTGGATTTGGCTGGGCGCCTTGGCCGGCCTGATGGCGCTTATCAGGTGGCAGAATCTGGTCTTCGTCATTGTGCCGGCGGCTCTGATATTATTTGCCCGCTATCTTCCGAGAACTGGGGAGGAGAAGAGGAAACTGCCGATTTGGGGCATCGGTATCGGGACGCTCACAGCGCTTATTGCATTCACTCCGCAGATGATCGTCTGGAAGATGCTATTCGGAGAGTTTCTTGTGGTGCCTCAGGGCAATGGCTTCTTGAACCTTACCGATCCCCACATCATCGATATGCTCTTTTCGACTCGCAACGGGATGCTGCTCTGGGCGCCTGTGCTTGGTCTTGCGATCATAGGACTGGTGCGAGCGGCTATCCAGCGCGATCGGCTTGGGATTGCCATGCTGGTAGCTTTTTCTGCCCAGCTCTTTCTCAATGCGTCCGTCATGGATTGGTGGGCGGGTGATGCTTTTGGAGGCCGACGCTTTGTGGGCTGCTTCCCGATCTTCGCGTTCGGCCTTGCGCGCCTCGTGTCGGACAGAGGGAAGAAGGCCACGAATGTCACCACTGTGAGCAAGGCTAGGATGTGGGGCTTGGCTGTCGTGATTGCGGCCCTTGTTTTCTCGAACACGATGCTTATGACGCGCTATGTAACGGGTCAAATCCCGAAAGACGGCAGCTTCACAGTCGGCGAGCTCGCCACCACTCAGCTTCAGATGGCCGGAGATTGGCTGCATTGGCTCCTAACCGTTCCTGGGGCGACGAGAACGGCTTATGGACTTGGCGTTTCTAGTGAAGTGGCCCGCGATGCACGGGAGCTTCACCCGACTGTCATCTCCGAAAGGCTTCAAATTGACATCGGGGCAGGCTCAGAGAATGCGGTCTTAAGCGACGGCTGGCACGGCAGGGAGAGGTGGGAAGATACCTCATTCAGATGGAGCAAGGAGCGCTCGGCGGTCGTCTTTCAGGCCATGACGCCGGAGCCCGCGCAGCTTACACTTAGGGCGAGGGCCAGGCGATCTGGAGTCGGCAACGAGATTGAGGCCATATTGAATGGCAAATCGCTCGGTTTAACCAGCCTTCCTGACGATTGGACGGAAATGACCGTTCGATGCCCGATCGGCCTCTTGAAGAAGGGCCTGAATGCCCTGGAGCTCGTCGGGCCGGCGGCAATTCCGGACCAAGTCGCCCCAGAAGGGGGATTCGTGATCCCCTATTCCAACGTTCATTTTGCCGGCAATCTCATCCTGCGAAGCAAGGACACATCGGGCGGCCTCGCCTCGGAGATCATCTTGAACGGCACGGACGTGTCGCCCAACGAATTCGGCCTGAATATCGCGGCAATCGATCCGAAGGATGCACAAGTCGTGCAGGTGGAGGTGCTCCCGTTTGGGGCAAAAGAGGCCGAGCAGAGACGGATTGCAGGCATGTTGGCGGGTATTGACGCCTCGCTTGTCGTGGTCGTCTCGTCGCGGAGCTTCGGCGTCTCGAGGATGCCGAAATCGCTGCTTATCGACATGATGTCGCGGCTTTCAGACCTGCATGGCAAGAACTATCTCGCAGGCAGCGGTATTGGCGGCATTCGGGTCTTCAGGAAGGTCGGACATAAAGAGAACCGCATGGTCGGCGAACTCTCATCAAGCGATCCCGGCTTCGTCCGAAAGATAGAGGCGGCGCTTGCTCCCATTCAGGACGATATGTTATTTCTTGTAACGCTTGGCGAGGACGAGGCGCCGCTTCTTGGGGAATTGGTTGCCGCGTTTGACGCCGTCGGCATAGATATAACGATACCGCACAAGTTCCGCGTCCCATTCGTGGCGTTTGGCGGGAAGTTCTTGGCTAAAAAGCCGGCTATAAAAAGAACTGTCGAGCGAGGCGTTGCGACGCTCCGATTTGGGCGATTTCCCGACCCCAGAGAGCTGAGCTTCGCGGTCGATAGGATAACGCTGGAGAGGGTGAAGCACGGCGAGTAAGCGGTTCTGATGGGAGGACCTAGAGTTATTCTATCATCGTTTTTCTCCCCTCTTGATTCAGGGAGATTATTGCCCGGGAACACGTGCTTCGTCAAGCATTAAGGAAGACCGGCGCCCAAATAGACCGATTCTTCGGGAACTGTCGCCTCAATTTGACTTAATGCTCACTTTTGTTCATCTTTTACGAGGCAGCGATTGTACATGGCCCAGCTATTCTGCCTGTTTGTGGCACGAGTTTCGTAGGAGGTTTTAGGATGATGAGGATTTTGCAGGTCACGGCAACTTTGGCGTTCTTTCTTCTTAATGCGCAAATGGCCGGAGCAGAGGATGTTAGTCTTTCGGTTTACTCAAGTCAGGAGGAATATCAGGCTGGCGACACGCTTGAGCTCTCGCTCTCGCTGGTCAACAGCGGCGAGAGTTTTGATGCGGACTTATTGGTGGCGATTGACTGCTGGGGAACGCTCCTATACCTGCCAGGGCTTGGCACCGAGGCGGTTCCCTTCATGTCCGCGCGGCTGCCCGCGGGATTCAGCATTCTTGATTTTCCGTTTTTCTCCATCCAAATGGATGAGGGCATCCCTGATTCGGAGTATGCCGTCATCGCGACGATTGAGTCGTCTGAGGACCACTCTCTTCGGAGCAATGAAGCTCGAGATGATTTCAGGTTTGATGGCGGCAATGGGACGGACATTGTTGGCCGAAACGCCTATCTGCCGCTGGCTACGGGCTATAGTTGGACTTACTACACCGAAAATGCGAGCGAGAGTGGCGAGGGCTCGGCGGTCGTCCACGAGGCATTCGAGAATGACGGCCTGCGAGAGTTCCACCTCCTTCAAGACGACGACGAGGATGTTGAGCTCATTCTTATTGATGATGGCGGTGATATTTACGTCAGGGACCTTTTAATGAAGGGCGCGTCATCATTTGACCAAGACCAGCTGATTCTGCCCGCGGAGCCAAGAGCCGGCGACAGCTGGATGCTCTTGATGGAATACGAGGGATGGCCTCTCCCAGTTACAATGCGAGTTGAGGGCCGTGAGAGCGTGAGCGTTGGGGCGGGTGATTTCGATGATTGCTGGCACATCTCGATGACGGCGATGTTCAATGCGGCGCAGGGCGATCTGTGGTTCGCAAGAGACGTGGGCCTCGTCGCGGGTAACTTGGACGCTCTGTCCCTGATAAGCGGCCGAGTTGAGCTTCTGGATTACGATCTAACAGCTGACTGATGGCGATTTGCATCGTGCTAGAACGTTAAGGAGTTTTCGGAGGGATTTGACAGCAGGCTCAATATTGGTTATACTCATAACCAGATGATGGGCGAAGAGAGGCGTTGCTCTCGCGCATTATTGGGAAGATTAGCTGTTTTCTGAAAAAACGGAATCTCGATTTGGACGAATATTGCGTGTATTTGATGATATTATGCGACATCGGTGCTTGTAAATCGGCTCCAGAAACCACACTTGACACTTTTGGAGAAAGGAGTTATAGTCCTAATAGAAGTGGGGGCTATCATCTGCACCTCTTTAACTGAGGCAAGATGATGAGTTCTCGCCTCTACTAAGTCATTCGGCAGTGCATTTTGGTGGTGAAGCGCTGTTGGTGATGTTAAGTTAGGAATAGGAATATCTGGCAAGCGGTTGCGGGAATAGGGAGATTAGACGTTTAGGTAGATGCGGGAGCCGCCATCCTGATTTGGCAATCCATGTTAGGATGAACAGTTCTCGCCCCTAAGAACACTCTGGAGCGTTCGCGTTTTCCGGAGAGTCGATCTTCTAACTGGCGTGTGTTCACGCTGCAATTCTCGGAACTTGGCTATTGTAGGGAGGTTCAGTTGAGAAAGAAGCGTGAATTGCCTCAAGTCCTCTTGCGAATGAGGCGCGATTCAGTCTATTCCCGCTTCCACGTCTTGATTTCAATATAGTAGATTTGGAACATCCTTAAACGATCTGTTCTTTTAATCGTAGAAAGGGAGGAACAATGCATAGAGTAGATAGGCAGTTTCTGCTGACTTCGGTCTTCGTGTTGTGCACGTTGATCGTCTCTCTAGCGACCATGTTTGCCCACGCTGACGACTATTATGTCTCAGTGTCGGGTGACAATGCAAATCCGGGGACATACGCCGATCCCTGGCGGACGATCACTTATGCGATGGCAACAGTCCCGAATACAGCGACGGCGGCTAATCCCACCATTATCAACGTATTCCCTGGGACTTATACCTACACGTCGGGAGGCTCGGATAACGAGGAGTTTCCGATTGCATGGTGGCAATCAGCGAGTAAGATACTCCACTATGTGCATCTTGTGGGCATGGACAAGGACACGACGATCATTGACTACAATGAATGGAATGTCGATCATACGGATCCCCTTGACCAGCTCGGCATATTGGAGGTCAATGCGCCTAACATCTATATAAATGGCGTCACGATCTCGACTCTTACCATTCGCAATGGCTACAGCACTGAGGACGGCGCCGGTGTCTTTGTCAATTACTCCGACGTCCACATCACCGACTGTGTCTTTGAGGGTGGCGAGTGCCTCCAGGGCGGAGGCGCAATTTTTGCACTGGAGGCAGACTTAAAGGTTTCCGGATGTACCATCCAGGATAACCAAGCGGACCTCGGAGGCGGAATCTATTGCAAGCAATCCGAAGTTGAGATTATCGATAATCTGATTCAGGACTGTGATGCTGAGTACGATCCAAATGACGACAGCGGCAACGGCGGTGGCATTTACTTCCTAGAGTCGAATGGGTTGATCGAGGACAACCGAATCTTGGAGAATGACGCTGTCGAAAATGGCGGTGGCATCTATCTTTACGACTCCAGTCCCGATATCCTGCACAACATGGTCCGTGCGAAGCCCGAGCATCTGCATCAGGTTGGCAGAGGCAACTACGCGACGCTTGGCGGCGGCATTTACATGGTTAACAGCTCCGCCCCTTACATCGCAGATGGCAACGAGATTGCTGAGAACCGGGCCAATACGAGTGGTGGTGGCATATATGTTAATGTAGGCTGTACGCCGGATATCCGGGAAAACCACGTGTTTATGAACGAGGCAAGGAACACAAACGGTGGTGGTATCTACAGCGGAAACAGCAATATGGAGCTTTACGGTAATTACATAAGTTACAACGAGTGCGCAGGAGCTGGGGCCGGCGTTTGCATTCAAGAGGCGGTTGGATCCAACAACTTCACGGTTGCGCATATCAACTGGATATACCAGAACGTAGCGAGTGGTAATGGCGGCGGTGTATGCGTCATAAATGGGAAGAATGGAAGCGAGCTCTCCAACAACAAGATTTACGGCAACAAGGCTGTTTTGGGAGATGGCGTGTTCCTGAATGCGCCTGACGGCATCGAGGTTAGGGACAACGCCGTTTTCGGCAATGATGGACATGGCATCTACATCAATTCCCAAAGCACTACGACTTCGGGGAATGCTACGCTCTTTAACAACGTGGTCTTCGCGGAGCAGGGCTGGTCCACGGAGTTCGAGCAGACAACGGGCGTGTATTTCGCATGCGGCGGAATTACGGCCACTCTTACGATCAGGAACCTGACGATTGCGGACCACGCTGACTATGGGCTCTACATTGAGGGCGACGATGACACAACGGTCAACATCTATAACTCGATAATCTGGGACAATGATACTAGCATTGAGCTATGGGACGGCGCCGAGGTTGTCAATGTAACCCACTCAGACATTGAGGGCGGATGGGCTGGAACTGGCAATCTCAATACAGACCCCTACTTCGTTACAGGACCTTCGAGTGGCTATTTCTTCCTGAGTCAGACAGCTGCTGGAGAGCCGGTTCAGAGTCCTTGCGTGGATGCGGGCCTTGGTTCTGCTTCATCCTGGTATCCGATTGGCAGCGGCTATTCGACTAGGACAGATGCGGTGGAGGACGCGGGCACAATAGACATGGGCTTCCACTATCTCAAGGAGAGCGCAACTTACGTTGACCTCGACTCGTTTGAGGCGAAGGGACAGTTCAATAGGGTGCTTCTCAGCTGGACAACTGGCGCCGAGGTTGACAACGCCGGCTTTGACATTTACAGAGTAAAGGAAGGCTCCGACGCAGTGCTTAAGGTCAATTCCAAGATCATTGCGGCTCAGGGCACGGCGGCCAGCGGGTTTAGCTACTCCTTTATTGATACGAGCGTTGTGAACGGCGCGACCTACAGCTACTACTTGGTTGATATTGACACGAGTGGCGAGATGACAGTCCACGGACCGGTCAATGCGAGGCCTTATACTTTTGTAGAGCGGATGAATAGCAGCTTGGTTCTTTAGGCCGAGCCAGAGTAAAGAGAAGCGATGTCAAGCGCCCGAATAAGACTAGTAACAAGATAACATTGAGTTCGAGCGCTTGGCACAAAATTGTATAGGAACGAGGATATGGAACTGAAAGAAAGGAGGATATGGTACATGCAGACATCAAAAACAGCCTATGAGGCGCCCAAAGTCGTAACTTTGGGGAGCAGCGAGATTCTATCGCAGCTCGGACCTTCGCTGTCATGCACGGGCTTTGGTGGCTCAGTTCAAAATTGCTAAGTTGTATTCAATTCGGCAAGCGCATCTTTTGATGAAAGGAGGGTGGAAGTTTGCTTAGGAAACAGATGCTTACAACGCTTCTGTCAGTTCTGCTAATGCTGGTCGCGATTGGATATGCCAGCGCGGCGGACTACTACGTAGCAGTAGGCGGAAGCGGAAGCGGGTCATCTTCGGGGGACCCACTTGGATCAATCGAGGCCGCTGTTGCTCTCTGCGTCAGCGGGTCCGATACCATTCATGTTGCCAACGGTACGTATGACACGACTTGTGAGACGTTCCCAATTACCATTAGCAACAAGAGCGGTATCGAGATTATCGGCTATGGTGGTCTCTATCATGGCCCTTGGATCAAGGGAGACAATCAGAATAGGGTTATTGAGATACTTGAAAGCAGCGACATCAAGATCAGAAACTTCAAGATAACGGATGGCTTTGCAGCTTATGTTGCAGGCTCCGATGCGGGTCACGGCGGCGGCATCCTGGTGTGGGGTCCGGATAAAAGCAGTACATCTGATGATATCATTATGTACGCGCTCGAGGTTACCGGGAACCACGCGAAAGGCTCCGGCGGCGGCATGGCATGGCATCAATCTTGTGGCGTAATCGAGAACAGCTGTATCTGGGAGAATCTTGCGGATGGAAACTCGGATACGGAGGCTGCAGACAGCGGCGGCGGAGGACTCTACCTATCCTGGCCGGCAGAATCTGCAACCCATGAGGGCTACTATGTCCGGGATTGCTGCATTTTCTGGAACAAGGCTACAGCTTATGGCGGCGGGATATACCTGTCAGGCAACGACAACCACAGCGAGATTGTCAACAACTTGATCAGGCAGAACTGCATCGGCAAGGCTGGCGAAGGCGCGGGTATCCAGAGCAGTTGCGCAAAGGTCTACATCAACGGCAACACAGTTGCCGATAACTACCATTGTGATGACAAGATGCCAACCTGGGGATCACCTGATCCGCAAATCGATGTCTATGGCATTTGGGGCTGTGATAGGGACGGGTATTGGATGAAAATGATCCACAACATCGTCTATTTCAACGGACCTGCAGCATTTGACGACATCAATCGGAACAAGGTCACGATCCAGGTTATGTATTCGGATGTGCAGATGAATGCCCCGTGGACGCCCTATCCTGATTGGGTCACAAGTTCCACAGACGGATATGTAAACGGTAACACCAACTACGATTTCGACCCCCTGTTTGAAGGCGAGCCGGATGACGAGAGGCCGTGCAACTCCACGTTCTACTTCCTCAGCAAGAATAGTCCCTGTATCGACAAGGGCATTGCGGCGGCAACTGACCACTGGGGGCAGACCCACTGCGACTTTGTCAACACTGTGACATTCGGCAAGGACCCCAAGTATAGCGTCCATGCGGATGGCTCCGAGGACAAGGACTTCTGGTGCGACACGATGAGTGACGATAGATGGCGGATCGACCTGGGCTACCACTTCGATTGGGACGGCATGAACTATGTCGAGCTCGCGTCGTTTGTGGCTGAGGCCCATCGAAACAAGGTCGTCGTCAGCTGGGAGACCGGCGCTGAGATAGACAATGCGGGCTTTATGGTCTATCGCTGCGACAATCTTCCTAGTGATTGCCAAAAGGTAAGCGGTTTCATCGGCGCAAAGGGCATTTCCGCCTCGGGCGCAGAGTATTCGTTCACCGACAAGAACGTTTCGCCGGGCGCAACCTACTACTATTATCTCGTTGATATTGATACGAGCGGCAAATGGACGGCTCATGGTCCCATCTTCACGACGGTTCCTCAGGTTCCCTCAATGCTTCTCGATCCGATTATTGCGAGAATACGCTAATCGCCAGAGCTTGTGAGAGGTTCCTGAAGCTCGTGGGAACGACTGCTTATCAGTTACATCTTAATTGAGAGTGTTTTGAAGGGCTAGCCATCTCGGCTAGCCCTTTTTTATTTTTCCCCAACACTTAGTCCGTCTTCTGAGATCCATGGCCAAATCCCTGCATAGCATTCTCTCTTGTCTGATTCACCCATCTGGAGCTTACCAGGCCCCGAGCTCATTTGCCCAACTGTCCCATTTGGCTTGTGTGCGCGAGACATCCCCGCCTCAGTGATTTCGCCGACTTAAGGCTTTTAAACGACAACCAGGTCTGGAGTTTAGAGCTCGGCGAGCACGGCTTTTGGGCCGGCCTTGCGCACGGTGTGGAGTTCATTCCGTATGACAGCCCGATACGGAGTATCTGGAAGGGCGAGGACGGTGCAAATACAACTCGGACCTACTTGTTCCGTGGCTTCGAAGAGACTCTGATGGCCGCAGGTGGGACTGATATCGGCATCTCAATGAAGTATCCGTTTGGGTGGCGCCGTATGCTCAACAAGCCCAGCACGTTCGATTATACGTATGGCGTCCATGCGGCGGTTACCGACCGAGACGACACGGTCTGGCTTTGCCACAAGTGGCCGGGCATAATGAGTAACGAGGGAGAGCTGGTTCGGTGCTGGTCGAACGGACATATCGATGACCACACGAACGAGATCGCAGGTACTGTGAGGTCTGTGGTGCTCACCAACGAAGGCAAGGCCTGCGCGATAGGGCAGGACGGCATCTACGTGCACCAGGGAGATTCCTTTGACTTCCACGAGATTGAGCAATTCGCTACGGATGGGACAGTTCTCTTGAACTGCGCTCACGGCGACTTGCGCGGAAATGTGTGGATGATGGTGTTTGTCAATATGATGCCCTATCTCTACAAGTACGAGCTGGGTACCCGCGGAACCACCGTCTGGGAGTATGATGCGCCAGGTATTGGAAATACGGTGATAGATGCCATCACGTCTGACCCAATGGGCAACGTCTGGTTCGCTCAAAGGGGCAGCGTGCTGTCAATGTACGATGGCGCCAATTTCGTCGCGTTTCCCCATACAATATCGCCAAACTCCATCGCTGTAGGCTTCGACAACACCATCTACTGCGGCACATACAGCAATGCTATCCAGGTTCTGAAAGACGGGATGTGGATGAATTACGAGAATCCCAACCCTGAGATTGACGCGAGTTACGGCTTCCTCGTCGGGCTTCCAGATGGCCGAGCGATAGCCGCATATAGCACCGCCTCCGCGGCAGGTTTCGCTATGCTCGATGATGGCGTCTGGCGAACCGTGGCTGAGGACTCCATCCACGCCTGGCTCTTGGGCGCGTTTGAGAGCCAAACCGGGCTATGGGCATGGTCCTCGATGCCGCCGAGCGCCTATTACAAGACCGAGAGCGGATGGGTCAATACGAGAGAGGGATGTAATCTTGGAGCATATGGCCTGGGTCCAGATCCATGCAGGAGGATGACGACGGCAACCTGTATATGCTGATGGGCGAGAGCCTTCTCGCCTTCAGGGACGGCACATGGTCAACGATAGACACACCACTACCCGAGGGTCCGTTCGGATATGGGGGCATGTGGATCGACCATGATGACAACATCTACCTTTACGACAGAGGAACTGCCATCCAACATCGAGATCCGGATGGTACCTGGGCGCGGATAGATGATAACGACCTGCTGCCAGCGCCGCCCGAGGCCCTGGAGCCATCGGAATCGGGTCTGCTTTACGTCTGCTGTAAGGACGATGAGTCGAGTAGGTACTTAACGGTCATTGATGATGGCGAGGCAACCTCTTACTCGCTGAACGAGCTCGGTATCCCAATTGACGAAGTTCAGGCTATCGTATCTGACCTTGCAGAAAGGGTTTGGATAATCGTTCAGTCGCCCGATCTCTCAGGTAGTGTTATCATCTTCGACCCTTCGTCTGAGCTATTCACCATGATTCCCTGGGAATCTGGACTGTTGCCGTTCAAGGATTTCGAAAACTACGCCATAACATTCAGTGGTGGCGTTGACCGTTCTATGCCTCAGCTCGGAACACTCTGGTGTGGTCCGACACCGGCCCGGATGAACTTCGCGCCTCGGACGGAGATGCTGCTGGATAAGGCGCCGGCTTTCGAGGGTATGCTCGTGCCGACCGACACCGGGCTCATCCTCCAGCTCGATTTGATCGCAATGTCGGACGTACCGCCCGGCCATTACAAGTGGAAGACGGGCTTCACCCGCGCCGGGCAAGAGACCTGGCTGGGTTTGGGCTTCACCACATCCGCCGAGTTTGAGGTGACGGCGAAACCTATGGATTGATGCAGACATAAGGGCAATCGGGCCGGCGTGGGCGCATCTCACGTCGGCCCTGCAGGAAATCCCTCGGCAGCGCATCGATGTGCCATCCCTCAATCTTCTTTGTCGCCAATCTGATTCTCCTTGCCTCAAACAGTAACCTTGCTCTCTTCATATCGCCTCGGCTATAATGCCCCGCATCTTAAACGGTCCATTTAGGAGAAAGAATGAAAATACTCTTAGTTAATGACGATGGAATACGCGCGGAGGGCCTGGTTCGTCTGGAAGAGACGCTGGCCCAAACACACGATGTCTATGTCGCGGCGCCCGAAACAGAGCAGAGCGCGTGTTCGCATAGCATAACTCTCCGCAGACCTGTTCAGGCAAGAGAGATCTCCGACCGGGAGTTCGCAGTGGACGGTGTGCCGGCAGACTGCGTTAACTTGGCGCTGTTGCAACTATTTGCAGATCACAAGTTCGACTTGCTCATATCTGGCATAAACCTGGGCCACAACATCGGGGAAGATATCAGCTATTCTGGGACCGTGGCTGGCGCAATCGAGGCAACGGGACTCGGCGTGAGGTCTATTGCTCTCTCAATAGGTTATTCCAAGCAGCCGAATTTCGGACCGGCATGCGCTTTCGTCAGGAGATTTTTGGAGCGATTCTCGCTGAAGAGCATTCCGAACGGGACTTTCTTGAACATCAATATCCCATTCGGCGAGGGGCCGTTCGAGGCTGTTGTGACGAGGCAAGGTAATCTCCATTTTTCAAACAGCGTCGCTGAGGACGAGGCAGGAGCACAAGAGGTTGATTGCCCGAATGCTACAAGGGGTTTTAGAATCCATCGGACAACGGAGGGCCATAGGGCGACTGAGGGTACCGATGTCCACGCAGTCAACAACGGATACATCTCCATTACTCCCATGCGACTGGATTACACCGACCGAGGCGCGTTTGAGCTGACCGGGGCGCTTGTCCGGCTCGCCTTTGGAGCAAGTGACATAAGTGTTAGCGCCTCAGGTGTTGGGGGTCGCTCCGATGATTGAGTGGATTTTATCGATTCCCCATAGCCTCGTGGAGTGGACGATCCATTGGGCACAGACGCCATACAGCGAATGGGCGCTCCTCATTCTCGCCTTTGCCGAGTCGAGTTTTTTCCCAATTCCGCCGGACGTTCTTCTGATAGCCTTAGGCATGGCGAATCCCGAGAAGGCGATTTGGCTAGCCGTTGTTTGTTCTGTGGGCTCGGTTCTTGGGGGCATGTTGGGATATCTGATTGGGCGGATAGGTGGTCGTCCGCTTCTGCTCAGGATATTCAAGGAGAAGAAAGTCAGCGTTGTTGATAATTATTTTGAGAAATACGGAGTCATGGCCGTAGGTGTGGCCGGGTTCACGCCGATACCATACAAGGTCTTCACGATTTCGGCCGGCGCGTTCAAGATGAACTTCCCGAAGTTCGTCTTTATCTCCGCAATTAGCCGCTCAGCGCGGTTCTTTCTCGTGGGGCTTGTGCTTCTTTTCGTTTGGCCCGAAGTCCGGGACGCTCTGCCGAAGGAAGAATTGATGCGATATTTGAATTATTTCTCGGCGGCATTCATTTTGCTCTTGATCGGCGGTTTTTATGTCGTAAGGTATATGGGCAAACGACACGCTAGGAATATAGCTGAGGCCGAGAAGCTTGAGGGGGATGTTGTGGCCAAAGGCGATTCTGAGGTGAGTTGATTAAGGTCGGGGCGTAGCGCAGCCTGGTTAGCGCGCTGCCTTCGGGAGGCAGAGGTCGGAGGTTCAAATCCTCTCGCCCCGATTATCTATTCGCCAATGGAGAAGGGCCAGCAGCAGCTGGACGAGGCGATGGCGGGCCTTCAGGAGCTCGGCACAGACGACGCCAAGTTCTTCATTGATCAACTAGAAACAGCTCTCGAGGTTTTCTCAGCCCAGGCCGGATAGGTCAGGGCTTCATAAGAGACCTGGGAATCCGTGGGCAGAAATCCGGCGATCCTCAGTGCGCCAAGTCTGCCAAATGGAGCGAAAGTGAGTACGCAGATTGACTACGACCAGCTCGCTCAAAACTACTCATCTCTCAGAAAAGCAAGCGAGCACATCATCTCGCATGTCGCGACGCGCCTCAAGAGCGGTGATATCAAGCAGTTCGCTGAGATTGGATGCGGTACCGGCGACCATCTATATGCGTTGACGCAGGTCTTAGGAGGCGATGCGCACGGATTCGATGATTCCAAAGAGATGTTGAATCAGGCACGGCTGAAATATCCCGAACTCAGGGCCCGGCAAGGGAACGTCGATGAACGGTTCCCATATAATGCTCGCTCGTTTGGATTGGCCTTTTCGGTCAACGTTATCCACTACATCAAGGACCTTGAGCACTACTTCGCTGAGGCGCGCAGAGTTCTGCGGGACGGCGGAAAAGTGCTGACGGTTACGGATTCTGAGGATGACATCCGAAATCGCACAATGGCGAGGTACTTCCCCGAGACTATCAAGACTGACTTGCGACGGTATCCGTCAATTGAGATGATCGCTGCTGCGATGCGCAGCGCGGGGTTTAGCGACATCGAGCTGACCCATACGTTGCATTCGTATCGCATTGACGAGTCGCATTTGGAGAGATTCAGGAATAAGGCATCATCGACGTTGAGGCTAATCGGCCAGAATTGCTTTGACATCGGCGTGAGTAAGATGACTGCGGATGTGAAAGCTGGCATCTGTGAGGGTCAAGAGGTATATACATACGTCTGGGGATTGAAATGAGCCAACTTCATTCATCTTTTACTATATGTTTACCAAGAGAATTGGGGATGCATGATGAGCAAGACCGTAAGATTGCTGGCCGTCGCGTGCATGCTGCTCTTCGCGCTGTCGTGCACGTTAATCGTCGTTGAGGACAAAGACGAAAATGGCGAGAACGAATGCCAGAAACAACGCGCCAAACCCTACAAGCACGGCAAGACAGACATATACGCCGACGACGTTGGCGACTTTCTCAACGTAGATCTCAAGGAGATCAAGAAGCAGGCGTATGAGGCCTATCAGGCTGAGGAATACGAGAAGTCGGCTGAATTATACCTGAAGCTCCTTAGATATGACGTCAAGGCCGGGGATAGCATGTACAACCTAGCCTGCTGCTACGGCCTCCTAGGCAAGGCGAGGCACGCCTCGGAGTTCATTGAGAAATCGTTTGACTCGGGATTCCGAAACGTCGAGTGGATGAAGAATGACCCCGACTTCAAGAAGGTCAAGGACACCGATGTATTCAAGGATGTAATCGCGCGCCTCGAGGAGAAGGCCAAGGAAAAGGAAGAGGGCAAGGGCGATACGTTCTATATCAGCGCCTCAGCCGAGTTCCGATACCGCATCAAGTTCCCCGAGGGCTATGACGAGAGCAAGAGCTACCCACTCCTCGTCGGTCTTCATGGCTACGGCAGTGACCCCGAGAGTTTCGTCGGCCTCTATGAGCGATTCGATAATCCGCAGTTCATCTACGCCGTTCCGCAGGCGCCATATCCCTATATGAGGGGCAATGAGCAGGGCTACAGCTGGAGCGCGCCCGTTCCAGATGAAGACCCGGCCAGCGAGCGCTCGAAGCTAGAGTCAGAGGAATACGTCGCGAAGCTCGTCAAGCATCTACAAAGCGAATACAAAGTCGGCGACACATACTTGCTGGGCTTCTCGCAGGGCTGCGGCATGACCTATACAATTGGCATCAAGAATCACGAGCTCTTCAAGGGCCTCGTATGTTTCGGCGGCTGGTTCTCAGAGGACTGGCTGGTAAAAAAGGCCGGCATCGATCTCAAGAAGATGAACGATCTCAGGATATTCATCGCCCACGGCAGCAAGGATGAAATGGTGAAGTTTGAGGAGGGCACAAAGGCCAGAGACATTCTGAAGAAGCTCGGCTACGACGTTAAATTCTACGAGTTCGACGGCGCGCACGCAGTCCCGAAGGAGGCGCTGCTCGAGGTGCAGAAGTGGATGAGTCAGTAGAGGGCGAGAAGGACAAAGGGATAAAAGGGCAAATGGAGTCGATGGAATATCGATACGGTTCCTACTGCGGTATTTATTGCGGCGCGTGCGAGATCGTCATCGCGCGGAAGAACGGGCAACTTGAGGACCTGGCGAGGCGCGCAGAGAAGCCGGTAGAACAGCTCGACTGCGATGGCTGCAAGAGCGAGAAGCTCGCCCGATGCTGCACAGAATGCAAGATAAGGGCCTGCGCGATGGAGAAGGGCTATGCGAACTGTCTCGAGTGCGATGAATGCCCATGTGAGCACTTTGACCAGTTCAAGAAGGGTGACTTCTACCCGCTCTACGTCTTGATGATTAATAACTTCAAGACCATCAAGAAGGCTGGACAGGACGCATGGCTCAAGCAGCAGGAGAAGAGATGGGAATGCACCACGTGCGGAACCCCCTTCTGGTGGTATCAGAAGAACTGCGAGAGTTGCGGCAAAGAGATATTCAATTGCGAGGCGGAGGCAGCGAAGCTTGATGATTCTTAAGACTGCAAGCGCCGGCGCTCGTCGT
>JAGHCW010000156.1 GCA_021160245.1 bacterium | reverse complement strand
CTCTCGTCCAGCGTGAAGACGCCCCACTCCTTGTCGTGATATGAGATCAATATCTTGCTGGTGGCCCAGCCGCATCTATGCATCGGGAGGCGCGACTCTCAGAAGATCATACTCGGGTTTCCCTTGAAATAGCGTCTCCGTCATCTCATCCAATCTGCGCCTTGTAACCGCCATTGCCTCCTCTGATTGATCGATGCCGATCCAGTTCCTGCCGAGCGCCTCGGCTGCCAATAGCGTTGTCCCAGAGCCGCAGAAGCAATCCAGCACAAGATCGCCCTTGTTTGACGACATCGAGATAATGAGTTTGAGCATATCCAGATTCTTCTGCGTGGGGTACGATGGGTATTGCGGGTCTTTGAACTCCCAGATGTCCTGCAACCGTTTCCCTTTTGCCTCGTCAGCATATAATATTTTCCTGGGCACTCCCATCCGCGACCACTCGATTAGCCCCTCGCGGTCTAGCTCATCAAAGGCTTTCGGATCGCTGCGCCAGTGCCGGCCTTTCGGAGGTGGGATGCCCTTCCAGGGCTGTCCGGTCGGGCCATTTTGCGTCTCCCCTGGGGCATGGAGAGGCACAGTCGTATAGCGTCTGCCGTTCTCATCAACTTTCGCAAACAGCCTCGTGATGTCCTCCTCACTAAAAGCGGTTCTGGGCTCATTCCAGGTATATTGAGCGGATTTTGTGTAAAACAGGATCAGATCCTTGACGTTGCCGGGAGCTCGGTGTTCAAAGTTCTTCGGATTGCACTTAATTCTGGCAATATCGCTCCGAAAGCACTCGGCGCCGAATACCTCGTCCATCACTATCTTCACATAATGGCCTATCTTGTAGTCGATGTGCAGGTATATCGATCCGCTCTGCGACATCACCTCACGCAGAAGAATCAGCCGTTCACGAAGAAACTCAATGAAGTCTGAACCAGTTAGCAGGTCTTTGTACGCAGCCCGATCGGAATGGCTCGAGCTGATCGTGGCGGCCCTCAATTTGCCGATTCTGAAGACGCTATTCGTCGCAAAAGGTGGGTCGATATAGACCAAATCAACGTGCCCACACACATTGCAATCAGCAATCAAATGTCGCAGAATCTCGGCATTATCGCCGAGAATCAGCTTCTTTTTGGTGCCATTGCAGCCATTCTCGCACACCAGACGGCTATGATGTTTCTTGGCCAGTATATCTGCTTTTGATGCTTTGTTCTGATACTCAAGCAGCATCCGAAATCACCTAGACTTGATATAGAAAATCCCTCAGCACAACTGCATCCTCAAACTGAGCCTGTTGGTGGCTGCTTTCGCACGAGTCGCACGATACCCAACGGGAAGTTGAGGCGCGGGGTCTTGCGTGAATAATCTTGCCAACTCTCGCCGAACCTGGCGGCGCAGAACTTATCCTCCTGAATCGTATGCACAAGGAAGAAGGCAATCGCCAAAATGCCCAACGACAGTGCGAACGGACTTTGCAGCATGAGCATGAACCCCAGATTGAGCAGGATATAGCCCAAGTATTGAGGGTGTCTGACAATCGCATATATGCCTCGATCCACGACCACGGTGGCGTCCATATAACTCTTGCCTTTTGGCGGCTTGCCGTGCTTGCGGAGCGTCATGAAGGGCAGGAATACGAGGGCGCCGGCAGCAATTAAGACGCCCGCTCCAATCTTACGAAGCGACACCAATTCGCCTCGTTCGAGAAAAACGGCGAGAACCAGAACCGCCATCGTCAGCGCGCCCGCAATCCAGCCGAATAACTGAGGGTGTTTCTTCATTGATTGCTTTGACCTCCCCGAAATCTGTTAGCTTGAACCAATCCTGAGCACTTTCTGAGTTGTATATGAAAGGTCGAGTATATGGATCACCCAAGCGCGTATGCAAGGAAAGAAAGCAGCCGCGGACGAGGCCCTAAACTTGAGGGCGGAAGGAGGCAAACCAGCTGATTTCTGGTCAAACACTCAACTCAAAAGGTCCGCATATCTCAATGCCAGGAGTTTTCGCATTTTGGGTTTGTGAGTGATTGTGTTATTGGCCCCGGGGCCCGGTTGCGGTGAGTAAATAGGTGGAATTGAGGTCGAGGTCATGCGATGTCTTGGTTCCCTGAAGTGACTGTGATTGAAGTCAAGGCTTTATCGTGCAATTTTGCCATGGTTTTTTATCTTTGGCGATTGCATTGAGAATTGTTAGGAGTTGCCGCATTACGGCTGTCAAAGCGACTTTTAGATGTTTGCCTTTGTCAGTAAGTCGGCGATAGAACTCTAAGAGGACAGGATTGTGTTGTGAGGCGCTTAGGGCTGGCATGGAAAGGGCAGCTCTGACGTGCCCTCGGCCCTGCAGACGAAGCGTTTTCCACGCCATCCGCCGCTCTGGCGGGGATATAGAGCGAGGCCGACCAGGGCGGTAATTTGCCGGCGAGACAGTTTGCCCAGTTCGGGCAATTGGCCCAAAAGAGTCCGCGCGGTCGTCGTGCTTACACCCGAGACACCAGTCAGCAGTTTCTCCTCTGCAAACCATATCGGGCTGTTGCGGACCTGCTGATCGATGTCGTCGTTGATGATTTGGAATTGGGTCCTTCGGCGTGCGACAATAATGTTCTCGGCGCGTCATGTTACGACCCGTGTATGATGGTGAAAGTGCTATTCTACGGCTATGCTCGCGGTATTCGAAGCAGCCGTAAACTTGCCGCTGAGTGCCGCGAGAACATCGGCTTCATCCACCTGTCACAAGGTCAGCAGCCCGATTTCAGGGCCATTGCTCTCTTTCGACTGGAGAACGAATCGCTCTTGGAGCAGGCATTTTCGTCGCTGGTTCGTCGCCTTATGGATGCTGGCATTGTTGGCGTTTCACACATAATTGTTGATGGGACTAAAGTTCATGCTAACGCTAGCAATAGCAAGATAATTCAAGAGAAGTGCTTTGATGAAGTGAAGGAGGCGAACCATTCGAATGGCCTCGTTCGAATGGTCGAGGCGGTGGAGCGGACTTCTGATGAGACGGTTGAGGCGGTCGATGCCGATAGTGATTTTTTTAGAAGCGAGGCGATGCAGTCGCTGGAGTCTCTGAGGAAGGACATCTGTGCATTGGACAACTTGGCGACCACTAAAATGAGAAGGGGCGAGTTAGAGGCTTTGGTATATGATGAAAAGTTCGTCTATGACGCCGATCGTGACGTGTTTGTATGTCCGGAAGGCAATGAGCGCGTTTTCAGAAGGCTAAACAACTCGTCTGCATTGCTCGCGCAGAGTGGGCCATGTCGGGCAATCCGGGTCGTCTGGACACAGACCTTCTTTGGGCTTCACACGGTAGAACTGGGGAAACTCAAATGTACAATAGGGCACGAGCGGGATAGCAGTTATCGATTTGTAATAATCTGGGTCAGTGGCCTCTCCACACCTTTCATCCGAGAATCTCTCGATAATAGCTATCGGCACGCCAGGAGCATCACCTATCTCCAGCGATCCCGGCTGTGGTTCATAGAAGATGTTCTTCAGCGGCTGCATGTTCACAGGCCGCCAGGAGCAGCCCATCAAAGAGCAAATGAATAGCAGGCCCACGGCCACGCATATATTATCCAAATAAACGTGCTTGGACATACTCCTCTCCAATACATGGACGCCAAATGAATGGGCAATACGCGGCGTTAAGCCGCGATCAATCTAGAACTTGATAGGCCTCTTGGACCTAATCTATTCCGTTTCGTCGTTCGTTGGAGAGCCATCACCAGGCGCTGAATCAGGTTCTGTCGGTTGAGTCTCTGTCTCCGTCTCTGTGGAAGCCTCCTCAGCCTCTCGCTTCGCCTCGCGGGCACGCTCACGGGATAGCTTAAGCTGTTTCGAGGCGCGGCCGTTTTTGGGGCTCACAGAGAGCGCCCTGCTGTAGTACAACGCTGCGCTTGAGAAATCTCCCTTGCCAAAGCTCACATCACCCAATTCTATGTACGCCTCGGCCATCTTGGCGATTATCGACTTGGCCTCTTTATTGCCAGGTTCTTGTTCCAAAACCTTCATGCAGAAGGCGTAAGCGCTCTTCTCCTTGGGTGTTGTGAAGAATCGGTTGTCAAAAGCCCGTCTCGCGCTTGCGAGTAGCGAGCTGATGCGCTGGCCCTTCTCGACGACCGCTCTTAGCTTGGGTATCGCCACATTGCCGGGGTCCATCTCCGCGATCTCGTCAAGCAAGGCGCTGGCCCTAACATACCTGAACGCTCGAATGTGGAGCCGGGCCTTCTCAAAAAGAGACTCGATTGTTCTTCGCTTCTGAATGATCTTCAAAACCTCCGCAGCCCCACTGTGATCGCCGGCAATATCGAGCGCGGTCTTAACCTCCGCCTCAGCCGCATCAAGATCGCCTTTTGCCGCAAGCTCTTTTGCTGCGTTGATGTGCATAGTTGAGCTCGGAATCGGCTTCTGCGCTCCTTTCGCCGAAGTCTCGTGGTTCTTCTCGGGCACTTCGCCAGAAAGGTAGCTGCTAAGCGTCTCATGTGGCGGCCGCGTGTCCTCAAACATCACGCTGACCAATTTCAGCACGCCAAAAACCGCGCCAATCGCGATCAAAGCCACTAGAGTGAAACCTATTATCCGCCTATTTAGCAGCCGGTTAGTGATGATGGGTTGCGCCGAAGTCACCTCGGCCGACCTCCTCCTCATCTGAACCTTGCCCTCGAGAACGTACGACACTATGATGAAGGTCTCCCACCGCTCCCACGGCTTCGGATTCAACGACTTCCGAACAATATAGTCCCAGCTATTGGGCATCTTATCGGAAAATTGAACGGCCGGCGCCGATTCAGTCGCCGAACGCTCCGCTTTCTTCGAGGCGCGCCTCGTCTGATGCGCAAGGTCCGGATACTTGCAGGTCTGCATCTCTTCGAGAAGGATTCCGGCCGCGTAGATATCGCATGTGATGCTATATAAAGGTTTTGCGAGCTTCTGCTCTGGAGCGAGATACTCCATAAGCCTCGTCCTGTTCACGTCCTGCGCTTTCTTGCCACCGGCTTTGCGAAGCAGCCAATCCTTAAGCAACCTGGACAACGCAAAGTCGCAGATTCTCAATCCGCCTCCATCAGCCAGCATCACGTTGCGACGAGTTAGATCGTAATGGCCAACTCCTGAAGAATGGGCAAGGTGCATGGCCGCACAGAGCTCGAGCATGCATTCTTTGGTCAGTTTCGGATTGAGAGGTCCGTCCTTTTCTAGAACCTCCTCGAGCGTTCGACCCTCAACATAATCGCTGACAATGACGATTTGGTCACCACAAACGATGAAGTCCCGATATCGGACAATCGACGGGTGCCGCAGTGCCCTGGCGTCGCTGAACGCTGCTCGCAGCCGATTCACGAGCTCCCTGTCGGATGTGAATATGGGCCGCAAAACCTTCACGGCGACCTTCTGCTCGACCTGCATGTCCAGCGCAAGATAGACCCGTCCGGTTGAGCCTCCATCGCCCTGGCCAAGAGGCTTATCGATGCGGTACCTGTTCTCGATTACAGTCTCTTTATCCATTCGTACAAGTCCTCAAGCCCCGACTATTGTTCAGAACGACTGCTACTTCCTCGTCGCACGCCGGCGACCTTACTTCGATGCGGCAGGACTATCGTCAACACTCTCCGAAGCGCCATCGGGCTCCTGTTCCCGATAGACCTCAACAACGGCCCGAACCTCAATGCCCGCCTCAGTCAGGGCCTTTTTTACCTGACCCGCTTTGGCATCGGTTGTCTTAAGAATAAAATTCACTTTGGCGGACAATTACAACTCCTTCACACTCTGTTTTCCGCTACGAACCTAATGGCCACGACCAATACAACCCATTACGCCACGCACCCGCGCAATTGCAGGCAAGTTCCCTACTCTGAACGGTTAAACCCATACTCAATCTATGCGTAACCAACCACCTTGTCAAGATTGCGGATTGGGGATTGGCGATTGCGGATTATTTCATCCTCCATCCTTTCGGATTTCTCGGGCCTCATGCAAATCCTTGCGGATGACTTCGCGTCTTTATACTCTGATCTTGTGTGCTGAATGGGGATGTCGTTGCAGCGAATTTGACGGGTGAAGGTGTATATGGCCAAATGAGAACCAGGCCCATATACCGGTATTGTAGGTCAGCCTATGCCAAAACAAGCTGAGCCATTCTTGAAATGGGCTGGGGGAAAGCAGCAGCTCCTCGCTCAGTTCAGGCAGCATTTGCCCACTAACTTCAATCGCTATTTCGAGCCGTTTGCCGGCGGAGGCGCGGTCTTCTTTCATCTCTGGAATACGGGACGTCTGCCAACTCATCGTCAGTTGCCAGTTGCCAGTTGGCAGTTGCCGGTTGGCCGCTCCAATCCGAAATGCACAATCCACAATCCACAATTGGCATGATGCCTTCCTCTTCGACAACAACTCGGAACTGATTAGCGCCTACAAGACCGTCAGGGATAACCTTGACGAGCTGATGATGCAGCTCAAAATTCACAAGACAAAACACTGTCGTGAGCATTATTACAGCACACGGAATCTGGATAGGCAAGATGTTCCACTGTGTGACGTCGAACGCGCGGCGAGAATGATCTATCTTAACAAGACCTGCTTTAACGGGCTTTATAGGGTAAACAGAAAAGGGCACTTCAACGTCCCAATGGGCAGCTACAAAAATCCGAAGATACTTAATAAGGACGTTCTCCAAGCAGCGAGCGCGGCCCTTCATGGAGTGGCGATTGAAACACGAGATTTCAGATCGATCATTGAGCTTGGCCGGCCGGGCGACTTCTTCTACTTCGACCCCCCCTATCACCCCCTGAGTAAGACGGCTAGCTTCACAGGCTACACGGCTGGTTGTTTTTGCGACCAGGACCAGCGCGACCTCGCCCAGGTGTTTAGAAAACTGACTGAAAAAGGCTGTCTCTGCATGTTGAGCAACTCCCACACATCGTTTATCTTAGACCTCTACAAGAATTTCAAGATGAAGATAGTAGAAGCGAGCCGTGCTATAAACTGCGAGGGAACATCCAGAAATAAGATTCAGGAAATCGTTGTGTTGAATTACTGATGAAGGGCAAAGACCGTCGTTGGTTACATCTTCAGTTTGGATAGTCTTGAGTCTTTAGAGCTCTACACAAGAAGTGGTGTATATGCCACGAAGTTCCGTTCACCCTCTGGGGCATGGCGGAGAGACTACGAGGGCACTTTCGCTGATTATTCAACTATGCATGAGGGAGATAGCGTTTATTTCTTTATCAAGCGTAGAATCTATGGTGTAGGGAAACTCGTCAACGTAGGAGAGGACTGCAAGTTCCTCAATTTCCCGTCAGCAGGCGCGCCACAGCAGCCACATTACTTGGATATTAAGCCCGCTTTGCTCTGGGATGAGGGGGAAGTCAGCGCAACACAACGCTGCGTATGCTTTTCAAACCTGATCCATTCTTCTTCAGGTTAGGTACAGACATGGATGACGTCCTGCTATCGAATCCACCTGCGTTCAAAATGTTGAGGGCCTTCTGGAAAGTGTCCTCATCAAGTTCGACGATCGGGAAAACCAAGCATTCAGAGATATCGTTCTCAAGCGGAGTCAAAGCGCGTTGACGACCGATACAAAACGCATTCACATCTTCCCATTCGAACCCAATCGGGAGAGTCTTGTCGAAAAACTCGCGAGAACTGTGTACGGTTTGAGTTCCGGCATTTCCTCATTGCTTATTGCCTGTGCGCATAGTGATTGCCTTCGACATGAGATGGCTTTGGAACCAGCCATCCTCCACCAGATAGCAATCAAGGAACCGAATACGTGCCGTGTCTTTGGTGAATGGGATTACTTGTCACATCAAGTCATTGCGTCCCGATTCAAACCGATCGATTATATGGATAAGATGGACCTACTGGCCTTGGGCCGCATTATTTGGTATTTAGCCCCATCTCATCCCCCCTCTTAAACCGCTCGAACGCCTCGCCCTTTAGCTTTGAATTGCCGGCGTAAACGGGCTCGCCGTGTGTTTTGGCGAGCGCCTCGACCCAGCGCTTCAGCGCTTTGAGGGCGGCTGGGCCTCCTGCTGCTGTGGCGAAGGAGAGTTTTAGCTGCCAGCCATCCTCCAATGAGGTGAAATCGACAAGGGCCCCAAATCCCTTGAGGTGCTTCGTGGCGTGGCGGATGAAGCTATGGAGGGCGTTGTCGCGCTTGCGGACAAGCCAACCGCAATCCTCTCGCGCGCCGTGAACGCGGCCATCGAGAACGATCTGCGCGCCGTCTTCCTCCCGAAGGTCTCCGCGAAGAGCCAAAAAAAAAGAAGCGCCATCATCTGCGGTCTGCTTCTCTTGCGCCTCAACTGATGGGCATAATTCTCGGCGCCCGTGGTCATAATGCCGACGACAAGCGCATGAACGGCCATGAGTGCATTCGCCTCGTCCTGCTCAATCGGAAGGTCATCGGGGAACGGGACGATGCGAGCCTTGATTGGCTTCGGCTTAAATGGGGGTTCAAGTCCTCAGGCCCAAGCGTCGCGCGGATGCGGTCCAGGTTCTTGAGTCGCTCGTCCGCTGCCTCGCCTCGTCCGTTGTCGCGTTCGCCTTGTGGCCCGAGCACTGACTGCAATCGCCGCCGCATTTCCCAGTTAAGGGCTCCATATCATTCCCTTTTTGTCCCAATGTTTGTGACCATAGATGATATGATAATCTTGATACAAGGGCTGTAGTTTCTCAACTGTTATTGAGGAGGAGTTTTCGTATTCGTTCACGAACCTGCTTATGTCCCCGGCCTCGCCAATGATCGTCGAGGCCACAGTCGTCGATATCCCCGGCAGAAGCATTATCCGCCTCGCAACGTAAGCGCCCGCAAGCGTTATTTTAATCAACCTCTCTTTTCCGGCCAATCTCGCGTCAAGCATCTCTATCGAATAGATAGCGTCGCGGATCTCCAAAGCCTCAAACTCGCAAACCGCATCGCGCGTAATCAGCGTGCCGGCCGCCTGTTTGATGGCCGAGGCGTGCTTCTCGCCAAACTGCCCCCGGCTGAACTTCTTCACCTTCCCAAGCAACTCAGCATCCGAAAGTTCGGCCATCGAAGCGATGTCAGGATGCTCTCTCAGCACCCTCAGCATCGTCTTGCAGGTGAAATCATAGCCCGGCCAATTGGCCTTTAAATCGGGACAATAGCCGATGATAATCCCCTGCAGATGATTCACCTGACGCGTGCGCTCCACAGATAGCCGGCGACTTGACCGCGACAGATGACACAGAACCTTTGTCTCCTTCGGTGGAAGGATGATCGGCGTCAGTTCTTCACGCCGAAGCCGCAGCAAGTTGGCCAACGCAGCCGCGTCAATCGTGTCGCTCTTTCTATACTGGGACCCGACCTCTTTGAAGCGTTTCAGCCGATATGGTGTGCTCTGATAGACCTTCTTGCCCTGCCCGACGAGCGTGGGCGAAGATAGCGGAGGCCTTAATGTCGGTGATAAGATTCGTTTTCATCTCAGCTATTCCGCCATGTTGAGACTTATGAGCGGGGATTACATTCCAAAAGAATTGGAGCCCTCTTTGGATGAATTCAGCGAGGGACTCCGAGTGGGCGGCTGCGAAGTTCCAGCGGTGATACCCGATGCTAGGCGCTTGCCAGAAGTTGGCCAAAAGCAATGAATGATGGTGTAAGACATCTGCGGCCGCGAGATAGGAAAGCCTGGGAGTCATGCCTACTGGCCCACGAGATTCACATTGAGTATGAACATACAAACGTTGTGGAGTCTCATTCTACTCCAAGAAGGACTTCTCGAACGTCTCTCGCAGCATCTGGTTTGTGACCGCGAACATTCAATTCACCCACTTGGCGTGGCGGTCTCTTAAGTTGCATTTGCTGTTTTACAGAGGCGGAGCTTGTCTCCCATTCATATATTAAGGCAGACACAAGGCCTGCGCCTACACATGTGGTATGCTCATTTCATTCTTCTGTGATATCTTCGTTGAAGACCGACCTATGAGACAACCTGTGACTGAATGTGCTTCAGTCTGCTTGCATCTCCGCAAGAGGGTTAAGAAACTCTTGCTCAAGATTGTTTTCTGAGCTTAGCCGTCATTCAAGCGGAGGCTATGAGAAGGCGCCCTTTTCTGGTCGTTGTAGAATGAAGATGAGTCGAAGGAGCTTGGGGGCATGCACTGCGATTTGGGGAAAGCGGAGCGAACCCCCTACAATCCAACGGGCAAAATCGTCTGTATCAATTCAATGCCCAACGGGAACATGCGACTCGCCTGCGATGTTGACACTTCCGGAAGTCATGGTTACATTTATTGCGGTTTTGTGATCTTTGTTTTTTTACCTTGTTAGGATTGGGCAATGCGGAAGTATTGGTACATATCTGTATTTTTAAGTCTTGTCGCCGCTGCCGGAGTGTTGCTTGCCGTCGCCGTGAGAATGGATGAGAAGCCGGACGATTTTAAGCTGGCTCTGGTTTACTCAAGTGATACTTGGGGCGAACTATTTCCCTGTGGGTGAAAGCATAAGGAAGGTGGGCTTGCTGGTCGAGCAGGCTTAATAGACGCGGTAAAGAAGGCAAATAAGGGGAGCTACTCCCTGGTGCTGGACTCGGGCGATGCCTTTGGCAAGAAGGGCAAGCGCGACGAGATCTACACTGAGGTCCTACTGAAGATGTACGGGATGATGCACTATAATTGTCTCAATCTCGGCAAGCGGGAGTTTACGTACGGCCTCGACTATCTTCAGAAGAAGGCCAAGAACTCTCCCTTTGCTTTCCTGTCCGCGAATGTCATGGATAAGAAGAGTCAGAAACCCGTCTTCAAACCTTATGTTATCAAGACGTTTGGCGAACAGAACACGCTTGGGTTCAAGCACGGAGGCGTCAGAGTGGGCATATTCGGAGTTGCCTCGGCAGATGCTATCCGTTCAATGAGCCTTGATGACAAAGAGAAACTTCAGGTCAAGGACCCGGTTACTGAGGCGGAGCGAGTCGTTTCAGAGCTCAAGGCAAAGTGCGACATGATCATCGGGATGGGCAATATGCGAATGCAGGATGCCCGGAAGCTGGTGACTCAGGTCAAAGGTATCCACCTATTCATCGTCTCCGGCAACATGCGCCGCTTGTATAAGCCTGAGACGGTCAAGGATTCGGGGACCATTCTCTTGAAGGCGGCGTACCGCGGAAAGAAGGTCGGCGAGTTCCTGCTTACATTTGACATGAAGCAAAAGAAGATATCGCAGCAGACGGGCAAATTGGTCTCAATTGACAGCAAGATTCCCAAGGACCCAGAGATAGACAAGATGGCTAAGGAGGCCAAGAGGCGAGCTGGCAGACAGAGAAAGAAGCCAACGCCGAAGATGTCTTCTGTTGGTGACAAGGCAAAGCCAGGCTCTGCCCTAGCTTTCAGGCCGAAGTTTGTGGGAACCTCATCGTGCGCCAAATGTCACCCGAAGATCAGTCAGCTATGGATGAAGACCAAGCACGCGCATGCCCTCGCGACGCTGACCAGAATCGGTAAGGACAAGGACTCGACCTGTTTCAGGTGCCATACAACGGGATACAGCGTTTCCGGGGGCTACTTAAATCAGAAGGAGACGCCGCAGCTGGCTGATGTGCGGTGCGAGGCGTGTCATGGCCCGGCGAGCATGCATCTGGACAACTCGAAGATAAAACTTAGGAAGCCCAACATCCAAATCTGTCGAGAATGCCACACCGGCGCCCATGGAAAGCCGTTTGATTGGTACAGGGACAAGAAACTGGTCCACCAGCCGGCAGCTCCGGCAAGCTCCGCAATGTGATATAGGACATTTTAACGGGCGTCAAGTCGATGGTGGGGGAGAGGGAGTTGTGAGCAGCTTTCAATTGTCAGTAATGCACCTAATCCCCGCCATCGCGCTTCCATTCGTCCTCGCGGGGATTGGACGGCTCCTTTCTCCAAGAGCGAACCCGTCTGCCGGCTCGAGGCTCGGATTCTCAATTGGTCTTGTTGGTCCTATCGCAATTCTTCTCTACATCATTTACTCTCTGTTATGCGAGGCGCTTGGGCTTGCCAGTCTGCTGAACATATTCAGCTGTTCGGTCGTGGCGGTCTTGATGGGGCTCTGCTGGGGCAGATTCATTAAGCGAGCCTTTGCTGACTTTAAGCATGAAGAGAGATGATCGGAACTACCGCAAGCCTTGTGGGATCATTTTCGACCAATCTTCTGACTGAGAGAGGGCTCTCGCTCAATACCGTCAAGAGCTATCAATATGACCTATCAGCCTTCCGGAGATATCTAGAAGAGAACGGACTAGTAGCCTCAGAGGTCGAGGCGCCTCATGTTGAGAGCTACCTTTTGAGGCTCATGGACTCTGGCCGGAGTCCGGCCTCATCTCGAAGAGCGCTGTCGTGCATTAGACACTTCTTTAAGTATTTGGTTATGCAGGGTGTGATCGATAGGTCCCCAGCTGTCAACGTGCAAGCGCCTCGAAAGTGGCGTCGATTGCCCTCTTTTCTGTCATCGCGTGAGGTTGAGACGCTGCTTGAGGCTCCCGACATGACTTCACCGCATGGTCTGCGCAATAAAGCGATGCTGGAGATGATGTATGCGACGGGGATGAGGGTCTCCGAGATCTGCGATCTCAAGACGGCTCAGGTTGACTTCGAGGGGGCGTTTCTACGCTGCGCGGGCAAGGGCTCAAAGCAGAGACTAATCCCCTTTGGGACCGTTGCCCTTTCATGGGCAAATGAGTATCTGTCGCGCGCCCGGCCGCTGCTTCTGAAGGGCAAGACGTCAGCGTTTCTGTTCGTCTCGCGTCTCGGGAAGAATTTGACGCGGCAGTTTGTGTGGAAGATCATAAAGCGATATGGCGCAGAATGCGAAATAGAGAAGACGATATACCCGCATATTCTTCGTCATTCATTCGCAACGCATCTTCTGGAGAATGGAGCGGACTTACTCTCGCTTAAGATGATGCTGGGTCATAGCGATCTCTCCACGACTCAGATATATACTCATATCACGAAGGAACGTCTCAAGGGTCTTCACACGAAATTCCACCCACGGCACTGATTTCAGAACGACTCGCTAAAAATAGATTCAGGTGGCATGAGCGGCCAATGGCAGTATTGAACGAATTGTAGAAGGGGAATTAGAGGGCGTGGCGGACGCGGAATTTTCCTCTTGACTCGTCAATGGGCATGGTTAGAATACTTGTTTCTTAAGTTGTGTTTTCCGTATTTAGTCTTTTGATGTAAAGGCAATGGACCATTTATCATAAGTCAACGTGTTTGGAGTAACTTAGAACCCAAGATTTAAGCCACAGATTAGGCAACAACAGTATTAGACAACAACAGTATTAGGCAACGGAGAAAGGAGACAGATGGTGAGAAAGAGCTTACCACTATTCATCGCCGCTCTGCTCGCTCTGGGCGGTCTCGTTTACGGCATGGAGCTTGAGGAGGTCTATGACACCGGCTGGGTATTCGGTGTGCCAGACTATGAGAGTATTTTTATGTTCATGTTTGATGACTTGAATGGGGACGGCCTGCGTAACTTGGCCCTCTTCAAGTCAACTGATCAGTATTATACGGATTTGACCGAGCTGGAGGTTAGCTTCTTTGGTCCGGATTTTGAGCCGTTTTGGACGCTCGAAGGGGCTGGCGTTTCACCATCTTACGCAGCCTCCGCTGACGTGGATGATGATGGCGCGAAGGAGATTGTGCTTGTAGGTCAGGACCACGACTGGCGGTATGGTGATGATGATATTCCGGAGATCACCAGGTCGCTTGTTGAGATGTATCAGGTCGGCTCTCAGAATCTGGAGTGGGATTTCGAGTCCGGCCAGGGAGTCATTCTCGCTCCTATCGTCGGCCCGTCAACCGATTTCGATTACGACGAAGTGCCTGATATTTGGCTAGAAGGCCAGGCCTTCAATTCTTTGGACAGCTACCTCTATAGGCATACGGGGGCGAATGACTACGAGCTGCTTGCACAGATGCAAGGTGTCTCGATGTACAACATTCCGATGTCCTGCGATTTTGACTTCGATGGCGATCAAGAGATATTGATCTGCTCAATGGAAGATGGCTATCAGACTGAGTGCGAGTTGAAGCTCTTTGATTATGATGAAGGCAGCGACAAGATGGAGTGGACGCAGAGTTGGTATTTCGATTGCGCTGCCGTCATACCGCTGCAGATCACAGACATTGATGAAGACGGAGATGCAGAGATGCTTCTCAGGGTCTGGGATAGCTCGAGAGCCGGCTACAACCTTCAGCTGGTTGACAGCGTAACTCAGGACGTCCTTTTCAGCTGTGGCGAGGACCTGGCGGAAGGTGAGAGAGTGAATGGTGGTGTGTTCTGGAATGGCCCGGATACTACCGACATGGACCTTGACGGCAATCCGGACATTTTCTACTATACCACAACCTACGAGGAAGACACACAAGGTGATCTCAGACCGGTCAGCATGGCTGTCTATGTTGACGAGTATGAAGGCGGGATTTTCCTCCAGCGCTTTGAGGTTGAGGATACTGATGGTCTGTATGCCGCCCAGGCTTATGACCTAGATGGAGACGGCGCTCGTGAGCTATTCTTGAGCTTCTTCGTCTTTGAGACTAGCACCTACACAGATACCCTTATCGCTTACGACCCGCTCAACAATTACCAGCCGAAGTTCGAGATCGAACTAGACTCAGAGCAAGCCATCGGCTACACAAATCCTCTTCGAGGACCCGGTGTCGATCTTGATGATGACGGTGTTGCGGAATTCATACTGGATATATTCTGGCGCCCCGGCGAGGGTGAAGAGCAACGACGTGTTGAGATTCGCAATGGTGCGACAGGAGCAGTGGAGTGGTCAAAGGAGTTCCCGGTTGACTACAACGTGAGCATCAATTGGGCCAAGGATGATGCCGAAGTCGCCGGTTACAACTATCCGTCTTCAGACCTCACCGGCAACGGCAAGATGAACTTCGTGCTCGGGCAGGTTCAGTATGATGACGAAGACCTCAATGCGGTCAAGTACACAGTGTACGGGCACGGTGGAGTAACTCCGCCGCATGTTGAGATCACCGTTGAGACGGACAAGGCCGCCTATGTTGTTGGCGAGCCGATCGAGGTTAGTTTGGGTTGTGAGAACACTGGACTGGATGTGAACGTGGATGTCTATGTTGCCTTGGTGACGCCTACTGGTGGGATCTATTGTGCCCCGAGCTGGGAAGCTGGCGTCATTCCATGGTTAGCGGACTTCACGATGCCGGGTGGTTTTGTAATTTCCCCGCCGTGGCCGTTCTTCACGATCGACACTCCGAGCGATTCTCCGCCGATCAATGGGCCTGGTACTTACGCATTCGGCGCGGTTTTGACGGAGCCGGGCAATTTCAACAACATGCTGTGCGACATCTCTTTGGCGTTCTTCGACTACGGAATGTAATCATCGATGAAGCATGATCTAGCCATCTGATTGCGGTCTGACCGCAGTAGAATGGGAAAACAACGAAGAGGCGCCTCAACCGAATTGGATGGGCGCCTCTTTTCTTTTTGTTGGAAAGTATATCTGTGAAATCGCTCTTCTGGGCGGACGGTAGCGCGCAGATCGGCCTCGGCCATCTAGCTAGGGCAAGCATGATCGCAAGGGCGCTGAATGCCTTCGCCGACATCAATTGCATCCTCTTGACTTGCTCAACTGACGAGGCGCTGGGCGCGCGATTCAGAAGCGCGTTTCAATCCGTCCAGAGAATCTCGTCAAGAGCGGACGCCAGCCAGGAGATCAACCTGCTCAAGAGGATAATCGCACCGGAACGAAGCCAACTCTTGGTTATGGATAAGCCGCATTACGATAGCTCGCTCTGCGACATGCTTGCTCAGCTGAGGAGGACGCCCAACGCGCCTCGAATTGCAGCGTTTGACGCCGCGGGTATCCGTCCCGGCTGCGTTGATGTGATAATTGACGCCAATTGTCCGGCTGAAGATGCAAGGAGATTCGACCGAACCGACACAAGGGCGTTGTTTGGGCCGGACTTCGCGGTCGTTAACGCGGCATTCCTGGAAGCAAGAGATCGCTTTTGCGTAAGAGATGACATGGCCCGGATCGCGGTCTCGATGGGGGGCAGCGACCCAAACTCCGTCTCTGCGATGGCCCTTCAGGCGGCCCTCGAAGTTGAAAACGCGACAATCGATATTGTGATCGGTCCCGCATTCGAGGCGAGAACTGTTAGCAGGCTCTTTGCCGCCATCATTGAGGGGCGCGTCAATATTCATCGAGACGTTAACCACGAATCGCAGGCTGCGATCTTCGCAGATGCCGATGCCTGTATCATCTCGGGCGGGATTACGATGTTCGAGGTGGCCACAATTGGTGTGCCAGGATTCGTCATCGCGCAGAATGACCCGCAGCTCAATAATGCCCGTCATCTTTCCTCATACGAGGCTGTTGTGAATCTCGGCCTTTTTTCCGATACTTCGGTGCAGAGCATTGCCGCTACGCTTTCGACGTTTGGTAATTCGCCCATCAAGCGAAAGAAACTGTCTGAGGCGGCGACCGAGGCTGTCGATGGGAAGGGCATAGACAGAATCTGTCGCGCCCTCGTTGGGCTGATGAAAGGAACAGGTAATACTGCCCAACAATGAGCATGGAGAGCACAAATAAAAAAGCGACAGTGTCCTTCGTGAGCCTGGGGTGTCCAAAGCTCCTAGTTGACACAGAGATGATGATGGGTGCGCTGAATGAGCGGGGATACGACATTACCTTCGACACAAGTCGCGCAGATATTGTTGTCATAAACACATGCTCCTTTCTGGAAGTGGCGAGGCGGGAGTCCTTTGCTGTCATAGATGAGTTTATCAAGAAAAAGCGGATCGGGCGGATTTCCCGCCTCTTTGTCGCGGGCTGCTTGCCGGAACTTATGGGCCAAGAGCTTGACGCGATGTTTCCGGAGGTTGATGGCTTTGTGAGCCTGAAAGAAATGGCAAACATAGTCGAGATAATCGAAAGCCGTCCCAAGTCCGAATCTATCTCACTGGGACTCAGACCACACCGACTGCTCTCGACCGCCTCACATACGGCATATCTTAAGATCGCCGATGGCTGCGACAACTGCTGCACATATTGCCTTATCCCGAAGATCAGGGGGCCGCTTGTCTCCCGCTCACTAGAGTCAATAATCGATGAGGCCAGGCGACTTGCGGAGCTCGGTGTCTTGGAGCTCAATCTGATAGCCCAGGACGTCACTGCATACGGACATGATCTCCCCGATGCTCCACGACTGCCTCAGCTTTTGAAGCAGCTCTGCGACATCGACGGCATCCAATGGATACGGCTGTTATATGCCCATCCAAAAGGGATAAGTGATGAGCTCATCCAGACCATTGCCCGTCACGAGAAGGTCTGTAAGTACATCGACATGCCTATCCAGCATTCAGAAAACCGGATGCTTAAGCTAATGAATAGGCGCGTGTCGAGGCAGGATTTGGTCCGGCTCGTGTCGAAGCTACGCGAGGCGATGCCGGAGATTGTCCTTCGAACTACGGTTATGGTCGGCTTTCCGGGGGAGACCGAGGCAGAGTTTGAGGGCCTTCATGAGTTCGTAAAAACCACGATGTTCGATAGGCTGGTCGCCTTCACATATAGCCGGGAAGATGGCACACACGCCGCCTCAATGCCCGAGCAGGTTCCAAAGCGCGTCGCCGACGATCGCAACAACTCGCTTTTGAAGCTCCAGGCGGGCATCTCGCTTGAGCGTAACTCGCGCCTCGTGGGCAAGGAACATGAGGCGATCATTGACCGTGTTGTGAGAAGAGGGCGAGGTCGCTCTCCGACGCTCATAGGGAGAACTCGGGGTCAGGCGCCGGATGTAGATGGCGTGTTGACGCTGTCGGGCAATATGTCGGCGGGAGAGATTGTGAGAGCCGTGATTACTCGGGCCGGATATTATGATCTTCATGGTCGGCTGGCCTGGAAGCCTGGCGATCTTGCCGCGATTCAGTAGGATGGGCAATGGTCGGCAATTTTGCCTTCATCCATGGTCAACGCATTCCCAACAGAAAATTTGACAAATCTTGACTCAGGTTATATAGTCCTTTTAGTTTATGTTTATGCAAAATCAAGATAACCATTATAT